>JBBRLF010000110.1:0-13529 GCA_038231515.1 candidate division WWE3 bacterium
AAAATATCCGGATCTTTGGCACTTTAGACACATGCTTGACCCAAGAGCAGTCACTCCAAAATCAATCATGCCGGCCTATCCTTGGCTTTTTCATGACAAAACTGATTTTGCGATCCTATCAAAGAAACTGTCGGTCATGAAAACCCTGGGTGTTCCTTATTCAGATCGGGAAGTGGAATCAGCCGACTCCGCAGCCCGAGGCCAGGCAAAACTCATAGCGGATCAGCTTGAGTCGCAAGGAGCGCCAAAAGGAATGGAAGACAAAGAAATCACCGCTGTCGTTTCTTATCTACAGCGATTGGGGAACATGGTCATCGAGCCAGTTCCAACCCCAAAACTGATCGGAGGTGCGCAATGAACGCGCAAGCGCTTTCTCATTTTCCGATGCCGTGGCTGACCTGCATCGCAATGCTGATCTTTGTCACAGTCTTTCTAACCATGTTCTTCCGCACGTTTCTAAAGTCAAACGTCGAACTCTATCGAAAGATGGAACGCCTGCCACTGTCCGAGGAAGGAAACGGTCATGAGTGACGGCAAGAAGGAAAAGCTAACAGACCACAACTATGACGGTATCCAGGAGTTGGACAATGACCTTCCGCGCTGGTGGATCAGCCTTTTTTATCTCACGATCGTCTTTGCCGTCGTCTACTACGGCTACTATGAGCTTGGAGGTGGCCCGTCAATTCGAGACGATTTCGACCACGACGTCGCGGCGATGGCGGCCAAGAAAGCGGCAGTACCTCAAAGCGTATTTCCCGATATGCCAAAGCTCGTAGCCTTTCAAAAACGACCGGAAGCATTGGTCGCCGGCAAAGGTGTATTTCAAGTGCGCTGCATTGCCTGCCACGGTGATCGGGGCCAAGGCGTCATCGGGCCAAACCTGACCGATGACTACTGGCTACATGGTGACGGCAAAACCGGCTCAATCGCGAAAGTCATCCACGACGGAGTCCTGGACAAAGGAATGCCACCCTGGGGCGCACTGCTCACAGACGATGAAGTTTACTCAGTCACGGTTTACGTAAAATCCCTTCGAGGAACGAATCCGCCAGGCGCTAAAGCCGCGCAAGGCCAGCTTGTGAAGGAGTAAGTCATGAGCGCCCCCAAGTCGCGAGAACTCCCAACTGACAGACTTGCGACCACCGATCAGCACGGAAATCGAATTTATCTCTTCCCCGCCGAGGTGAAGGGCAGATTCCGTACGTATCGAACCTGGGTGCATTCATTTCTGATCCTGATATTTTTGCTGCTGCCCTGGGTTCGAGTTCGCGGCCACCAGGCCGTGCTGCTTGATATCGCGCAACGTCGCTTTGCCATTTTTGGCATTACGTTCTGGGCTCACGATGCTCCGATGCTGGTTTTCATTTTCGGTGGCGCGGCGTTGACGCTGGGGCTCGGTACAGCGGTATGGGGACGCGAGTGGTGCGGCTGGGCATGTCCACAGACGGTATTCATCGACACCTTGTTTCGTAGCATCGAACGCTGGGTTGAAGGAGATCATGTTGCCCGCAGAAGACTTGCACTCGAAGAGTGGTCTTTCGATAAGCTCGCTAAAAAATTCGCAAAATGGCTCTTGTTCTCCATCGTAACACTTATCGTGGCCCACAGTTTTATCGCTTATTTCGTCGGCACCGATCAACTTTCCCGAATGATTCGCCATTCACCAGCAGAGAATCCCTTGAGCTTTGCAGTGATGCTGGCCATCACGGGTGCAATTCTCTTCGACTTTGGATGGTTTCGCGAACAGTTCTGCACCTTGCTCTGTCCTTATGGCAGATTTCAGTCACTCCTGATGGACGATAACTCCTTACTGGTTACTTACGACGTCAAACGCGGCGAACCACGTAAAGGCACTGAGCCCGAATCAGGCCCGAAAGGCGACTGCGTCAACTGCTACCGCTGCGTGCAAGTCTGCCCAACAGGAATAGACATTCGACGAGGAGCCCAGCTGGAATGCATCGGCTGCACCGCCTGTATTGACGCCTGCGATGACGTGATGTCAAAAACCCACAAGCCCCCAGGCCTTATCCGGTACGATTCGGAAGTAGGCCTGCAGGGAATCAAACCCAAGGTAATCAGGGGACGAACCGTCGCCTATTTTCTAATGATCGCTGGCGTGCTGGCCGGTCTGATCACAAGCCTTGCCACGCGCCGGCCAATTGAAGCGGCCTTTGTGCGTGCCACGGATTCGCCTTACCAGGAAATCAAAAGTGCAGCGCAGGAGACTGAAATCGTTAATCGCTTCAAGGTCGACCTCAGCAACCAAAGTTTTGAGAATGAACCTTTAATTTTCAAAACAGATTCAAACTCTGAAAAGCTTGGAATTAAAGTGATCACCGCGCAGGTGCCCTTTCTGGTTAAGGCTGGCAGCAAGGGCAGCGGCGACATCTTTGTGAAGTTTCCGAAACATCTGCTGTCAAACGGCAAAGCTATGACAAGGATTTTAATTCAGCGACAAGGCGCCAACGTAACTTCACCCTTCATAAATGAGGAGATCACCCTTGTTGGGCCATATCTCTAATCTAACATTTGCAGGCAGAGCTTTAATCCCGGGCGCAGTCTTTACTGCCAGCGTCCTGGGCAGCCTGCATTGTGCTTCTATGTGTGGACCACTCGTACTTGCGGTGGCGTCAGACAAGCGGGCTGCGGTACTTTATCACTTCGGAAGACTACTGGGCTACACCACGCTTGGCGCTTTATTTGGATTTATGGGAAACCGGCTGCTCGGCACATCCACCTTTCGAATTCTTCCCATCTTGAGCACCTTAACCATGGGGACTCTTTTTGTAAGCATGGGTATTGCGCAGCTGAGATCCCGCTCGGTCCATCTGCGCCTGCCAGCCTGGCTTAATAACGCCTATACGCTTGCCCTGCGCAGAGCTGCCGAGCCACGTCATGGAATCTCGGGAGCATTTGTCGTGGGACTTTTATCCGTATTCCTGCCCTGCGGATGGCTCTATAGCTTTTTACTCTCGGCGGCGGCAACTCAGAACTTTTTGCTTGGCGGGGCACTGCTAGTGGCGTTTTGGGCCGGTACATTGCCCGCATTGTTACTCGGCCCTATTGCCTTCCAAAAACTGATTCGTCCGACGCGGAATATGGCGCCCCGGCTCGCTGGAATTCTGCTTATCTTTGCAGGTGTCATAACTCTTGGTTTTCGCGCGTATCCCGCCTTCTGCGATGCGACCAAGCCCGCAAGTGCCGTCAGCGTGCACCCACACTGCCCCATGCACACTGACTAATGAAATACAGGTGCTCCACTGACGCTTAATGGTAGCTAGCAGCTTTTGCCCGCAATTATTTATTTCTCACCAAGGCGAAGGGCTGCTTCGGGACGTCGTGGGGATAAAATGTCTCACTCAATGCAAGTAACGCATGGCAACACCCCTTAAAAGCCGCTTGGCACATCGATTGCTAAATCGCCCAGACAAACGAGGGAAAAATGAAAAAAGCACTTTCAGTAACGTTAGGAATTGGACTACTTGGCGCAGCGCTTTGCCTGGCGCCGAATAAAGCTCGCAGCGCTACCACGCAGGAGGAAGCTACCGAGGTCAACGTCAGCGCAGTATTTCTGCCTCAGCATGGCTTCGATGATAACGACCATATCGTCATGGTATTGACCGGCGAGCTGCCGCATATCTGCTATACACTTGGCGAAACAAAGATTGAGAAAGAAGGACATGTTATTCGCGTACATCAGTACGCCTGGATCAGAAAAACCGGGTTTTGCGGAAATGGCGATCTGGACCCGGATCTGGCAGCAAACTTTGAAACTGAAGTCTCACTCGGGCAATTGGAAACTGGAAAATATGAAATTCAATTTCATCAGGATGAAAACAAGCTCGGCACCCGAAGCTTCGGTATCGCAGTCGCCGAAACGGCAGACATCGATGACTATGCTTATGCCGCCGTCACCGATATTATTTCGCCAAAGGTCATATTTGATGACGAGCAGGTCAAAGTAGTAATCCAGGGCACTCTGAACTCCACTTGCGAACATCTTCAAGAGCCACTTCGAGTTGAGAAGCAAGGCGATGTCTTCGTCGTGATGCCAATCATCGATCGAGGTAAGAACCAACCCTGCCGGCGGCAGCGAACTGAATTTCACCATGAACTAAATCTCGGAGTAATGCATACCGGCTCTTACCTGGTCCATGTCCGCGCCATGAACGGTAAAGCGGTGAATCGGATACTTGGCATCTATAAAAAACCTTAACGTCTCGAAAATGCATCCGCGTAACCACCACCAGGCCTACCCGGACGCATTATCACTCAGCAAATTTTTTGCATCGCATCAAATATGAGCTTCCATTATTAAACCCTGTGTAATTTTGAGTTACCAGATGTAAGCGCAAGACATTTTAAGGTATAAAGTAACCGCATATGCCAACGCGCCACGAAGAAGTCTCTACCAGCCGAGAATTGAGTAACGTCCGATTCGCGCTCGACCAGGCGGCCATCGTTGCGATCACCGATCGCGCAGGCAACATCATTCACGTTAACGATAAATTTTGCGAAATTTCAAAATATTCCCGCGAGGAGCTGATGGGTAAAAACCATCGGATTCTAAAATCCGGCCGTCATCCGCCGGAATTCTACGTTGAGATCTGGAAGGCTATTTCCAGCGGCCAGTATTGGGAAGGTGAGATCCAAAACCGCGCGAAAGACGGCACCTACTACTGGGTCAACACGAGCATTGTCCCGCTGCTTAATGACAAAAATGAACCCTACCAGTACGTCTCAATCCGGTACGAGATCACACAGCGTAAACTTGCGGAAGAAAATCTTATCATTTACGCCCAGCGCCTTGAGGCCAGCAACCGTGAGCTGCAAGATTTCGCGTCAATAGCGGCGCACGATCTACAAGAGCCCTTGCGAAAGATCGAAGCCTTTTCAGATCGCCTGAAAACCAAATATCGCGAAGCATTGCCCGAGGAAGGACGCGACTATCTCGACCGCATGATGAGTGCTGCCCGCCGCATGCGCACCCTGATCGATGATTTATTAACTTACTCCCGGGTAACGACGAAAACGCTGCCATTTTCCAAGGTGGATCTGGCACAGATTACGCGTGAGGTACTTTCAGATCTTGAAATTCGAGTTGAACAGTCCAAGGCCCGCGTCAACGTCGGAGAGCTACCGGTTATAGACGCCGACCCGTCGCAAATGCGTCAGCTGTTTCAAAATGTGATCGCAAACGCATTAAAGTTCCATAAAAAGGATCAGCCGCCCGAAGTAAAGATTTCCGCTGTGGTCATAGGTAACGACTGCGTGATTTCGATTGAAGACTTGGGGATCGGGTTTGACGAGAAGTATCTCGACCGCATCTTCACTATATTTCAACGCCTGCATGGCCGCCAAGAATACGAAGGCACTGGCGTTGGCTTGGCCGTCGTCCGTCGCATCGTCGAACGACACTCGGGCAAGATAAGGGCGAAAAGTGCGCCCAACCAGGGAACAACTTTCATTGTTACCTTGCCCGTAACGCAAGCAAAGGGAGACGGACATAGTGATTAAACCTGCAAGACCAATAACAATTCTGGTCGCAGACGACGACGCGGACGATCGAATGATGATCAAAGAGGCATTACTCGAAAACCGTCTCGCCAATGACCTGCATTTTGTCGGCGATGGCGAAGAACTAATGGAGTATCTGCTGCGCCTAGGGAAATACAAGGAACCGGCCAGCAGCCCGCGACCTGGACTTATTCTACTCGACTTGAACATGCCCAAAAAGGATGGTCGCGAAGCGCTCAAGGAGATTAAAACAAATTCGGACCTGCGTGGAATTCCAGTGGTCGTACTGACCACTTCAAAGGCCGAAGAAGACATCTACCGCACTTATAACTTGGGCGTTAACTCGTTTATTACCAAACCCGTGCAGTTTGATTCGCTGGTCGCAATAGCCAAAGAGTTGGGTCGCTACTGGTTTGAAATTGTCGAACTACCAGCGGACCGAAACGGAAAGTAAAACATGACAGAGACGGTGGTGCGCGTACTATTGATAGATGACGATGAAGATGATTTCATCGTCATACGCGACCTGTTTGGAGAGCTGACCAGCGTCAAACACAGGCTGGAGTGGGCGTCCACCTTCGATGCTGGCATGACTGCCATTGCGCGACGGGAACATGAAATCTATCTCGTGGATTTTCGCCTAGGAGCCAGGACAGGCTTGGAACTCTTGCGTGCGGCCATCGAGGCTGGCTGCGAGAAACCAATCATTCTATTGACGGGCCATGGAGATCACGATGTCGATATCGAGGCAATGAATGTTGGCGCAGCCGACTATCTGGTGAAGGGAAAACTAACCTCTCCCCTACTCGAACGCTCCGTCCGTTATTCAATATACCACGCCAGAGCACTTCGAACTTTGCGCGAGCGCGAAGAGAATTTCCGCAACCTGTTCAACTCGACTTTCGAAGGCGTTGTTATTCACAAGGATGGAAAGATCATTGATGCCAATAAGCCGGCGGCAGCTATTTTTGGATGCTCGCGGCGCGATATGGTTGGCGCCCAGTTCGAGAACTTTGCCCCGACTAGCGGACGAGAAGCATTGCGAAGTACTTACCAATCCACAGACGGGCTACCCCAAGAAGTCGTAGGCCTGCGCAAGGATGGTTCCGAAGTGAATCTGGAAATGGCCGGCAAAACTTATCATCATTTTGGAGAGGACGTACGCCTGGTGGCCGTGCGTGACATTACTGCACGAAAGCAGATGGAAACCCAAATCCTCATGCAGGATCGCCTCGCTTCAGTAGGCTTGCTGGCTTCGAGTCTTGCCCACGAGATCGGCACCCCCCTTGGAGTGATTCGTGGCCGCGCCGAATTCCTGGCTCTCCAAGTTCAAGGTGACGAAAACGTAGTGAAAAATGTCGAGATCATCGCTGCACAAATTGACCGGGTTTCAAAGCTGATCCGCTCGCTTCTTAATTTGGCGCGCGGGGAACAAAAGGCAGATTTATCAGGAATGCCATTGAACGGCGTTGTGGGCGACGTAGCTGATTTAATGATGCATCAGCTGCGCAAAGACGAGATCCGTCTGGAGAATCGCGTAAGCGCGGACATCAAAGTCGTAGCGCGTGCCGAAGCCGAACCGCTACATCAAGTTCTGCTTAATCTGATCGTGAATTCGGTTTATGCGATCGAGGCCGCAATGAAGCAAGGGCGCCGGACAGGGCACACGATTTCAATTTTTACCGAAGATGCCGGAGACCACTGGGCACTTTCCGTGCAGGATACTGGCACCGGCATTTCCGCCGCCAATCTCAAGCACCTCTTCAAGCCCTTTTTCACTACCAAAGACATTGGCGAAGGCACTGGCCTTGGCCTAGTGACTTCGTACCGCATCGTACAAGCCTGGGGCGGTAATATTACCGTTAAAAGCCAGGAAGGTGTGGGCACCATATTCCGTATTTTGCTTCCCAAAGCGTGACTCGGGACACCACCACCCACCATCGGACATTTAGTCCCGTGCCAACGTATTTCATCTGAATTTAAGCGAAATAGGCCCCCGCGGCGCCTGGTCCGAGACTTGCTACTCAACTTGGTATATTGAAGGGAGATTTAAAATATCATGACAACAAAAATTGCTGAAGAATCCATGAGCCGGTCACTCATCACAATCAATTGGAGTGAGCAGCTGAAGACCGCATACCTCAGAATGCAGAATCATCGCTTGCGACACCTGCCCGTAGTCAATGACACCGGCGAGATCGTCGGAATGCTGTCGGATCGCGACGTGCAACGCGCGATGATCTCGGAAATCAAACACGAGGCACGTATTCCAGCCTCTTCGGAATCAATTGAGTTCGACCCGGAAGCCCGCGTTCGCGACTACATGGGCTGGCCAGTTCTGACCGTCGATCAGAATACCGATCTGCGTTTGGTCGCTGAGCGCATGTTGCACGAAAAGATTTCCTCGATTCTAGTACAGAAGTCCGGAAGAACTGTGGGCATCATCACGACCGATGACATGCTTAAAGTACTGGTGGATCTCCTCACAAATTCCAATACCCCGGCGCGCTGGACCCTGCACACTTTAATGGAAGATGCAGACCAGAGGTGCATATGATTCTCGAACAAGGCGAAAAGGTTCTCATTGTTCACAGAAGGCTGTTTGAAGAAGACCATCCCCGTTTTTTCACTGGAATCATCGATGCTTTTGAGCAGGGACTTGCGAAGGTCACCGGATACTCCTGGATTCGCAACCAATTCGAAGTTCCGACTTATCAGAAGGGCGAAAAGCGCACGAAAATCTGCGCGCTGAGTTCAGGCACCGTCGTAATGGAGTCAATGAATATTGAAACCGACAAAGACGGACGCGTAATGCTTTGCGACGGGAATCATTTCAAACTCGATATTTCAGAGAGCCATCACAACCATAAAGTGAAAGGCCGCGCCAAATGAGGTCGGTGAGCTAGGACAGCAATCCTATTATAAACCGAAGCAGCTCGCAATCAGGACGCCCGGGGATCGCGAAATCAGAACACGTGGCGTTATTGTCCCATTTCCTGGCTTTACTGTCTCAATGGGCCAAGTAAAACGACAAATTTCCTGCGTAAGTCGCCTGGCACGTCCTATGCAGCCTGCCAGCTGAAACTTAAACACCGGGGGAAACGAAAATGAAAAATATGATGACTGCTATACTGCTGGGTATGTTCGCGACAATGGGAATTGCATCGGCAAACGACATCGGCCCAGCCTTGATTACGAAGGTTACAGAACGGGTATTCACTCCACACGGATTCGACGACAACGACAACGTACAGGTCGTACTCGACGGAGAACTGCAAAGTACGTGTTACCGAGCCGGGCCGGTAGAGGCAAGCGTCGATAAGGATACGAAGACCATTCGAATTCACGATCACAACTACTTCTACGAAGGATGCTGGTGCGCCGAAGTCGTCACCCCCTACGTCAGAGCTGTAGATATAGGTATACTTCCACACGGAAACTATTCCGTCGTCGTCGAAAATGACGAAGGTCGCACTCTTCGCAAGGGCGCCATGAACATCACGCTAGCGACTACCCTAGCACCTGACGATTTCCTGTACGCGCCAGTATCCGAAGCTTCAGTGAGCATTCCCACAGACGGTTCGAATCCGAAGCTGACTCTACGAGGCAATTTCTCAAATACCTGCATGACGCTCAAAGAAATTCGTCCGACATACAGCCCGGGTAACGTTATCGAGGTACTGCCTATCGCCGATATGAAGTCGGAAAACTGCGCGGAAGCGCTCGTACCCTTCACCGTAACGGTGCCACTGACGAATGTGCCAAAAGGACGCACCCTGGTGCATGTCCGTTCGCTCAATGGCCAGGCTTTAAATCAGGTCTATACCTTCTAAGGAAAGGCCGCCGCGCACTATTCATCCAGAGCTGGGCGTGGCGGTCAAATCCATTTCAATGCGTATGCGGCGAACTCTTTGGACCAAGGCGAATCATCTTTGGAATAAAGACAAAGGACCAGGTCAAAACGCCAATAATCCATGTTCCTGCTGCATACGCAAGATGATGGAGATAGGCCTGCGGAACCAGCGGCGCAAGCCCACGAGTGAAAGCGGAGAGTAGTATTATTATGGCGGCTGCCGGCAACAATCGGGACCGTAGTTCAACGCGGTGTCCATATCCGCCATGCGCCAGCGTAACTCTAGACGCAACCATCAAGGTCATAAGACCAAAACCGCCAATAAACGCAATGTGAATACCATGAACCCAATATGCGGGAGCCAAAACAGGTGCCCACAAACCGATCAGCAAGGCCCATGCAGAAATCCAAAGCCAAAATGCCAACCGGCCTCTCGCCTTGGGCTTCCGCAAAATATGCCAATGATTCACCGACAAAAAAGTGACTAAGATGGCTCGCATTACCCATCCCGCTACCGCGCTCCACTTCACTTCTACGATAAAGCTTGAAGCAAGAACAAAGGCCAAGACGAAAACCGGTCCTATGACCTTCAATACAGATTCGGACACATCGACCTTAGATGCTTTGATGGGCAGCTCAGCCCAGCCCCAGATCGCCGGCAAAAGATGCGTGCCGACTCCCAGAATCAGTGAGAGCACCATACCTTGGGTATAGATTAGCTTTGCGAGGCCGAACCACGCGCCCCCCACCAGCCAACCCAAATCACAAAGAGCGAGGAGGCCGGAACCCACGATGCCCATAAGAAGTCCAAGCCCCACGAATATGAAAAATCGCGGTGGCGAATTGGTTCTGGAAAGCACACGACGAATGCAAAACATAACAAGAGAGATGAGCGAAAAACATGACAACACATGAAACCAAAAGCGATACTCAAAGAAACTTGCGGCGACCAATGCGACAAAGATCGCCGCACTTAAAAAGAGCTCCCAGGTGCGGCATACCGCACTACCGGTAAACTGGGGAATGGCCGTCATCAAAAATCCAGCGGAAAACGCAAAGAGAAATCCGCCCATCATAAGATCCGGGTGGAAAAGTCCGGGATAGAAATTCGACAGCCCAAAACCGAATGTGACCCAGGGTACCGTTCCCAAAATCGCAGCGAACACACCCAATGGAAACAAAACTCGGTAGGGGTCCATAAACAGCTTCCTTTTCTGCGTTATTCTCCGCGAAATAGCTCAGCCCTGCAAATACAAAGTAACTGAGTCTCATTTGTCTTTGCACTCGGCTGGCATTCGGTCGTCGGTAAAATTGAAATCCGCGGTAGTCGAGTAAGCATCATGGTTCGAATAGACGCGAATATTGGCTCTTTCGACGTCAGTGAGTACGTCGAGAAACTCTTGTAACTTTTGATTAACTTGCTTTGAGAAGCGTGCTCGAACCATTTTTTCAAACTGGTAGCGCACAAACTCCCTGCGCTTCAGCCAGCCGCAATGTTTGGCTTGTGCCTCAGCGGCAATGGAAATTCCAAAAACCCTGACCATTATCCAAATGACTTTCATGGGTCATAATATTGCAACTCCGGAGCCAGCCAAAGCACCGCCTAAGTACATACCATCAAGCCTTAGCGCGTCTCCTACGCCGGCCCACCCCTGCCCTCAAATAATACAGCACCCGCCAAACCTGCATTTTTTGAGAATTTCCAGCCACCATCAAAGCAAGGCCGAAGCTCACCATAAAATTAAGAACCCCGATCAACCCAAGCCCTAGAACCACCCAAAGGGCGTCTGCCACCGAAAAATAATAGTGCACGGAAGCTGCCGCGAAAACCGCGCCGGCAGTCGAGATCGTGACATGATTTCCGTTCCAGTTGAGGCCAAGCATCGCGCCCATTAGCGGCACAAAGCCGAACAGAAAACCCAAACTCACGTTGGTCGCGATGCCCGAGGAATGCCTGAGCGTCCAGCCCGAAAAGCGCCTGGCCACGGAGTCACCAAAAAATTTTCGGATATGAAAATGAAACTCAATCGCTTCCGGCAGCCGATTGAATACGACCCAGTTCTCGAACCACCCTCCAACCATGCTGGAGAGCCAAAGCTCCAAACCCGTCAGGGCCCCGAGTGGCAAAGCAAAGCTGATAACCGGGTGCAGGCCAGACAAAACATGCTGGGCATAGTGCTCAGGCATCAAGCCGGCGCCACCTGTCCACAGCCCGTGCAGATAGTCGAGCAGCAGCGCCAACGTGACCACTCCGGCCACATTTCCCACCAGTGCGATTGTCTGAGATCGAATCACGAGTCGCAACTCGCCGCGAAACGTCTCCGCATCCCGGCGCCGCACGGTTCTGAGCAACCCCGCCAGGCGGGAAGCAGTGAAAGAAGGTATTTTGGTCGCCAGCGTGGTGCCGGTAAACTGCATTGCCAGAAAACCCCAAGCATAGACGATCCAAATTCCGGTCGCTAAAAACAAAGGCGCTGGCTCCGATAGAATGATCGTGGTCTTGAGCACCGTCATGAGCACGACGATGAATCCCCCGCCGATGGCCGAACGAAAAAGCAGCGCGAGCTCAGCGCCAGTTCGCGCAATATAATGCTCACCCGATTGTCCGTTGCGTTCCACGATCTTTCTCGAAAGAAGATAGAAGTGGCGTCTGACATGGCCCAGGACAGCACGACCGCGTAAGCCCGAGGTAATCGCGATTGTAAGAAATTCGACGATTTCCCTGGCTTTGACCAACGCAGGCGCAGGCTGGTTCAATGCAGTGATACGCCCGATTTGCTCAAGCATCGCCGAGAGCGTCTCCAGCCGATTTACCGCGTCGACGCTGACCCCGGTTTCTTCCAAACTTTTGTAAACGGCTTCCACGCTCCGCCCGCATTCCAGGAGCGCCGATTCCGTCGCCTGCCTTTCTTCGCTAAGCACCGCCTGCCCAAGCTTGTAGAACGGTGACGCCGATATCTTATCGGTGCGGGGCAGCCGCCGGCGAATGTCGGCGCTCAGGCCATAATGCGCGACATGAGTGCACAGAAAAAGCAGCGCCTCTCTCGCTTCCCCACGCAAATCGTTCCAGACGTGGGCATTTTCGGGGATACAGATCAGATCCCGCATGCCCAGCAAGATCTCATCCGAAATCGCATCAATCTGGCCGATGTGCTCTTCGGTGCTCAGGGCATTGAGCAGCATTTCCCTGAAGTCGGTACTGCCACCGGCCGGAAGAAGCTTGCGGATAAAACGGTTCATCGTGTCGCCCCATAGACCGTGGTCCACGGCCAGCCCGACCTGACTAAAAAGTCCGAGAAACCGGCCCTCGGCCAAAATGACACTTACCGTTCGCTCAAAATGTTTTTTCCACTCCGGGTTTTTATCGAGAGTACTCAAAAAAAACCGAAACCTCGCATCACTCGAATCCGTGGTCTCACGCGAAAGCCAATGCAGGATCTGCTCGACCCAATACATTTTTTCGGCCAAAGAGGTCCCCGCCATATCCTGGCAAAGAAGATCACTGAGGGTGGCCTTCTTGGCGGGGCGCAAGATGAGACGACGCAACTTATTGAAGAAGTCTTTACGAAAACGAAATCGGGGAATAAGTCGCATCAGGCATCCTATGTCATCCAGGCGCACTTGACTCCTGAATTCGCGACTTTCATCCGGCAAGCCCCAAAAAATTGAGCAGACAGCCTGCAGAAATTGCTGCTATACCTGACAGCAGAAGATGACCGTATTTCAATCAATTTCCATACCTTTTGCGTTTACCACGGCATTCCAAAGGGAGAACAACCCATGAGTCACCTCCCGGGCAGTGGCCGCCCGAAGTCGACAAATCTGAGCAAAGCGAGCCTGCCTCTATTCAGAATGTCATTATTCTTACTCTGCTTTTCACTCTCGTCCTTTGGGGTCGACGCCCCCAAACCAGTTGAAGTCGAAATCGCCGGCACGCACATTCTGGATATTCGAGATAGCGTTGGGTCGTTTTCACCACAAGACAGAGCTTCTGCCATAGTTAAGAGAATTGAGACACTTGCCAGAGATAAAGTTTTTGATGAGTCCACCATCACGACTCAAGAACGTGAAAACGCCACGGATATTGTCGCTGGCGACCTCACGATTGTGAGCCTGACGAATCAGGACGCTGCCGCAGCAAAAAAACCTCGTGCCGCCT
>JBBRLF010000111.1:0-13450 GCA_038231515.1 candidate division WWE3 bacterium
CGGTGGTCCCGTCAGACGCGCAACTGGTCGCCGGTCACTGAAGTTCGACTTAACCCTGGGAAGGAGAAAAAAATCGATGCTCAAATGTTAAGAAATCAGGCCGCTTGAAAATGAATGCGACATCTTTCTTGAAATTTTCCGCGACCGCCCACCTCCAGCATCCCGACCAGCAACACCAGCGGCGCCAGGCTGAATAATACAGTCTTCGCTGGAGAAAATCGGACCTCACTCATACAGAAAATAGAATAGTCGATAATTCGCAATGCCGGTATATTAGTGTTGATCCGCATGACCGAAATCCGCCCTTCGCGCAAGAAGACCATTCTCTACAGCCTGATGCCCCTACTCGCTTTGATTATGTTGCTCGAAGCCGGGGGCCGGTTGTTGGAAATATTCCGGCCGCCGCTGCCCGTGGATATCGGCATGGGCTTCAGCAACAAAAGCCGGCTTTTTTTACTTTCCCCCGTCGATCCACGCTTTCGCGCCACCAACCCAGATAAACTGACGCAGTTTGTGGCGCAGAGATTCGAGGTTACGAAGCCGGCTGATGTTTTTCGCATCTTTGTGCTTGGCGAGTCCTCGATCTACCACCTTAACGAGGATCTGGTGGCGATGGCCAACAAGCTGGAATCAGGAACTCGCAACACCGGAAAAAAAATACAGCTCATCAATGCCGGCGGGCTATCTTATGCCTCGCAAAGGATACTCATCATCGCAAGGGAACTTCTGGAATATGAGCCAGACCTCGCAATCATTTATGTCGGTAACAACGAGTTCGAGGAAGTCCAGCAACTGCAATTCTATGCTCCGGAAACAGCGGCGTCGCAGGAATTCCTCGCGCATTTCGCTTTCTATCGTATGTTTCGTGACCTGATCGCGCGTGACTGGATCACCAAGCTCAAACGCGAACACGACGAGCGGCTGCTTTCTGAGGCAGCGACCAGCCACTGGGTGGGCGTTCCAACTTTCTCGCAGTCCGACGCCGACAATCGAATGGCGGCATTTCGAATCAATCTTACCGAAATTGTCCGCACATTTCAGAGCCGACATATTCCGCTGCTTATCGGCACTGTTCCTTCAAATCACGTGAACCCCTACATCTTCAGAAAATTCAAACCTCTCTTCGAGCCTATACGCGACTTGCTGGAACAAGGCGCTTACGAAGAAGCCAAACGCCAAGCTCGCGACTTTCTCAATCACTTTACCGACCGGCATCAGTCTTCTGACGTTGAAAACGGCATTATTCGAGAGGTAGCTTCGAAAAATCAGGTTCCATTGGTGGACATGGAGAAGGTCATCTCCGATGCCGAACCGCATGGAATTCCGGGTGAAACACTTTTCGTGGACCACTGTCATTTAAATCCCGATGGCCGTCTATTATGGACTGGAGCATTCGGGCAGGCAATTGCCACAATGCCTTCTTTCAAGGCGTGGCAGCACACGCGTGCCACCACACAGGCTCCGGCCAAGCGCTAGAGCCACTGCGAAGCCGCTTACGCTTAGACCTTACTTACCACCATTCTGCTGCAGATGCGGCGGCAGCGGCGGTGGCGGCAGCGGCGAAGCCCCACCCAATGCATTTGCGCGCCCCAAAGAATATGGATTGTTTGGATTGTTCGGACCATTCGAGCTGTCCATGCCTGAGACAACGGTCGCGCCCGTCAGCAATGAAAGACCGCCATAGGTCACTTTTCTCTTTGAAAATTTCTTCTCAGCTGCCTTTGAAACCGGGGCCTCGGCCGCTGGATCCATTTTAACGGCCTCCGCAGTTGCTTCAGGTTTAGGCACTGCCGCAGTGGATTTTGCTTCGGCCATTTTCGGGGCTTCAGCCGCCGGCGCCGGATCAGCACTGAAGACTGGAAACGAGAAAATGAGTAGTGCGCTTGCAAAAGACATTTGTCGCAGCATGGCATAAATTGTATCAAGCAGGCTCGGGGCTCGCCAGAGAAATCATTTTACAGTTAAATCATCAAAATCATTAACTTTTACTTACTTAGCAAGAACATCATAAAGAGCTTCCGCCGCAATGTGCGCCCCAAGAACAGAAGGGTGCATCCCATCACCAATCGAAAAAAGCTCTTTTGGATTTCCGCCCTTAGGCACCTTGAAATACGGCGAAAGTCGAATAGCCGGAAAGCCATATTTTTCCGCGATGGATTCCACTAATAACTGGTTCGGATGTCGCAAATCCCAGGGATGACTTCCGTCGGACACAACCCGCTCTTCGAATTTCGGCCAGATCGCAACTATCACCTTAAACTTATTCCGTTTTGTCAGATCTTTCAACATGGCAAAGCCACGGTCAACATTGTTGTCGCTTACCGCACTGACAATACTATCCAGATGATAGTACGGATCCAGCTCGGTGCGAAAATGAAATAAATCAAACGCCATGGATACCCATCTGAAGAAACAGGAGTTTAAGAATAATTTTTCCACTGCGGACGGCCTATAGAAGGGGCGCAATCCTCGGGCGCCCAGCTCACTACCGACGATTTCGCCACCAATGGCGTAGTCATTGTTCACAAACAGGACTACGACAACGTCCGGTTTAAACTTCAAGGCTTTTACACGCAAAAGCTCTACTTCGCTAAGCGTGCAATACCCCCCCACCCCAAGAGTCAAGACTTCGGTGCCCTGGCTCTGATATTTCCTTTCCAGCTGACGCGAGTTTGTGTCATTGAGATCGGCAATTCCGTTGCCCAGCAGCACAGAGTCTCCAATCATGACAATGCGTTTCGTGTTCGCGGGTTTTTCGAAAGTGCGTTCGGCATCCCTTTGACCCTGGGCATTGATATACGAAAAAGATTCGTGCGAATCAGCTTTGGTATCCCGATAATTTTCCCGCAACACATAGCCTAGCAAGGGGTTGTCCGAAACACGATACGAGGATTTAGCGGCTCCGGGATTGAGTCGATACACAGCAGGGCCCAGATTCAATAAACGGCTGGCGATCTCGAGCGATGCGATGCTCAAACTTACGACTATGGCGATTTCCAGCACTTTCTTGCGAAACCTCATCTGCCCACAATGAATCACTTCAATAAATAATCCAAGTATTTGCCCAAACAAATCGGGAGCGGTAACATCTGTCCAAGTTGAAGACAAATATCAGAAAACTAATATTTTCTACTTGTATCTTTTTCGTGATGGCCGCGCCCGGCAGCAATGCCACGGTCATTACGCCGAAGCCCAACGTCATCCTGATTTCAATCGATACACTGGCGGCCGACCACATGGGCGTTTATGGCTACCATCGTGCCACGACGCCTTTTCTCGCGAAGTTCGCCAACGAAAACGTACTTTTTGAAAATACTTTTTCGCAAGCCGCCTACACCCTGGCCTCGCACTATTCGATCTTTACCGGTCTCTATGCTGATACTCACGGCGTTGTCTGGCAACGCAATGAGACTATGCTGGCTCCGACGCACCAGACGCTCACCCAATTTCTCAAAGCCAGCGGCTATCGCACGGTATGGGCCGGCATTACCACCGACCCTCAGTTGAGCCTGAAGCGGGGCTTGGAACGTGGCTTTGACGAGATTCACAACTTGATCTTCGAGATGGGCGCGGGCCAGCGAGCGGTAAATGCCTTGCTTAAAACCCTGCCCGGCAAGCCTTTTTTTTTATTTCTCCACACCTACATGGTGCACGACCCTTACCATCCCATTGCTCCCTACGACCATCTCTTCGATCCCGGCTTCAAACGTCGTATCGAGCTCAGGGAGGATAGGCTTTTTACGATGCGCAGGCGAGGCTCGCCGATAGACCCCGCTGAGTCCCGGGTGACGCGAATTCGGGAAAATTATATGAGCCAGTTCAATCTTTCCGACAAGGCCGATCACGAACACTTCGTCTCGCTTTACGACGGCGGCGTGCGTACCGCGGATGACGCCATGAAGGAAGTGTTCAGCACGCTCAAAAAACTTCATATTTACGACAACTCGCTGATCGTCGTTACCTCAGATCACGGCGAAACGTTCGGACAGCATGGTTACTATCTGCACTTTACCCCGACACGCGAGGAAATTCATGTTCCGCTGATCATGAAAATACCTGGCGTCAAACCGACGCGGATCGCTCAAACTACCCTGAGTATCGATATCCTCCCCACGTTGCTGGAAGCACTCCAGATTGCGCCACCCAGCAACCTTGATGGGCGCAGCCTGCTGCCATTGATTCATGGCCAGCCATTCTCCCGCGAGGAGTATTTTTTTTCACACGGCCTGGATCGCAGGGATGCCGTTTGGAATGCGGACTGGAAGCTGCGGTTCAGTTTCCCGGGCATTCGCAATGCGCAGCTTTACCATATACGTTCAGATCCCTATGAACGCAACGAGATCGCTGAAGTTCGAGCCGATGTAGTTACTAGACTTATGAGCGTACTTGATGCCTTCAGACTGAAGCATCTGCAGCACTAACGGCCAGGAGCAGGAAAGGTGTTTTCTGCACCCGACACCTGACCCGTGCTTCGGTCCATCGTAAGCTGTGCAGCACCTTCACCAAGATATTTGCGATTCCAGAAATTACCGGTTTTGCGATGAGTACTGAGATCCACAAAGCGGTAACTATAGAGGCCCAGGCGCAAGGTGTCGGGCGGGCGGTCTGGAAACGGGTTTTCGCGAAACAACGATACAATTTCAGGGCGGGCCCACATGATTTTTTGCGCAATCAACGGCCAGACCATCCTACCTTGGCCCCCGAAGTCAACTTCCAGCGAATACATCATCGCATCGAAACGCGGTAAAATAGGCGCCCGATACGGCGCCATAAGGTCGAGCTCCTGGATGAGGTGTCGAAAGCGGTACTCGTGCCATGTTTTACCATTGTCATTGGAACCCTCGATTATGGGATGCACGCGCTGCTCGGGCAAACTGGCATAAATAGCGATTCGATTGCCCACGCGCAGTCCACCAAGCCAATGCTGGAGCGCTCCAATAATTACGGGCGGCTGACTCTGAGGCGAAATCAGCACCTGATACGTGAAAGCGGCGGACGAGGTCAAACTTAATACTGCCACCAGCCGAACGGTCCAACGCTTCAGAAATGCGGGGGACGCTTGCGTCAGTGGCGTGGCAAGTCGTAGCCTGACAAAGAGAGACGCGAGAAAGTCATCATCGACCAGCACCACTGCCGCAATAATCGCGACAAGGTTCAGCGAGCCGAAGTTGCAGGTCAGTTCGATGCCGAGCTGAAACGTAATCCAGATGGCCAGCGCCGATATTTTTGCCCTCCGGCCGCCAAATAGCAGTAAAAGAGGGGCCACAATTTCGGCCATTACCATCAAGAGGCATTCGAAGGCATGATACGCATGCGGCAGTTGATGCGCGTAATACCCCAGCACGGTTGGAAACGGTGCCGTCTCGTACATGTGGTCCATCGCTGTAAAATTCCACCACTTGATATCGCCCGAGGTGAATTTCGATAAGCCATTCAGTAACATTACTTTCAAAACAGTCATTCGTAGCAGAAAGATGGAAAGCCGTAGCGGTGGCGAATCAGCGGCCAATCTGGGCCGCAAGCCGCCGGGAGCCACGAAAATAGCCAGAAAGAAAAGCTCCACCAGCAGCAGATCCAGTTGGGTGCTCGAGGTAACAGGGGTCGGCGGAGCCATCAGCGAAAGGACGCAAAGCCACACGACCGTGATTGCGGCGCGCGGAGCCAGATTCAGCAGCAGCGCCGCTGAGCTCAGCAAGCCACCCCAGACTACCAAATGCAACATCCAAGGCTCAGTGCTTAGCCAGAACAGCGTGGGTTCGGCCAGCAGTTTGACGAAAAAATCCGCTCCGGGGGCGGTCATGCCCAGATATTTTTCGGTAGGAAAAATACCGAAAGGTCCGATAAGTCCGTCCACCGAGCAAATCCAGTCGTAAAAGGCGAGCAGGCCAAAGAACCCCAGGGCCCGCAGCAATATCCAGCGGGGCCAGAGCCAGGAAATTCCGTCAGCCACGCCTAGCGACCTGCGTCCATGGCGCAGCAGCCCCGCGGGCAAGCCCCGAAAATATTGCAGTAGCCGCAATGGTGCGCCCGTTATCGTTAACTCCGAGGATACCGGGTCAAATTGAATGGGAGGCACTAGAAGACTTTAAGGCAGTTCCGGCATATTTTCGAGACAATCATGCCGTAACATTAGGATGCGGTGACGGGTGCCACTTGGCCTGACCTGCGATTCCAGAACACGTAAAAAGGCAGCCCCATAAGGACGAGCAAAAGCCCCATCACACTCTTAATGGCTGGCTGCTGCCCCGCTCGAAAGGACTGCACATCGGTCACAAGGGTAACGATTAAAAAAACCGCCGAAAGCAGAATGAACAATGCGGGCACGAAGGGATAGCCAGGCGTCCGGTAGGGACGTTCGCGCGTGGGAAATCGGGCCCGCAGCACGAAAACACCGACGGCCATCAGAATATAGAGCAGCCAGTTTACGAAAACATACATGCTCGTAATCAGGTCAAAAGAACCGCTCAGTAAAAGCATGATCGACCAAAGACCTTGAAAGAGCAGCGCCATATGAGGCGTGTGGAACCGCGAATGAATCGCACCACAGCTGGGAGAGAAAACCTGCCGATGCGCCATCGCGTAGTAGACCCGGGCATTGGTAAGAATCGTGGAGTTCGACGTATTGGCAACCGACAAAATCACCAGCGCCGCGACCAGCATGGCGCCCCGAGGGCCCATCACTGCAGCCATCATGCTGGCGGCAACTCGGTCATGCGGGGCCGCCCCAATGGCTTCAATGGGCAGCACATACAGATAGGCAAGGTTCACCAGCAGATACAGCGTGATAAACCCAAAAGAACCCAGAATGATCGCGCGAGGAATTGTTTTGGCTGGTTCGCGCACCTCACCGGCGATGTAAGAGACATTGCCCCAGCCATCGTATGACCAGAACGCGCCCGACATGGCCATGCCCACCGCCCCAATCAGCGCCCAGCCGCTCAGCGTGACATGGCCGGGAGCAACCCCGCTGAAGTGGGACACCGAACCACGCGCGGTGAAAGCCGCAATCAAAACGAGACCGATGCCCAGTACCTTTGCGGTGGTCGAAACACTTTGCACCAGCGCACCCAGCCTGATGCCCCGCATATTCATCACTGTTAGGGCGCCGATCAGCAAGGCGCCCACGACCTTCGTGCCCAGGTCGGCCAACGGAAAAAAGGAACCGACGTAGGGCACGTAAACCGGCCACTTTTCCAGCGCAGGGCTAAGGTGCGGCAGGCTTACAAACTCCCCCACATACCACGCAAAAATAAAAGCCAGTGCCGCGATCGCACCCGAACCCGCGATGATGAAGTTGGCCCAGCCGTATAAAAAACCAATACGTTCACCGAAAATTTCGCGCAGATACGTGTAAAGACCACCCGTCGTTGGCATCTGTGCAACGAGCTCGCACTGTGTGAAAGCGCCGAGCAAGGTCATCAAACCGGTAATCAGCCATACGAGCAGTAGCAGCGGCGCGCTGCCCAGACCACGCGCCATGCCAGCCGAGGTGACAAAGATACCCGAGCCGACCACCGAACCCACGACAATGGCTGAAACCGGAAATAACGTAAGGGAGCGGTCGAGGCTTTTCACAGTACCTTTCTCAGCGCTTCAAGCGAGGCCCCCACCTCCGTAACCCGTGAGGGACGCGAAAGCAAAGTGGCAAGTGCCGGCGGAATCTCTATTCTTCGGCCAACCAGCGGCTCGATGATGGTATCGAATTTTGCCGCGTGCGCCGTGGCCACCACAATCCAATCAGGCTCGGGCAACGACCGGCGCACAAAAGCCGCAACGGCAGTGTGCGGACACCACGTCTCACCCTGGGCGGCGCCACTCCGAATTATCGCGGTGATGTCGGCATCAGTTACCGAAGCGGTAAGCGTGTCGACTTTGAGACTTTCCAAAGCAGGATAAAGATTCAGCAGGCGTTCCATATTCGACGGGTTACCCACGTCCATGGCATTGGCCAGCGTTGCCACGGTGGGAGCGGGCTTCCAGCTGCCCGACGAAAAAAAATCCGAGATCGGACGATTTGCGTTCGTGGCCAGCGCCACCCTGCCAACGGGCAGACCCATCTTCTTTGCCCAGAGTGCGGCAACCGCGTTGCCCAGATTACCCGTGGGCACGACAAAACCCGCTGCCGGACGCCCCTTGCGGCGCAGCTGCCAAAGGCTTGCGGCGGCGTAATAAATGCACTGGGGCAGCAATCGTCCAATATTGATACTGTTAGCCGAAATCAGCCCTTTGCTTTTTCGCAGCTGTAAATCGGCAAAAGCCTGTTTAACTACGCGCTGACAGTCGTCAAAATCGCCGGTAACCGCAAACGCCCGCACATTATCGCCCCAGGCGGTGAGCTGTTTTTCCTGACGTGCCGATACCTTGCCTTTCGGAAAAAGAATCCGCACCTCAAACCCAGCCCGCCCATGAAAAGCCGCCGCCACAGCACCACCCGTGTCGCCCGAGGTTGCCACCAGCACCGTGCGCAGCTCTGGTGACGCAATTCGCGAAAGGCAGGCGGCCAGAAACCTGGCCCCCACATCTTTGAAGGCCGCGGTTGGCCCATGAAAAAGTTCCAGCACCGAGCCGTCAGTCAAAGGAATCGGAAAGGTAAAAACTTCGTCGCAGATTTTTCGCAGCGAAGTGCTCAATGCGTCGTCAGAAAAAAATGGCGTCAGAAGTTTCTCACCAATTTCAGCAAGCGTGTCGAGGCCGTCAAAATCAGAAATCTTGAAAAAGGGAAACTGCTCGGGCACGTACAGCCCCCCGTCGGGCGCGATACTCGTCACCACCGCCTCCGAAAATCCTAGCCGTGGTGATTTTGCTCTGGTGCTGACAAATTTCATGCGATGACGCGAGCCCCTCTCAGGCTGATCGGCGAAATCCAGGCATCGGAATTCACGCCCGCACGCTTGAAGGCCCGCACCACGCTGTCACGAACTCGCCGTGCAGCCAGTGGCGAATCCACCCAGGCAAAAACACTGGGTCCCGAGCCGGAGATTGAAAAACCCAGCGCACCGTTTTTCAGCGCCACGCGCTTGGCGTCGTCAAAACCCGGAATAAGCTTCTTGCGCTGCGGCTCGATGATGACGTCGCTCAGCGAGCGCCGAATCAGCTCATGATCGCGCGCGATGCAGCCCGTAAGCAAGCCAGCCAGGTTCGAAGACTGCTGAATATGAGCGGCCAGAGTAATCGTTGGCTTGAGTATACCGCGTGCACGGCGCGTGCTGATCTGGAGGTGCGGGTGTACCAGCACGCATAGAATTTTTGGCGAAACCGGAACCGCGACCAAATCTGGCGGGCTTACCGAGCGAATCAGGCAAAGACCTCCGAACAGGCACGGCGCCACATTGTCGCCGTGAATTGATCCGCTGGCTGCTTTTTCGCCAATCAGGGCATAGTGAAAAAGCTCGTCCTTGGGCAGTGGCTTCGGCAACAAGGCGTTTGCCGCCACCAGGCCGCCCACCGCCGAGGCCGCCGAGCCACCCATGCCCGAACCAATCGCGATGCCCTTGCGAATACTGACCTCAAGGCCAAAGCCGGGCTTCGTGTCTTTGAGAAAAGATAGCAGGCCGGCGGTTGCCGTATTGAGCTTGGGATCCGCCGGAATATCCTTAACTTCAGCTCCATCGCAGCCGCGAATTTCGCCCACCACCACGCGCGGCTTGCCCGGCAGGCGCGTGACCGTTACCTCGTCGCCGGCACCATCAAGGGCGTGTCCCAGGATGTCAAAACCTACGGCAACGTTGGCGACAGTGGCCGGAGCAAAGGCGGTGGCACTCATGATCATAGCGGTGCACCGAGCGAATAAGAGAGGCGCAGCAGATCGGCGAAGACGCCACCCGCAGTTACCTCGGGGCCCGCCCCCGGACCCTGAACAATCAAAGGCTGCGTATTGTAGCGCGCGGTCGTAAAGGCAAAAATATAGTTACTGCCGCCAATTTGCGCAAACGCATGATCTTTCGGATAGGTTTTGAGCCGTACGGCAGCCTTGCCAGTGGAATCCACTACGCCGACGTAGCGCAAAACCTGGCCCTTGTCGCGCGCATCTTTCAAAAGAGCCATCATGGCGGCGTCATGCGAGGGCAGCTTGGCCATATAGTCTTCGGCCGAACCCTGCTGCAGCGCCAGTGGCACCAGACTTTCAACTTCGATGTCAGAGATTTCGGTTTCCATGCCAATCTCCCGTGCCAGAATGACCAGCTTGCGAGCCACGTCCATGCCCGACAAGTCGTCGCGCGGATCCGGCTCAGTAAAGCCCTTGGCTTTGGCCTCTTTCACGATTTCTGAAAAAGGTTTTTCGCCGGTAAAGGAGTTGAAGATGTAAGACATCGTGCCCGAAAGCACGCCATCGATTTGCAAGATCTTGTCGCCGGTTTGAACCAGATCGCGCAGCGTGGTGATGATGGGCAAGCCCGCGCCAACATTGGTTTCGTAAAGAAAATGGGCGTTGGCCGTACGCGCGGCTTCGCGCAGCTTGCGATAAAAAGCCAACGACTGCGTATTGGCTTTTTTGTTGGGCGTAATGACGTGCACGCCGCGGGCCAGCCAGTCAGGGTAATGTTTGAGCATCTCGTCACCGGCCGTCGCGTCGATAATCACCGCGTGTGGCAGGTAGTCCGCCTTAACGTGAGCCACAAAGCTGGAAATATCGCTCGCAACTCCCGAAGCGGCAAGCTTCGCGCGCCAGTCGCCCAGGCCAATCTGCTGCTCATCGAGCAACATCTGGCCCGACTTCATGATTCCTCGCACTCGAAAGTCGATGCGATAGTCCCTGCGCAGACGTTCAAGCTGGCTGTGAAGCTGGTCCAGAAACGTTCCCCCAATCAGACCCGGGCCAATCAGGCCCACCGAAATCGTCTGATTCGAAAGATAAAACGCCGCATGGGCCGCGCGCAGCGCCTTGCGCGCCTCATTGCCCGACACGACGACCGAAATATTTCTTTCGGATGAGCCCTGCGCGATGGCGCGGATGTTTACCCCGGCACGCCCCAGCGCGGCAAAAAACCTGCCGGCCACGCCGGGATGTTTAACCATATTGTCACCAACGGCCGCCAGGATGCTGCAGTTTTCGTTGATGCCGATGGTTTGAATCTGGCCGTGGTGCAGCTCGGCGAAGAACGCACGTTCAACCGTGGTCTTCGTAAGCTCGGCTTGATTCTGAGGCACGGCAAAACAAATCGAATGCTCTGAGCTGGCCTGCGAAATCATGACCACCGACACGCCCACCTCGCGCAAGGCGCCGAAGAGTCGTTGCGCGACGCCGGGCACGCCGATCATGCCAGTACCTTCGACATTGACGAGCGCCATTTTATCGATGGCCGCAAACCCCTTCACCGTTGCCAGCGAAGTGGAACGTTCGTGAATTTTGGTGCCGGCCAGCCCGGGATTGAACGTGTTGCGGATATAGATGGGAATTCTGCCCGCGATAGCCGGCGCCATCGTATCGGGATGCACGACCTTCGCGCCGAAGTAAGCCAGCTCGGT
This sequence comes from candidate division WWE3 bacterium, assembly GCA_038231515.1. Taxonomy (GTDB): domain Bacteria; phylum Bdellovibrionota; class UBA1018; order UBA1018; family UBA923; genus JACQAX01. The sequence continues at coordinate 11,467 of JBBRLF010000111.1, forward strand.
GGCCTCGTCATAGGACATGTCTTCGAGCACCACCGCCTCGGGCACCAGCCGCGGATCGGCGCTAAGCACGCCATCGACGTCGGTCCAGATGGTGATGAGCCGGGCCTTGAGCAGCGAGCCGAAAATCGAGGCCGAGTAGTCGCTGCCATTGCGTTTCAGAGTGGTGGGAATGCCTTCGGGAGTCGAGGCGATAAATCCGGTCACGACCACGAAGTCCGCTAAGTTTTTTTCCAGCCAGCGGTCGAGTTTCAACTGAGACGCGGCAAAATCCACCACGACCCGCGACTCACCGGGCGTTACAACCAGTACCTCGCGCGCATCCAGCCAGGTCGTCTTCATTCCCAGGCTTTCAAGATGCGCATTGAGCAGCTGCGCCGACCAGATCTCGCCATAGCCCGAAATCAGCTCGCTGGTGCGCTCAGAGACATTGCGCGAAAGCCAGATGCCCCGCAGAACTTCGGCAATGTCTTTCAGATCGGCTTCGAGACGCGCATCAAGCGCCGGTTTTGCCGCAGCGGTCAGCAGCTCAGCCGTCGCTTGCAGATGCCGCGCTTTGAGTGCTTCAAGTTTTACGAGATAGCTGTCATTGCGTTGCTTCGCAAGCTCGACCAGCTCAAGTAGCGCGTCGGTTACCTTGCTCATGGCAGAAACAACCACGGCGCAATTAGCCGGTGGGCCGCTGCGCGCCGCCTCTGAACGCAATATTTGCGCAACCTGCCGATACCGTTCGGCCGAAGCTACGCTTGTTCCACCAAATTTATGGGCTACCCAGTTCGCCATGGTTTTCTCCCACCCCACTATAACTCATTGATCTCATTGATTTGAGGAATTATTGCACTGTACTCATGTACCGGTTGACAAGTACACTAAAGATGCCTTACACTCTCTTCATGACCCGCGCTCACTTCTCCCACCATTGGCGTAGCTAAACTTTCAATTCCGTAGCGATTACCCCATACTACTAACCACCAGAGCCAATCATGAGTCGCAAAAAAAATGCTTCATATAATGTCGTGCGCGTCGCGCTCGACTTCTCCTCCGATACCCTGACGCCAGTCCTCGCATTTCTGCGCCTGGCGCACGCCGGACAAAAAGCCTTCCTGCTCGAAAGCGTCGAGGGCGGCGAGCGGCTGGGCCGGTACTCATTCCTGGGCATCGACCCACGCGAGGTGCTGCGAATCAGTAAAGGCACGGCTTTACTCGAACGCGATGGCAAGGTGACAGAACTCGAGGGCAACCCCTTTCGGGCCGTCGGAAATTATCTGGCGCAGTACCGCGCAGAAACCCAGCCCGGCTTGCCGCCATTTCAGGGCGGAGCCATCGGCTATATCGGCTACGAGTGCGTCAGCTTTTTAGAAAATATTCCGCTCGCGCCCACCAACCCAACTGATCACGACCGCGATCAGGCCTGCATGATGGTGTTTCGCAACATCGTAGCGTTCGATCACGTGCGGCGGCGGGTGTTTATCATCAGCAACGTCTTTACCGACGAAGAGCCGCTGGCCAAGGGCCTGCGCCGGGCCAGGCGCGACGCGGCCAAAATTCGCGCCCGGCTTTTCGAAAAATCTCCAAACGAACGCCCCATCAAACTGCACACCCCCAAATCCGACACCGAGCTGGCCCCAGCCAAACCTGTCATGGGAATGCGCAACTACGTCGCGGCCGCGCGCAAGGTAAAAGACCACATTCGGGCGGGTGATATTTTTCAATGCGTGCTGTCCGATCAGTTCACACTCGAGGTAAAGGCCGCGCCCTTCACCGTGTATCGCGCCATGCAGGCCGTGAACCCGTCGCCCTATCTGTTTTATATTTCCCTGGGAAAAGACGTGCTACTGGGTGCGTCGCCCGAGATGCTCATTCGCAGCATCGACGGCAAGGTTGAAACCTGCCCCATCGCCGGCACGCGGCCCCGCGGCGCCGATGACGTCGAGGACAAGAAACACGAACGCGATCTGCTGAGCAGCGTAAAAGAACGGGCCGAACA
>JBBRLF010000112.1:0-13323 GCA_038231515.1 candidate division WWE3 bacterium
TACTCAGCAGCCACAAGTTTCAGGACAGCCGCCAGAAGCTCAGCAAGCACCGATTTCCGGACAGCCACCAACTCCAGCTCATACTCCGACACCATTGCCAACAACCGTACCACTACCGATAACTGCGGCACTACCGAAGCCTATGAACTCACGGGCCAGTTCCGAGAATCAACTGCAGCTGCAGCCACCACCATTGGTGGCGCCGCCACCACTACCAACCCGGTCGTCGGCAATGCCGGCAGCCAAACCACCGGTACCGCCAAAAAATGGAAACTAAAAAACTTACAATTCGATTCAACGTTCGTCTCATGGCCGGACTTTGCAAAGTCGCTTTTGCACTTGTCGCCATAGGGTTTGCATTCAATTTTTGTCGGGGCCTTCACACGAAATACGTCGCAAAAGAGACTGAAGCACTCGTGGTTGCCGGCATGTCGGCGCTGGCGTTCGAACGGATTGACCCCTATCGCGAACGGTTCGTGGCTGACGAGGTCGGCTGTGCGCTCATCCTGCGAGTTTACTCCGAAACAAAAAAATTCGACCGACTCGAGTGGGCCATTGAATCCTGCGTATACCGGGGAATCAAAACCTTTGATACTTTAATGGCAAGGGCCCAGGTGCTCTTGAATTCACAGCAGCTCGCGGCTGGAATAACCTCGCTTCGTTCCGCGAAAAATTATCGGCGTTGGACCGTATATCCCACCTTGATCAACGCCCTGCTGAATGCACGGCAACGTGATGAAGCCTTGATTGAGATGAAGGAAGCCCTGAAAATCTATCCCGACATCGAGGCCCTGCACAGCTTTGCCTTGCACTATTACTCCGACTTCGGGCTTTGGCCGGAGGCGGCCGTCTCGGCGCAGGTTTTTAAGCAACCTGCGCTCGAGGGTAAGCTGGATCCTGATTTCCGTGCCCTGGTAGCAAAAGCCTTCGAAAAATCGGGCGATACCGCGACTGCTAAACAGATTCGGGGCCAATAACCCTGGAAGTTCCTGCTTGTTTGCTCTTCAATCCGTCCTCCGCTACAATAGCTGTAACGGGTAAATGGGGTTAGCTTGATAGAAAAGATGCGTTTCAAGAATCTGCGGCGTCGGAATCAGCTTGGCATGACCTTGATTGAGGTCATGATCACCATGGGCATCGCCTCTGGCCTTGTGCTGGCCGTGATGGAAGCGGTGACGATGGTCACCAAACAAGCCAAAAGCGTCGCGGTGTCATCGGACTGGACCGCGCTTATCGGTAACGTCAGATCGGCAATCAACAATCCATCCCAGTGCACCTGTTTGATGACAGCCAATGCAGTTTCGGTGTGCGGCGCGGCCGTTTGCGGTGCGACCAGCACGGTATACAAATCATTTGCAAATATTGACACCTATAGTGCCGCCTGCGTCGCGACGACAGCGCCTTTGCTGGTAGGACCCAGCGGCGTAAATGGCGGCACTATCTACATAACCAAGTTGGATCTCCTTAATACCGCGAACCAACCCACCCAACAAATTCCATATGTCATTGCCGGCGCTCCCAGCCAGGCCTACATCGACCATGTTGAGCTCGATATTCGAGCGAAAAAAATTATGGGCGGTATTGCCGGCACCAGCGGCCTGCAGGGTGGCCAGCAGACCTTGTTTGCGACAAATCAAATTTCCGGAAGAATTGCGAATGGCATTAATTTCGAGGTTGTCAGAAACATGGCTTCCGGTGTCGTACTCGCCTGCTATGGTATTGCCGATCAGGCCCAGCAGGCGTGTCTGGATCTGGGCGGCGTTTACAATACCACCACTTACCCGACAACTCCGAACACTCCGCTGTGCCAGCTTGAAAATCTGCAGTTTTCGCGCGGAAACAGCACCAGCGCGCCTACTAGCATCACGGGACAAAAACTTCAGCTTAAACGGGCTAGCGGTAATTTTATGCCACAGAGCGTTTCGGACTACTCCATTGGCGTAGACAGCAGCTCGATGTGGTTCAGTGCCGGCGCAAACGGTGCAACTGGGGTCGGCTTCGGCTGGTACAATCAGGCTGGCGCGACACCACTTATGACTTTGAATGGCCCAGTGACAGGCAACGCTGCCGCGTTTGCCTTTACCGGGATGACCGTCAATGTGGACGAGTACCACGGCATGGGGGCCAACCAAACTGTCCTATTCAATGGCACTGGCAGCGTCCAACTCTACCCAACTGGCAGCAACTATTTCTACGCCAGCGCTGGGAACTATTTCTGGTATACGACCACGATTTTCTCGTCCGGCACCCAAAATTTCGCCGGCGCGGTCACGAACCACTACAATGTCTTCGGCGTGGGATCAGATAACCACACGGCCACCTATGAATTGCACACTGGGGCCAACTACGATTTGCACACTGGGGCCGGCTACGAATTGCATACTGGTGGCACCGAACGTCACAACACTTATGAAGTTCACCAAGGCTACGAGTCTCACTCTGGGGAAAATGACTTTTTCTCGACCGAATACCACTACAGTTATGAGCAACACAACGGATACGAGGACCACTATGGTACAGAGCATCACGTTGGCTATGAACAGCACACGGGTTATGAGATCCACGTCGGTTATGAAGACCACTATGGTTCAGAACATCACGTTGGCTATGAACAGCACACAGGTTATGAGCTCCATGCCGGTCAGGAATACCACGGTGGCTATGAAGTTCACTCGGGTTACGAAATCCACGGCACCACAGAAAGCCACAATGGTTATGAGGTGCACAACGGTTATGAACTCCACAGCGCTGGCGAGGTACACAGCGGCGCAGTAACCATGAGTCGTACGGGCGGCAACGTCGCCTTTGGCTGTTACATCGGCCCCGTACCCAGCGCATGGTGCGCGCAAAGCACCGCCGGCTGCTCTGTACTTGCGAACTGCAACGGCTCGTCCTACGCCACAGGCTGCGGGAATTTTAGCTCGGTCTGGGACAGCTTCATCAACGATTTTACCCCGGGCGCATCGAGCTGCAGAACGGAGATGTACAACTATAATCGTGGCTTCACCATGGAAGCAAAGGTCATGTGTTGCTACCATTAAAGGAACCTATGTGAGCGACTCCGATTCGACTGACCCTTCAAAAGACACTTCAGTAGCGCTTCCCCGAGCTGATGAGCTCGTGCAAACCATGGCCAGAAGCAATCCGCCCAGCGACGCGCTGATGGTCTTCACTTATTCGCCTCAAAAAATTCGGCGCTGGACGTATCTGCTGCTTTTCCTGCTTACCGTGCCACCGGGACTATATTATTACCGCAACTATCGGCATCTCAAACAAGCAGTCGAGGCTCACCGCCTGATGACCCAGGGGTTCGGAGCGCTCGCGATGGATGTGATCGACTCCTCACGCGCGGATTTCGTGGCCCGACCTCAGGGGTGCGCACTGCTGGTTAAAATTTACGAGCTGGCTTTTCGCCTCGACCGTTTGCAGTGGGCTGCCGAGGCGTGCCAGGCCGCCGGCGTCGATTCTTCCGAGGTGGACCAGGCCCGCGGCATGGTTTTCGCTGCGCATGAGAATTGGGACCAGGCTAAAATCGCCTATGAAATGGCTGCTTACAAATTTAAAAACCCAGAGGGCTTTGTCAAGCTGTCGGAATATCATCTGAGCCGAAATAACCCCGAAGAGGCGATACGGGCTCTGACGACAGGACTTCTCAACTTGCCGGGCGATGAGTTACTGAGCTACCAATTACTTAAAACTTATTATGACTTGAAACGATATGAGGAGGCCGCCCAGGTGGCCCTGGCGGCCAAGTTTTTGTACACCAGCACAAGATTTTCAGAAGTGACGGTGATGATTGAGATTTCGCTGCAAAAAAGCGGTCGGGGTCGCGACTTGAAAAACTTTGCCTTTGGTGGCGAGCCCCTGGTTAAGAATATCCCGCCGCCAAATGCCTCAACTGAACCATCGCGGAAAGAACGCGATCGCGTCCCGGGACGCGGTCACTAGGCCCATGCGCGAGTTCTTCGGCTTTGACGCCGGGGTGTCTTATCTTCTGCCGAGATGGATTTTTCTTCGGCTGCTCGGGCTGGTGCTGGTCATCGCATTTTATGGCTGGTTTGACCAAGGTGGCGCGCTGATCGGTGCCGGCGGCCTCGAGCCGGTCTCGGATGTCCTGGCTCAACGGCTGCAACAATTCGGGTGGTTCGAAGCATTTATACGCGTACCGAGCCTGCTGTGGTTCGTTTCCGGCGCCACGTCAACGCCCCTCACGGTCGTAACAGTGCTTGGCATGGCCACTGGAATGGCACTACTGCTTAATATCTATCCGCGTGCGGCACTGGTTTGCGGCTGGACACTTTATGTTTCCATCATCAGCGTGTGCGGTGATTTCGCGCCAGCACAGCTTGATGGTCTGCTGCTTGAGGCCTTGTTTCTCTCAATATTTTTCGCCCCCCGAGGACTCAGGCCGGGGCTGGGCGCTGCCTCGCCACCGCATGCTTTCGCGGTCTTTTCGATGCGCTGGTTTGTCTTTCGCATCATGCTGCAATCAGGTTTGACCAAACTTTTCGGGGGCGATGCAAAGTGGTTCAACTTTTCGGTAATGGAGGCGATGCATGAAACCGCGCCATTTCCCACGGTGCTCGGCTACTATGTTTTTAACCTCCCGCACTGGTGCCACGTCGGCGAGGTGCTCTTCACCGGCGTGGCTGAGTTGCTGGCTCCGCTGCTGGCGCTTGCGCGCGGCAAGCCCCGCCTGATGGCTATCCTGCTTTGGGTGGCCTTTCAGCTCGGTATCGAGCTCACGGCAAACTTCGGCTGGCTTAATTTTATGGCAATCGCAGCCGCGCTGCTGCTGCTTGACGACCGCATGATTCAGAACCTTCTCGTAAGCCTGCGTGCCACAGCAGCCGCGGCCGCAGTAGCTTGCCGTATGAGCCCCGCAACGCAAAATAGCGCGCCCGGCCTGGATATCGTGAGAGTTGGGGTACTTTACGGGTTGCTGTCACTGCACTTATTTATCGGCTCAGTGGCGTTCGCAATCGAAGTTTTCGATATATCGCCACAGGAGTTTTCCGGCGCTCAATATGCGCCCTGGCGCTGGGCTAAATACTACCGCACTGCGAATGCTTATACGCTCTACGCTTATACGCCCACGGTCAGGATTCATACGGAATTTCTGGGAAGCGATGACCAGGGCCTGACCTGGAAGACCTACAAGATGCGCTATCAGCCGCAGGACCTCAATCGCCGCGGCGCCTTCATCGCGCCGTTTTTCCCGAGATTTGAAGCGGCTCTGGAAATCTACGGAAAAAGGCAGAAGCCTGCACGGGTAATTCCGGCAGTTGGCGAGGCCCTGCTCAAGGGAAATACGAAGGTGCTCGCACTCTTCCGCGAGAATCCATTTCCCGGGCACCCTCCGCAGGCTATTCGCTTTTCGCGCTATCAATATACGATGACCAGTCTTAAGGAATTGAAAGCGTCCGGAAATTACTGGAAGCGGGAATACCTTGGTGAGCTCATGAGCCCGCTCGTCTACAATGCGGAAACCGGCCAGTTCAGGATGGAAGACTAGCCGTCAGTGCGCTGGTACTGCCCTGGACAGGTCGGCAAGTCGCCTGAGCGCGAAAACATTTGGACGCTTCCGCAGTGCCAGTGCAAGCGCCGAAACGTCCAGGGCTGCGGAATGTTTCTCGGCCAGGATTTCGGCTAGTTCGAAAGAAGTGCTGGCAAGCAACGGCGCCAGTGCCAAAGCTGCGTCAATTTCCAACAATCCTGTCTCAACCTCGCCGTTCAGAACGAGAAGAATTCCGTAGTGCAAACGGCCAAGCGAATTCAGCTGATCCTGCGTGACGACAGACTTATATACAGTCAAAAGCTCTTTGGTACGCCCCAAACGAGCCAGGGACGCCGCCAGCTGCTGAGCAACATCGTTATGCGGACGAATCGCATACGAAAGCCCAAGTCGTTCGGCTGCGACCTCGAAATCACCCTGCGCGAGGGCTTGCGATCCAAGCACCGCCTGGGCGATTGCGCTGCGCGGGTTCAATAAAATCGCGTCTTCATAAATCGCCACCCTGCGCTGCCACAGCCCGACACGCTTCACCGTTGCCCAGGTAAAGGCCACCAGCACGCAGGCGCAAAGTAGAACAGCAAAAGATCTGCCCTTTTTGCCAAGGAGAATGAGCATGCTTGAAAAAACCGTGGCAACCCCCAGCAGGGGCAGATACATATAGCGGTCAGCGACGTCGCTTGCTTGCTGATTGGTAAAAGCAAGAAGCCCCAGCACAGGAACTAGCGCGATCAAAATCTGCAGGCATCCGCGCCACAGCCAGTTCACGCGTCGTGCGTAAACAAATACCGCCAAGAGCCCCAACGCCGCACCGAACGCCTGCGCCCAGAACAGCGAAGAAGCCGCGCTCTCAGCCATACGTCGACCATAGTCAAACGAAAGGCCTGAGGGCAGCACAGCCTTTACGAAATAAAATCCAAGCGAGTTAAGCGCGCCAAAGGGCCGCAGCCAAATCGGTGGTGGACTCATTCCCATCCAGGAATACGGCGTTGCCTGTCCAAGCTGGGCCACAAGCACTCCAAGCCCGCTCAAGGCAAACAAAGGCAAAAACAACACAATAGTTTTTTTCCAGCCGCGGCCTCCAGCTTCGTAACCGGTTACACAGATAAGCGCGGGCACAACCACGCTTGTTGGCTTGGCAAGAATGGCCAGGGCGCAGAACAAAAACGCCAGCACGTAGCCGCGAAAGGCTGACGGCGTTCCTGAAATATCAAGTTGGTTCGCGCCAGAATCCGGAAAAAGCTCGATCGAGCGGCAAGCCCGAAGCCCGACAAGCAATGCAGAAAGAGAAAGCATTCCAGACAAGGTCTCTTTCAGACCTGTGATCCAAACCACCGACTCGACCTGCAGGGGATGCAAAAGAAAAACCAGCGCGCCGGCAAGCGCCACCCAGGTATACTCGCGGGCAACAGTGCTTTTGAGAATTCCGAAAACGAGTGCAGCGCACGCCGCATGCAGCACGATATTGCCACCATGAAAAAATGGCGTCGGATCGCTAACTCCCAGTAAAAGGGCCAGCCATTGAATTCCCATCCAGACCGTATAAGTCAGGGGAATGTAAAGCTCACCATAGCTGCGCGACCAAATGGCAGCCAGGCTTTCAAAACCAGGCTTCGTGACATAGGGGTTGGCAAAGACGTTCAGTGAGTCATCCACCAGCTGCGGCCCGAAACTTATCGCCGGGCCGAAGACCAGAAGGGCCACTACCGCGAGTAGCGAAAGGGCAAAAACCGACGAACGCTTTTTTTCAGTTATACTTGAACCTTGATTTCCAGGTCACTTTTGCCCCGCATACGTCGCCAAATTCAATATCGGTTGGCCTGAGACCGGAGTCGGTGTTCGACGCCGTTCTCGCGACCCGTGCACCGGGGTCACAGTTTCCACCCAAGAACTGGGCGGCAGCGAAATGTCCGCTTTGGGGATCGCTCATGAGATAAATTGCGTGGTCGGCCCAGGCAAATCTGGCAAGCGCCGGCAGGCTTTCATTGATCGAACCCGAAAAAAGATTCATGGACAGGTATCTTACCGTCTCGGGACGCATACCGGTGAGATCCTGCACGACCGAGCGATCCCTCGGGCTTAAAGACTGAGTCGCAACGACCCGAAACTTGTCTTTAAAGCTGACGATGAAATCCATTTCGGAGTTTTTCAAAAATGGGCTTCTCGTGAATACATAGTTTCGTTTTTCGGCAAGAACGTGGCACGCGTGGCAGGTAACGGCCACCTGCCCGTTTTCAGACTCAGAGGTCATATGCGCATTCTTTTCCGTCTCATACCCCATGACGACGGCGTAGCCCCAGCCGCCCGTTGCGGCGTAACGCCGGGAATCTTTTTTCATGACCTGTAGCCGGTCAAAGCCATGAGGCTCGAGACTGACGGGAAACGAAGAATCAAGCTGGGTGTAGAAAGCCAACTTCCCAAACATGGCACCGTCGGGAAACTCCTTCTTTCCGGCCACCATGGCCTTCCAGGCTGCGGGATTGGCGTAAACAAACCGCTGCTCGCGCGAGTCGCTGCGATAGCGCACGCTGACCAGCGACCAGGTTCGCCAAAACTCGGGCAGCCGCTGAAGCGCAATTCCATCCCTGACGCCATAGTCGCGCAGGTCTGGAATGGGGAAGTACCGATGAATCACCTCGTGGTTCCCAGAGGCATCATTTTGGGGCTGGACGGTATCGCCGGTTTTAGCCTTATTCCAGAGGACGAAACCGGCGATCATTAGGAGTGGAATTAAAGCGTGGCGCAGCACCGTTGACACTCTCATCGTGGATCAGATTAAATCGTCTTTCCGGAAAGATGTCCATCGGCTTCGGTACCGCAAATGAACTCGACGCCGCCCCGCAGTATTACCAGGTTCCGTTGACCATCCGCAAAAGAATTAGTAAGCTGCTTCTTATGTCAATTCACCGTTGGTTTGCTGTGTGCGTGCTTTTACTGATTCCGGTAGCGTTTGGCGCTAAGTCCGAAAAAGAAAAAAAAGCCGCTCCGGAAAAACCACCCACCTATTCGAATGAGCTCAAGACCCAACTCAAAGGGCTGAGTAAATCGTTGTATCTGCATATCGCAATGAACGCCGACGCCGCGCAGGCGGGGGTAAAGGAAAAAGATATTCGAGACGTCCTGAGACGGGAATTCAAAAACAATGGCATTCAGATGCTGGAAACCTTCCATTCACCCATGGTCGCTATCGCGATTAACGCCAAGAGCCTGAACGAAACAACGGGTGAGTTCTATACGGCAGCGGTGACAGTGCAGATCGTCGAAAGAATGACGAGCTCCGATCGTGGCTCGAATGTGTATCCGCTGATGGCTTCGGCCTGGGACCGCTCGGCTGTCGTGGTTTTTGGTAAAGATAAGGCGCCGCTAAATGAAGTGGCCAAGGCGCTGGTAAATGCCTTTTCAAATGATTACTCGCTGGCCAACCATTAAACGGCTCGCGGCACTTAATCCGACCCAGCAACTGCTGGCAGCAACACTTGTGCTTGGTTTTTCGCTGGCTTTGCGGTGCTATGCCCTAAGTCGTTCGAGTTACTGGAACGACGAGATGATTTCCCTGGGCTATGCCATCGCTCCAACCTGGTCCTCGGTATTATGGGACAACAGCCCGCCCTTTTATCATTCATTGCTGAAGCTCTGGGTTTCGCTGTTCGGGACCACCGAAACCGCGACTCGCATGTTGTCCGTTCTTTTCTCAGTTGGCGCGACTGCCGTAGTGATGAAGATCGGTCACGAGCTGCGGGGACTATATGGAATGCTCTGCGCCGGCATTCTGCACGCGGTGTCGTGCCTGAGCATCAACTATGCCCAGGAAACCCGGATGTATTCGCTGTTTGAGTTGTGCACGGCGATCAATCTGCTGTATTTCCTGCGTCTGTACCTAGGCGTCGGGCGCCAGAACGTAAAGCGGTACGTCGCAAGCATTTTACTGCTGGTTTTCGCAAACTATCTGGCGGTGGTTCCCTTGCTCGCCGAAGAGCTGCTATTCCTGGTCCGGGATCTGCGCTCGCAAAAAAAAAACCCAATGGCATTAAAGATACATTCGGGGCTGGCGCTCGGACTTGCCGTCATCGGTGCCAGCTGCCTCTGGTGGGTGAACTGGACCGCGCTGGGCTGGCAAAAGGCGAAGTTCGAAATCGAAGCAACATCGCATTTTCCGGTCCTGCTGCTCAGCAAACTCTGCAGCTTTTCGTGGATTTTTGCGGCAGTTTTCAGCGGCCTGGTGATTGCAAGCGGATTTCGGTCGAAAGGCCGACGTGAACGCCTGACTCTCGCCACCATGGTACTGCTTCCAATCGCGCTGATGACGGTCGGCGGATTCGTCTTGCAGCGTGGTTTGCTGCTCGAGCGTTATCTCATCAGTGTTTTGCCGCCCTTCGTCCTGTGGGTCTGCCTTACCCTGACAGACATGGCCGGCAGTGCAAAACTCAGATGGGCTGCCGTAGCAGTTCTGTTCGCGGCTATTCTTTGGGGGCTGCCGAGGGCCTACGTTCCATACAAGGAAAACTGGCGGGAAGCCGCTGAAATTGTTCACCGAAATCCGGGCCTCGTTCTGACCATGCATAAGCCCGCAGTACGAACGCCTTATTTTGCGCAATACGAAATACCCCTCCGGCAATGGGACCCTCGCGATGAAGGTGCCGAGGAAACTCTTCGCCGCGAAGTATTGAGCCGCCAACGCGTTTGGCTCGTCGACTCCTATACGAATGCCCGATTTTATCCTTCAATTCACGAGTGGACGGTCAATCTGGGTCTACGTGATACAAGCATCACGGTTCCAACCGGCAGCTATACTTCGCTGAATCTGATGCTGATTGAGGATCCAAACCCATGAAAATACGCACCTCTTATGTGGTAATTTTCTTGGGCCTGGCCTGCGCGATCATCTACTCGCAGGTGTGGCACTACGGGCTGCTTACCGGTGACGACAACTTCAACATCCGTTACAACCCATTTTTCCACCCACCGAATGCCGAAAACATTCTGAATATCTGGAGCAACTTTTATCTGAAGCTTTACATTCCGGTAACGCTGACCACCTGGGCGCTATTGCGCAAGGCCGCCCTGGCAATGGCAGTAGCGCCTGAGGAGTCCCTGTTTCACCTCGTAAACGTACTGCTGCACTGGCTTAACGGTATCCTGGTTTACTTCCTCGTGCGCGATGTATTACCCCAGCAGCGTCCGGGCCAGACTTCCTACCAACGCCGCAACCTTGCCGCGTTGCTCGGGGCCCTGCTCTTTGTCTGCCACCCCTTGCAGGCAGGTACTGTTGCCTGGATAACCGGCCTTAAAGATGTCTTGTCGGCCTCATTTGGTTTGCTCACCCTTCATGCCATGCTTCGCGCCGACGCACGGCTCGTCATCTGCGAGGGCCAGGGTAGTTTTGAACTGCGGCGCTGGGGCTGGTATCTTGCGGCTTCGGCCGCTTTTGCTTTGGCTGTTCTCAGCAAACCAAACATGATCGTCTTACCGATTCTGGCGGCGGTATTAAGCCGGGTAGCAAAGAAAGACTGGCGCGGTTGTCTTGTGGCCACCGTGCCCTGGCTGGCTGCGGGCGTCGTGCTGACTCTTGCGACGGCAAAATACCAGGCTGAGATGAGCCCTGATGCAATCGCGCCGCTATGGGTTCGGCCTTTCGCGGCCCTCGATGCAATTCTGTTCTATCTTGAAAAACTGATCGTACCCTACCCGCTGGTCCATGAGTATGCCGGACGGCTTATCGAGGTCCGTCGGCACGCGGCACCTTTCTGGCTAAGCGCTGCCGTGTCGGCAACACTGCTGTTTGTCTTCTGGCGCCTGCGACGTCGATTGCCGAATTTTTGTGCAGCACTCTTATTTTCGATTGTCGCCCTGCTGCCAATCTTGGGATTCGTTCCCTACTCGCATCAACAACTATGCGATGTTTCCAATCACTATATGTATTTTGCGATGGTGGGAATCAGCCTTAGCTTTGCCGCCTTTATCCAGGCAATCAATGGACCCCGCCCACTGCTTGTCGCTGTCGCCTTGACTCTGATCTTCGGGGCGTTGAGTTATGAAAAAACTCAGGTCTTTGCGAACGATGAAGTATTCTACGCAGAGATGCTGCGCGAGGACCCGGGCAGTCATTTTGCGTCTGGAAATCTCGTGGTTTCACTTTTGCGACGCGAAAAGTTTGAGAAGGCGCTGACCATGGCACGTGCAGATTATCAAATTAACCCTTCGTCTCGATTTTCTCTGGGCCGACTGGCCGAGACTTTACTGACGCTTGGACGTGGCGCGGAAGCCGTGCAGCTCTACAATGGCCATATGGTCGTTTATGGCCAGACACCTGACCTGCACTTCGAGCTAGGTCACATCCTGATTATTATTGGCGTGGACTGGCAAGCGGGGGTGCGTGAGCTGCTAAATGCCGAACACCATCAGCCATCCTTGAATCAGAGCGATCCGCCAAATTTCATCGGTGAGTATCTTGACTTGCGACCGGTGAAAGCCAATGAAATGGCGGCCTTGCTTAACGCATCCAAGGCAGCTCCGCAATTCAAGAGCCTTCAGATGCTTCTGAAATTACTAAACGAAAAGACGCATTGAGCCAGGCCAACTACTGCCTCTTAATCGTTGCCTCACGCAGATTAATCAAACTGGTTAATCCCGGCAGCTGATCCAGTGCAGCCTCAAGATAAGTCACCACCGGTCGAATTTCAGCACGGCCGAAGCGCAGAGCCAGAAATTTCTGTCCGGGCTGGAAAAAATCCGGCAGTGGTGTTCCAAGCTCGCGAAGCTGTTGCAGCTCCACCACGCCGTCCCGCACGCGTCCCATGAGTATCAAAAGATGTCCCATTCCAATGCGAGCATGGATGCCGTGAATCGGATCATTCATCTGCAATTTATAGAACGTCAGCAGCTCGTCAAACCGGCCAAGGCCGCAAAGCTTGAGCTCAAGATTCCTGAACATCAGTGTGTCCCGGGAATTCAACTCAAAAGCTTTTTGAAAATAAGGCAGGCTTTCGTCATACCGGCCCAGGCGCTCAAGAGCTACTGCCATCTGGGCTTGCGAGGCAAAGCCCCGCGGATTGGCGCGCAACATGTCACCAGCGAGAGTAAAATTGCTTTGCCATACCGGCGCCCTTGACGCCGCACCGGCCGCGAAGCAAAGCAGAACCAGACCCACACCAAACAAGGGCTTCCGGCTCGAGGAAGTTGCAAGGAACCAGGCAAGAATCATACTGACACCCGGCAGGGCGAAATAAACGTAACGGTCGGCGACCTCAGAATATTGCTGGTAGTTAAAGGGCACAAACCCAAGAACCGGTGAGAGTGCCAGGATGTAAATTGCCCCGCCCGCATATGGCAGGGGTGACTTCATACGCCTGAATGTCGCCAGCGCAAGCGCAAGCGCCAGGAGCATCAGGAAAGCGGAAATCCAGAATAGCGGTTCCTTGATTAGCTCGCCAAGCAAACCTGGATAGGCCGCCGCCAGCGGATAGGGTATTACGACCTTCCAGGAATAAACCGCAAGGTTGCGCAAGGCCTCGATTGGTCGCAGCCATAGGGGCGCCGTCACCGAGGCATCGAAATGGCCTTGAAGTGCCGAGGTGACATAGGCCATGCCCAGGCAACAAACTATAGAAAACACCGATGCGAGCAGAACTTCTCGAGGCTTCTTGCCCAGCACCAGAATCTGAAGAACTAACGCAAGCGCCGGCAGCACCACGAACTGGGGCTTAGCCAATATCGCGCCCAGGCACAGAACAACTGCGGCGCCATACGCGGCCCTGGAACCCGTACTTGCCCAAACCAGCCCAGCGTAGAGCGAACTTAAGCCAAACAGACAA
>JBBRLF010000113.1:0-13270 GCA_038231515.1 candidate division WWE3 bacterium
GGGACGCATTGCATTGGTTTTAGTGTTTTCTAAAGTGATGGTCTCGATGTTTTTCGCAGCAACACGCTCTGCCTTCCTTGTTGTGATTCGCTCGGCCTTCTTCACGGGGTCACATTTTTCGAGATACACATCTAAAGCTGCTGAAAGCGTGCCTTCGAAATCCACGGCCTTCTGCAATCTTTGTGATTCCAGATCCTGCACCCGTCGTAACTTCTGCAGGCATTCTTCAGAAATTCCAAGCTCAAGCTTCAGCCGATCCCAGGCAATGTATGTCGCTTTATCGTCCACAGAAGCTTTGGGATTTTCCCGGGCTATCTCACGCTCAAGCGTCTTTGAAGTTACGGTTTTAGCAAAATCCAGCCACTTGGTTTGATTGTCCGCAGTGATCACTGAGCAAAGCTTGCGAGCCTTAGTCAGCGAAAGCCGACCACCCTTGATCTCTTCCTTGAGCGCCGGAAGCTCTACTGACTTTCTTGCCACCGCAATCAGATTGAAAGCCGAGTCTTCAGACAGCTTTAAAAATTTCACTGCATACTGATAAAGACTCGTGCACTCATAGCTGCGAAAAGTTTTCTGCGCATCGAGCGTCTGTAAGATATCGAGCAGCTCGCCCACGCATTTCATATAACGGCCTGCGACTTCCAAGGCCTTAAAGTGAACATCCTGATCAGCGGTGCTTTTGTAATTCATGAATAACGAGTAACACGGGAAATCAGCCCCTCTGTAAACGCGCAGGAGTAGCTCAGGTTCAATCAGAAAAACAGCAATGGAAGCGAATCGACAACACATCTAAAACAATTGAGCCCAGGTGTTTCAGAGCCCATTCAAAGGCATTTTAGAGGCAGATAATTATTTGAATTTAGAAGACGTCGAAAACATGTCAAAGCATTTTAAAAAAATAATCACCCAGGAAGGATTCGGGCCGAGCACGACGCAATAGTAGACATAGGCAGCAAATCTGCCTGCACCGAAAATAAATTCCAAGCCTTCCACTCCACCACCCAAAAGAAAGGAGAGCAGCCAGTGGCATACACCAAACGCCGAGACAAGCTTACACGCCTGCTACCAGGAGGCACCGAACGTCGAACACAATCGGTGCTTTCGAATCCACGTTCCACCAAACCACGAATCAAGCACGTGCACTCACATCAGGAACCACCAGACCGGCCGTAAGCCAAAACCCCGCGCACAACCACGGCCCGCACCGCAAGCCCCCAGCATTCACCCAGCCAGCCGCTTCCGTCTTAGCCCCCGAAGATCCGCGCTCCACAACAAACCCAGCCGCCCGCCCCCCAAGGGGCACGGCACCAACGTCAGCCCTTCAGCAACTAAATCAACTCAACCCAAAGCCACTAAGGAGCCGAAGTAACCTGCTTATCAGTCACAATGTTGAACGTACCAGTAGCCATGGCAATAGGAGCCTTCTCTTTTCCGCGCATCAAAAAAGCATGAATGACACACAAACGCTTCCCACGAAACACCACGCGAGCCACGCTCGTAAGTTTGTCGCCCGAATAGAGCGGCCGAAAGTAGTTCACCTTAAGCTCAACGGTCGAGCAAAAGTCATTCTTGCCCAGAGTCGTAAACACTGCAGCACCGCAAGCAAAGTCAAAAAAACCAGAAACCACGCCGCCATGAACACGGCCAGCCGGCGAAAGATGATCATTACGCAGAGTGATCGCTACCTTGGCTTCAAACTTCTTCCGATCCACCTTCAAGACGCGATAACCCAGCCACTCGCCGTATTTGTCGGGATGCTGGTAATTGCTCAAGCCAAATTTAGTCTTACTGGCTTTGCCGGGCGGGGCTTTTACTTTCGACTTCTGCGGCACTTTGGGTTTCATTTCTTATCCATACCCGGCTTGGGCGCAAGGTAGTACAGCTTTCCGGCCTGCTTCATCACCCCCGCATTGCGCTTGGCTTCGGGGCCCGAGCCCCAGTACAGATCAAGCCTGCCCCCCCCAGTAATAGCTCCGCCAATATCCTGATCCAGCACGAAGCGAGTCAGCGGTTCCCAATCTTTGGTAAAATAATCGGTAGCGTTAGCGAACTTGGGTTTTACCGTCACCAGAAAAGCCAGCGCGCCCTTGGGAAAAAAGCGCTGATCCACCGCGGCGGTACGCCCATCGGTGGGCGGCACACCCAGCGAGGTTGCCGGCGCCGCAGCCGAGTCGGTGAAAAACACATAGCTCGGATTCTTATTCAGATAATCCTGCATCTTCTCTGGCGGCAACGTGTGCAGATAGTTTTCAATCGCCTGCAGCGACATCTGCTCGGGCGGAATGAACTGCTTTACGAACTTTCCGACCGGCTCGTAGGGCTGGCCATTCTTATCGGCATAGGCAACACGCATTGTCTTGCCCTTGCCAAAATCGACGGTGGCCGACCCTTGCACCTGAATCATGAAAGAATCTATCGGGTCAACCCAGGCCAGCTCAAGTTTGCGGCCCTTAAGAGCGCCCTTCGAATCGATGTCTTCGCGTGAATAGTAGGGCACAAGCTTTTTGTCGACGATGCGGCCGCGCAGCTTGCGGTCGAGTGCGTATTTATCTTTGTCAAAGGCAGCAAGATCGAGACTGATCATGTCGTCAGGCTGCTTGTACAACGCCTGGGTGAACTTTTCGGTTCGCTTCAACGACCCAGGCACCACGGGCGAATAGTAAGAGGTTAAGAAAATCTCGCCCCAGGCCTTGTCGCCGTAAACCTCGTAGAAATCGAAATCTTTTTTCACCGCGCTAAAAAACTCGTCACGCACCGGATATTGTTTGGCCAGCTCTACAAAGTGGCGCAGCCCGGTCAGATACTCTTCCTGAGAATAGGTGCGCTGGCCAAAAAGAAGTGGCTTATGGCTCTGCGCTTTTTCGAGAAACGCGATTTCAGTTTCGACGGCGGCCAGCAAAGGCTCAAGCGGAAGGTCGTCGGAAAGATCCGGCGCGCTGGTCAGCCGCAGGGCCTTGACCTGCTCTTTAAGCGGGGCGCGCGTGCAGGACGCCAGAAGACCCAGTAGCAGCGCAACCGACGCAATCGTCTGACAACCTGCCCTTAGCCGTGCCACTGCACCACAGTCTTTCGTTCGCTGTATTCTTCCATGGCGTATCGCAAACCTTCGCGTCCCAGCCCCGACTCCTTGACGCCCCCGTAAGGCATCTGATCGGCACGGTAGGTGGGAACTTCATTGATCATGACGCCGCCAACTTCGAGATTCTCAACAGCCTCACGAATCAAACGAGTGCTGTCGGTAAAGATACCGGCCTGCAGCCCGTAGCGCGACTCATTAAGGGCCTCAATCGCGTCTGAAAAATTGTCGTAAGTTTCCAGGATGACCACCGGGCCAAAGGCCTCTTCGGTTGAAAGCTTCGCAGCTCTTTTGACGCCTGCCACGACGGTCGGGGCAATCACGTTGCCCGAGCGGGTACCACCGGCCAACACACGGGCGCCGGCACGTTTGGCTTCGTCAATCCAGGCCATAACCCGGTCTGCAGCCGCGGCGTCAATCAGCGGTCCAACCGTAACTTCTTTTTTCATCGGATCGCCCGCAACGACCTTTGCGGTTTCAGCCAGCAGCAGCTCTTCAAATTTACGAGCCACCTCTTTATGCACAAAAATACGCTGTACGCTGATGCAAGACTGCCCGGCATAGCCAAACCCACCAGCGGCACAGCGAAGTGCCGCCCGTTCGAGATTGGCATCGCTGTGAATAATCACGCCGGCATTGCCGCCCAGCTCCAGCGCCACACGCTTGCCCACGGCCAGGCTCTGAAGATGCCACCCCACTCGCCCGCTACCCGTAAACGTCAGCGAGTTCATTCGCGGGTCGGTCACGGGCGCCGAGGCCACATCATTACCACAGCTGACCACCTGAAACGTGGCCAGCGGAATCGTGTCGCGCGCGTCCGAGGCTTGGGCTGCCGCTTCTTCAAAGATCTGCGCCAGCATGGCAGCGCCGCCCGGCGCTTGCGGTGCGGGCTTGATCAAAATAGAACAGCCGGCCGCCAGTGCGGGTGCGACTTTATGAGCCACCAGATTCAACGGAAAGTTAAACGGCGTGATGCCCAGAATTGGCCCGCGCGGCACCCAGTAAGCAATCGCCGGACTATAGGGGCGGCCAGTCGCGTCGATGTCGATGGGAATAACCTCGCCACCGAAACGCTTGGCTTCCTCGGCGGCAACCGTAAATGTGGTCAGCGCGCGCATTACCTCGCCCTCGGCCAGCGTGATGGGCTTGCCGGCTTCAGCCGCGATGACCTTGGCCAGCTCATGCTGGCGGCGGGCAATGCCGTCGCGCATGGCTTCGAGCAGCTTGCTGCGCGCATGACGACTTACCTTACGATACTTGATAAAAGCCGCAACCGACGCCACCATGGCGCGTTCCATCTGTTCGGGCGTGGCATAGTCCACCTTGGCCACCGGTTCATTATTAAAGGGAGAGCGAATCTCGTGCAGATCACGCGAATTCGTCGTTTCCATCCACTTGCCATCAATCCAGAGCTTGTGCCGGTGAACCATCTTGCGCAGTCCCCTTTTTATTCTTTGATTTCTTTCAGTCCTGCTTCAATAACACCCAGTGCCTCATCGAGCTCTTGCTGTTCGATGACGAGTGGCACTAGCAGACGCACTACGTTTCCAAAAGTTCCGGCGCTCAGGATAATTACCCCATGCTCGTAACAGTAACGCATGAGCGTGGCCGTGGCCTCGCGATTGGGCTCTTTGGTCGTACGATCTTTTACCAGCTCAAAGGCGCGCATGGGCCCCAGGCCTCGCACGTCACCGATGATCTCGAATTTTTCCTGCCAGTCCACCAGCTTGGCATGGATCGTCTCGCCCAGCAGTACGGCGCGCTTGAGTAAAGTACCGTCCTCAAAAGTTTTAAATACGGCCAGTGCCGAGGCGCAGGCAACCGGATTGCCGCCATAGGTACCGCCGATGCCGCCCTCCATGGGTGCATCCATGATTTCAGCGCGTCCGGTTACCGCCGCCAGGGGCAGCCCGCCAGCCAGGCCCTTGGCCAGCGTGAACAGGTCGGGCGTGATGCCATACTGCTCGCACGCAAACATCGTACCCGTGCGGCCAAAGCCAGTCTGCACCTCGTCGGCAATCAGCACGATTCCGTTCTGAGTGCAGTAGTCGCGAAGCTTCTGAAAAAATTCCTTGGGTACCGGAACAAAACCGCCTTCGCCCAGCACGGGCTCGATAATGACGGCAGCGACGTTGGTGGCCCCAACCTGGGTGCTTACAATTTCATCAAAGCGCGCAAAGCATTCGGCTGAAACCTTGACCGGATCATGCGTGTGCGGCCAGCGATAGGCATACGGGAAGGGCACGCGGTAAACGTCCGAGTTAAAAGGGCCGAAGTCTTGACGATACGGCTTGACCTTCGAGGTCAGCGTCATCGCCATGTAGGTACGGCCATGATAAGCGTGTTCGAAGCAAACCACGCTTTGACGTTTGGTGTGCGCGCGCGCGATCTTGATGGCGTTTTCGACCGCCTCGGCGCCGCTATTCACAAGCAAGGTCTTCTTGGGATAGTTGCCCGGCGTGGCTTCGTTCAAGGCTTTGGCCACCTGCACGTAGCTCTCATAGGGAACCACGTTGAAGCTCGTGTGCAGCATGCGTTTGGCCTGTTCCTGAATGGCCGTAACCAGCGCTTCAGGCGTGTGACCCACGTTGACCACGCCGATACCAGAAGCCAGATCAATAAACGTGTTGCCGTCCACGTCCTGAATCAGCGCACCGTGCGCGCTTTGCGCAAATACCGGAGTGGCGTGAAACGGCCCGCGCGGCACCTGCTTTTTGCGCTCTTCCATCAGCGCTTTGCCTTTGGGGCCGGGAATCTGGGTCATGAGTTTAATCGCCATGACTAGTACCAGCCAATCGGAGCTTCATCGAGGTTGATATTGATCTGCTTGGTTTCGAGATATTCGTCGATGCCGTACAGCCCCAGCTCGCGGCCCGTGCCGCTTTGCTTGTAGCCGCCCCAGGGCAGCTCGTTGAACGTGGGATGATAGGTGTTGATCCACGTAATGCCCGCACGAATCTGGCCAATCACGCGCATGGCGCGGGTCACGTTCCTGGTCCACACGCCGGCGGCCAGCCCGTACTCGGTGTCATTGGCCAGGCGGACTGCTTCTTCTTCCGTCTCAAAGGGAATCACTGCCAGCACCGGCCCGAAAATTTCTTCGCGGGCAATACGCATGGTGGGCTTCACATTGTCGAAGATGGTGGGTTCGAGAAAGTTTCCTTTTTCGAACTCCTTGCCGGTGGGGCGCTTGCCGCCACACACGAGCGTCGCGCCTTCGTCTTTACCAATCTTGATATAGGCTTCCACCTTTTCGCGATGGGCGGCTGACACGAGCGGCCCCATCTTCACGCCGGGAGTCAGGCCATGGCCCAGCTTGATGCGTGGAATTTTTTTGAGCATCGCTTCAACCAAAGGTTTGTGAATGGACTTTTCAACGAGCAGCCGCGAGCCGGCCGAGCAAACCTCGCCCTGATTGGCAAACGCGCCGAACAGCGCGCCGTCAACCGCGCACTCGAAGTCGGCGTCGGCAAAAACGATGTTGGGATTTTTTCCGCCCAGCTCGAGCGAAACTTTCTTCATATTGCCGGTAGCCGCCGCGGCTACTTTGCGGCCGGTGACCGTACCGCCCGTAAACGCGACTTTATCGACCTTCGCGTTGAGAGCCAGCTCTTCGCCGGCGCCAGCGCCGGTGCCGGTGACGATGTTGACAACGCCTTGAGGAAACTCAAGCGAGGTGATGATGCGTGCGAGCTCGAGCACCGTCAGTGGCGTAAGTTCAGACGGTTTTAAAATACACGTGTTGCCCGCGGCCAGCGCCGGAGCCAGCTTCCACGCGCCCATGAGCAAGGGAAAGTTCCAGGGAATGATCTGACCGCACACGCCGATGGGTTCGCGCACGACGAAGCTTACCGAGTTGGCCGGCACCTGCATGGTTTCGCCGTGAACCTTGGTGGCCAGGCCTGCGTAGAACTCAAAGCAGTTGGCCGCATCAGCCACGTCATACTCGGCTTCGGCCAGCGGCTTGCCGCAGTTTTTAACCTCGAGCTCGGCCAACATCTTGGCCTCGCCGCGAATAGCCTCGGCCAGTTTGAAGAGCAGCTTGCCGCGGTCTTGCGCCGTGGTCTTGCGCCAGGGCCCGTGGTCAAACGCCGCGCGGGCGGCCTCAATGGCCAGCACGACGTCTTCGCGCGAGGCTTCGGGCACCTTGGCAATGAGCTCGCCACTTGCCGGGTCGTGAATGTCGCGAGTCGCGCCAGAACGTGCCTTGGTAAACTTGCCGCCGATGAGCATTTCGTAGTTTTTCATAGTCTGAAAGAGTTACCAAAAGATCAGGGGGTTGCAAATGGGATGTTGACGACAACCTTGAGGCCTGACGCATTGCAATGTCTTGATCGGCGGGCCGCGGGCGCCGCCTTCGGAATTTTCTGCCCACCTCCCGCACGCGCGTCGAATTCCCGATAAGTCTAGCGATGAAGACCCCGTTATTTTTCACGAAAGCCGCCGAGTGGCTGGCTCGTACGAATGAAGATCGCCAGCTCCACGGCGACCTGGCCAGTGTGCGCGCAAAATACGTGATGTTCGTGGGCATCGGCATCGTGCTGACGGCGATTTTCATCCCCATTGTGATCGGCGAGATGACTCCCTGGGTCGGCTTCAAGCCCAAAGTTGCCATCAACCGGGGCGACTGGAAATTCGCCGTGGAAACGAAACCGGCGCTTTGCGCAGAAGCTGCGGGGGCTAGCTGTCCGGCGAATCCGTCCAACACCACGCTCTTCGAAGCCAAACGCACTCGCGCCGACGCCGACCATTCCGAGCAACTCAATAAGCTGCGCGGTCATGAGTTCTGGATCGGAACCACGCTGGGTGCCGACGTCCTTGCCCGAGCTAGAAGCGCGCGCGCCAACTACTTCATCGTGGGCTGGATCAATGGCACGTACCGCCTGTGGGTCGACGGCCAGTATTACGCCGGAGGCGCCGGTCGCACGGAGTACGAGCCCATTCTGGTGAATCTTCCGATGGACCGCCTCAGCTCCACGCAGCCAATCAGATTAGCCCTGAAAGTCTATCACGACGTCGAACACAAAACTCCCGACCCGCTCAACGGCGGCAGCGGCGGCGAAGGGTTCGTCACCCACCGTGCGGCCAATACCTATCGGGCCTTTCAGGCCTTCTGGGCCACCACCCGCCCGTTTTCGTTCGCGTTGGCCTACGGAATTCTGGGCATGCTTTTTTTCTATCTCTGGTTCGCCTCGCAAAAGGAACCGGAATATTTCTATCTCGCGCTGCACCTGATCGTATGCTCGTTCAGCCAGCTGCGGGCCATCTACTCACTGGATCTGGTGAAGAACTCCGAGATGCACTACTCGCTGGGCCTGATGCTTGAGAGCTATAAGGCACTTACGGCGCTGCTGCTGGGAATGAGCTTCGCACGCTTTCGCAGCTCCATCTTTAAATGGGGCCTGCTCGTTGGCATCTCGCTGCCGCTCGCGATCGTGGCCGCCGCGCCGGGCGCGGCATCGCTCACCACTCTTTTCTACTTCGTACAGTCCTGGCTCAGCCCCGCCTTTTATCTGCTGGGTGGGCTGGCTTGTTTTCTTCAGGCCTACCATCTGCAGACGTCGCGCAAAGAGGGCTCCTACCATCCCGTCCGCATCCGGCGACTGTTGCTGTTTGGTAGCGGGCTCGCGGCCTCGGCGTTCTTCTACATCGCCTACTCGCTCTCGTTTCGGGCCTCGTCAACCGTCTCGCTGTTCGCGCTCTGGTACGGCGTCGAGCAGATCCTGCTCGTCGTTTTTCTGGGCTTTATCGCGGTTCGCGAATATCGCCACAATATGTTGCTGGCCGATCGCACGCCACTTTCGGAATATCACCAGCACGCAAAGCTGCCTGAACGAGTGCACGGCCTGCTGCTGGTCGTGGACCTGAAATGTTCCGAGCCCTTTTACCGTCATCGCGCGGAACATGGCGAAAGCGCGAATCTCGTAGGCGTCTGGCGTTCGCACATTTACACCTCGGCTTCGAAGTTCGGTGGAATCGTCATCCACAAAAAGGGCGATGAGGTCGCCGTGCTTTTTGACGCCGAAAAGCGGACGCATCCGGCTTCGGACGCGCTGCAAGCCGCCATCGAAATGGCGCGGGCCTCAAACCT
Source organism: candidate division WWE3 bacterium (assembly GCA_038231515.1). GTDB lineage: Bacteria > Bdellovibrionota > UBA1018 > UBA1018 > UBA923 > JACQAX01. The sequence continues at coordinate 9,168 of JBBRLF010000113.1, forward strand.
GCTTGCCGCCGGCTATGTCGGCCAAAACATTCTACCAGCCGACGCGGAAGGTTTTCATTTCAGAGCCGCGATTACCACGGCCGATCTGAAACCCGTATGGGAAGATCTGGGCGCAAGCCTCGAACCCGCCTGGGAGGAAGCAAGCCACGCGCCCGCGCCTTTTTCGGTCATCGCCCAGCTTTTTAAATTTGAACGCAAGATCACTGGAAATCGCGCCACCACGCTGATCATCATTCCGGACGAGTTGGCAAAGCTGGCGGTAAGCCGCCAAGCCAGCCTGACAACGGGGTTCATCTCGCGTTCGACGCCGGTGCAGGACAGCGGTATCGACGGGCTGCATGTTTCGGTCTATCGTCCGGAGGCCGCATGAGGCGAACGCTAAAACGCCTGGCTCTAATCTTGGGGCGTACGTCTGAGGACGCCAAAACACTTGGCGACGCCCAGAGCAATCGTGCCAAAATCCTCCTGTTCGCAAGCGTGCTGGCAGCATTCAGCGCGCTCTACGCGCCCAGTCTTTGGCGCGCCTTTGGTCCGACGCATCCATCCGAGCCCCAAGTGCTATTGCCCTCCAAACTCTGGCACCTCGTTTACGACTCGCCGGCGCAGGCGTGCCCCTATGACGCCTCTCACACCAGAGCCGACTGTCTGGCCAATCCCCACAATCCTACGCTCTGGCAAAGCCCGCATTTACGCACGGACGCCGATAAAAGCGCACTCGTGAACAAACGCGTGGGCAAGGAGTTCTGGATGGGAGCCGAAATTCCGGTCTCGGTCCTTGCCGAAGCCCATCGCCTTCAGGCCAATCGCCTGATTTTGGGCTGGATCAACGCCACTTATCGCATCTGGCTCGACGGCCGCTACCTGACCGGTACCGACGGCTGGCACGAGGCCGAGCCCATCACTCTGATGTTGCCCATGGCGCGCCTGGGCGAGCCACGCCCTTTGCGACTGGCCATTCAAATCATTCACGATACCGGACGCGATGACCCCGACTTTTTCAATAAGCGACTCGGTGGCGAAGGCTTTGCCACCACGCTGCGTTTGAATGACTTCAAGGCGGTCAGCGGCATGTACACGCGCGGACGGCCCTTTTCGCTCTTTCTTGCATATGGCTTGCTGGGCGTGGCGTTCTTTGTCTTCTGGCTGCCAGCACGGACGAAGTCCGAGTACTTCTACATTGCGCTGCACGCGCTAACCGCTGCGTTCGTCAATCTGCAGACGATGGACCTGTACTGGTCGGCGGTATCACCGGCACTCAACGGCTTCACCAAGGTGACGTTGGAATTTTATCTGCCGGCCTTCGGAATGTTTTTGGGATTCGCCTTCGGTCGCTCACGTCGCGCTTTTTTCCGAATTGGTATTCCCATCGCGTTGCTCGCGCCCGTGCTGGCGATTACGGCGGCACCCGATCCGGAATCCATGCAGCTCATGCAAAATGTCATTCGCGGATATCTCACGCCGGCAGGCTATGCGATCGGCGCCCTGGCCTGTCTGATTCAGCGCTTTAACTCGAGCGTGCTGAGCAACGCCGCTTTGCAAGTTCGCCGCCAGCGACTGGGGCTTTTCGGCGTCGGACTCGGCGGTCTGGCCTTGCTCTACGCGGTCGCATACCACACACACTGGACCGGCTCGCTGCTGGCATGGCTCGGAATCGAACATCTCGGTATCCTGCTTTACTTCGGCGTAATTGCGCTGCGCGAGTACCGCGAGCAGGCCACCCGCGCGCAGCGAACGCCCGTATCGGAATATCATCGACGCGAAGTGCTGCCCGAAAGGCTTTCGGGCGCCCTGCTCGTCGCGGATTTTAAAGCGCCGCCGGGCTCCCACCTTCGTCAGCGCACGAGCCAGAACGAAAATGCCACGACGGTATGGCGTTCACATTTTTTCATCTCAATCATGAAGGCGGGCGGCGTGGTCGTGCACCACAAGGGCGAAGAGCTCATCGCCTTCTTCGATACCGACCGGTGCAGCTCGCCGGTGCGCACCGCACTTGCAGTGCTTGAAGAAGTTGAAGCCGCTTCGAAACTCATGGACATCGAATTCTCCAGATCGCGTCAGGCGTTTTGCTTTCGCGCCAGCATTGTCCGAGGCGACATCAAGCCGATCTGGGAAACGTTGGGCGACCAGCGTGAGCCCTACTGGGAAGAGGCCGGCGACACTACGCCATTTGTCGAGTCAAGCCGCCTGCTCGAGCTTGAACGTGAAGCCCTTTCGCAGGAACAGTCGGATTCGCTTGGCTCGCTGGTACTGCTTCAAGAGTCACTGGCCCTGGAGCTGGTCGCACAGGCCCCGCAGCTCTCAAGCTCGTTTCACACGCGCGCGGCTCCCGCCAAAGACAAGCACGGTCAGGCCTACTCCATCGCCGTCTATCGCCCCGGCGACGTTGCGGCTGCGCCAGCCCAGTCAAAAACCGCGGCATAACCGACCGTCGTTACATCGCCCGTTTCGTCAGCAAGGCCAGGCACCCGTTAAAGCGCGCCTCGCCCAACCCCGAAAGCCCCGTGTGCATCGTCGTAATCAGCTTCATGAGCCCGGCGTCACTTCGAAAAGCCGGAACATTTTTCAGCTCCACCAGCCGAGCCAGCACGCTGGCCCGATCTGTCAGCGAGCCCAGCAGCACATCCCGTTCGGTCAGCGCCGCAGGCAGTGGAATCTCGAGCTTATGCCAGTCATCAGCAGTCAGCTTCGTCACTTCGATTTTGGCCAGGTGGGCAAACAGCACTTCGTACTGCACACTCTGTTGATGAGCGCTCAGCTCGGACTTTAGTCCGGCATGAAAATCCGCGAGCAACTTGGTGGCCAGCGTCAGCTCTGGCATAGCTACGACGGGATGGACGGCATTGGCGCGATTCCGCAGTTCGGCACCGAGCTGCTGGTCAATCGAAGCATTATCGGCCCCACCCACAAGCATAAACGCCGAGTAAAGCACGTCGTGCGCGTAAGCGGCAAAACCATTCTTCACGTCTTCGATAACGACAGGACGATGCACGTCGGGCACGACGCCCAGGTTCTCGATAGGCAGACCATCGGCACGCTCGCAGTAGCCCATCGTACAACGCATGAACATTTCCGAGCCGGGCATCGATTCCTGCGAACGATACACGGGGCCGCCGAGGCCCATGGAAGTCTCGCCCATGACCGTTGCGCGCTTGGCGGCCTGCATGGCAGCGGGCATGAAGTCGCCGCCGCTGGCGCTGCGTCCGTCATTGAGCAGTAAGACTGGCTTGGAATAAACCTTACCAGGTAAACCTACAACCGATCCCATCTCATTGGGAATCATCTCGCTTGAGCCACCCAGAAACGAAACCGGGCCAGACCATTTTTCGCCGCGGGCAAAAGCCTCGCGCATCTTCTGCATGGCGCCTTCTTCGAGTTTCATGCGTGCGAAGTTGCGCTTCAAACCTTCGACGGGGTTTTCAGAGTCGTTCTCGGGGTCAACCGTTTCGCCATGGCTCTGAAAGAACGTCTCGGAAAGTTTCACGTCCATCTTGGACGTCGCAATTTCGCCCTGGCTTGCGAACAGCCGCACGAACTGCGAAAACTCATAAACGAAACCGCCGCCGTTGCTAAGCTGGTCGATGATCAGCCCGTCGGTCGAATGCTGGAGAATGCCGGCCATATGGCCCAGCCAGCGCAGCTCGTTGAGTGCGGCACCAAAACCATCTTCGGGAGAATAATTTGGAATACGCAGCACGCCGAAGACCTTGCCTTCGAAACGCACGGTATAGGCCGCCAGGCGTTCGACGGGCTCAAGGGCGGCCAGCACGGCGTCATGATCAAATCCGGCATTTTTCTTTTCTTTAGCTTCATCGATCTCGACATTCAGCAGCTTGCCCACATCCGTCTCGGCGCCGCGTGGCAGGCCCAGCTTTTTCAGGCCTTCGCTGAAGTAGGTTTTGCGCGTGCTGCTCTCGCCATATGTGTAGGGCAGATCTTTCAATTTTTCTTTTTCTTTGTCGGCAGGCGTCTTGGCCGGCGTCACATAGCGGCTGGTGGCAACCAGATCGGCATAGTCTTTCGTGCTGCTCCAGTGAAAGTTACCGTTGATAACCACAGCTTGACTACCCACAGACCGGCCGAATTTTACAGTGACCGGCGCACCC
>JBBRLF010000114.1:0-13261 GCA_038231515.1 candidate division WWE3 bacterium
CTCATGCACCGAAATATGTCAGTCTATCCAATTAAAACAAATGAAGAACGGGCGAAGGAATTGTTGGCGGCCCGCTGGAAATATTAGACTCACAGGCTTGCATGGGCCCACCTTGCTTGTCCTGATTCACGCGCTAAAGTGCCAGCTACCATGACGCAACTCGATTTCGCGCTCGTAGGCAACTGCCAGATCTCAGCCTTGCTGGACAAGGCCGCGAACTATGTCTGGTGCTGCATGCCGCGTCTCGACTCCCCGTCAATCTTCGCGCGGCTGCTGGGCAATGAAGACGCCGGCTTCTGGAGCTGCAGCCCAGAAGAAGAGTTCACGACCAGTCAAAGCTACATCAACAACACCAACGTCGTGCGCACGCGCTTCGAACTGCGCAACGGCGACAAGTTCGAGGTGATTGACTTCGCCCCCCGATTTTTCTTCAAGGACTATTTTTTTCGCCCGCCCCAGCTGGTTCGCATTCTGCGTCCATTGGTGGGCAGCCCCCGCCTGATCATGCGGGCACGCCCCGTATTTAACTACGGCAGCGTAAAGCCTCGCATCGTGCCCACCGGGGCCGGCCTGCTCTTTGAAGGCGACAGCCAGTCGCTGTATCTCACCACCGACATTCCTGAAAACTACATTACCGGCGAGCTGCCCTTCGAGCTGAACTCGGTGCGCTACTGCGTACTGAGCTATGGACGCAGCTTCGAGCTGCCGTTGAAGTTTGGCTGTGAGGAATACCTCGAACGCACGAACAACTACTGGAAGCTGTGGGTCAAGCACTGCTCCATTCCCTTTGAGTTTCAAAACGAGGTGCTGCGGTCGGCGCTGGCGCTGAAGCTGCACATCTTTGAAGACACGGGCGCAATCATCGCCGCCACCACCACCTCGATACCTGAAAGTCCCACCGGCGGCCGCTGCTGGGATTATCGCTACTGCTGGCTGCGCGACGCCTACTTCGTGATCAACGTGCTTAATAAGCTGGGCCACTTTGACGAGATGGAGCACTTCATAGAATACCTGCACAACCTGGCAATGTCGGAGCGCTCCAGCCATCTGCAGCCCGTTTACGGCATTGGCGGCGAAAAGGTGCTCGAAGAGCGTGAAATCCCCTGGCTGCGCGGCTTTCGCGGCATCGGCCCGGTGCGCGTCGGCAATGCGGCCTACACCCATCATCAGCACGACGTCTACGGCGAGATGGTACTGGCGATTACGCCAATTTTTTTCGACCACCGACTCAACCGCCACGATCAGGTTCGCGCCTTTCAGGCTGTACGCCGCTTGGTCGAACAGGCCATTGCGACCTTCGATCTGGCCGACGCCGGACTTTGGGAGTTTCGCTCCGATCATAAGCATTATTTATTTTCAAAGCTGCTCAGCTGGGCGGCCGTCGACCGCGGCATTCGCATCGCCCGCAAGATCGGCGATAACGAGCTGGCAAGCACCTGGCGCCAGCATGCCGAGCGCATGCGCGAGACCATCGACAGCCGCGGCTGGAACAACGAGCGCGGCATCTACAGCCAGTACTTCGGCGGTACCACCGCCGATGCCTCGGCACTGCTGATGGCGCCCTTGAACTACATCTCCCACCGCGACGAGCGCTTTCGCCGCATGGTCGACGAGTTCGACAAGCTGCTCAAGCGGGGCAACTTCGTAACCCGTTACGTAACCCAGGACGACTTCGGCACGCCCGAAACGGCATTCACGGTTTGCTCTTTTTGGATGGTCGAGGCGTTGCATGGCATCGGACGCGAGCAAGAGGCCCGCGATCTGTTTCAGCTGATCTGCTCGCGGGCCAATCACGTGGGCCTGCTGTCAGAAGACATCGACCCGATCTCGGGCGAGCTTTGGGGAAACTTTCCGCAGACCTACTCTCACGTGGGATTGATCAACTCGGCCATGCGACTATCCAAATCCTGGGACGAGGCTTTCTAAACGCCTGACTCAAACAGTCAGCCTCCGCCATTCATCTGATTCACCATCTTTTTAAGCTCCTGAAAATCACTCCAGGTCTTCTTGATCGAGGCCCAGCTTACCCAGAGTAAAATCACGGTCAGCACCACCACGCCGATCGTCGCCAGAACCTTCGTTTTCTGCGTAAAACGCGGATTGCGCCAAAGCAGCGGCAAGGCGAGAGGACCGATAAACGCCACGGCCACGGCAAAGGTCCAGAGAGAATCGATGACCTTGACCTTTTTTCCACGGGCCGCGTTCATTACGTCGCTTTGATTCATAGGCCTTATCTTAGCACGCCAGTTGAACTAAGATGATCATATGCGGCTTCGCCACCTCATCGCGCTTTTATTTATCCTGCCGTTTCTACTCGCAGACAGCTGCGTTAAACAGGTCTTCATCCATTTTGAATATGAGCTGGATCGCTGTCCACCGCGCGGCTTTGAGCTGCCCGAGAACGTCCACTTCGCGGGCTGGGAGCTGCATGCCGTCGAAGGCAAGCCCTACTGCCACGGCTACCTTCGCTATGAGCTCGATGAGGAGGAAAAAGCCGAGTCCTCTTTGACAGACGAGCCCACCCGCGGCGCCGTTGTTTACGCCAAACTTGTCTTTGGCGAGAAGTGTAAGCTCGACCTGATCTCGAGCCTGTCGTGCAACTCACGCGAGACCTTGGAGGAGTGTCAGAAGCGCATGCCCTATCAGGGGGCCTTCCGCGCCAAAATGGGAACAGCCAGGGGCTACACCGAGCTGGTGGCCGAGCGCATCCTGATCGGCCAGAAATTCACGCCAAAATTTCCGGCCCGACAAAACACCACTATCGGACGGGCGGGCGAACTGGAGGCTTGGTGCGCAAAACAATAGCCCTGGCCACTGCGCTCATCGCCGCACTATTGGTGTTCGGCTGTCAGCATAAAATCCTCAAAGGGGGCCAGACGCTGCCGGCCTTTTACGGATTTTTTCTCTTCTCTCAAACTCTGAACCAATGCCCGGCCGATAGCTATCAGCTGCCTTCGCATGGCAGTGGCTTTGAGGCTTTGTTCAGAGCGGGCTACCTGGATGGACCTTACTGCCACGGTTTCACAAAATACCAGCTCAGCACGAAGCACGGTTTTTTCTGGAACGAAACCTCGCCCATTTACGTGCGCCTGCACACCGGCGCCCCCTGCTCGATCTTCGTGGCCATTCCCGCCGAGCGCATGTGCAGCGGTCAGTCGCTGGAACAGTGCGCCTCCTATCGTTCGGCACAGGGCCTGGCCCGGCTCATGCTCCAACTGCTTTTCAAAGAGTCGCCTTACGTACCGCGCCTTGGCACGCTCAACGTAAGCGGTTTTCCTGAACATCACGACTTCGAGCAATGGTGCGCTGAGCGCATCCGTAAAAAATTCAACGCGACCTCACATCCGGTGTTCAAAATCGACGAGCCCGCGCAGCTGGAGCAAAACGTTGATTAAGCGAAACGTCGTTGTGCTGGCGATCGTAAGTTTCTTCAACGACATCGCTTCAGAAGCCACGCTAAGACTGCTGCCCTTGTTTCTTTCACAGGTGCTGGGAACCAGCACGATCGCCATTGGACTCATCGAAGGCCTTGCCGAATCGACGGCCACGTTACTGAAGCTGCTGAGCGGCTGGATTTCGGACAGGCTGCCCCGCCGCAAGCCCCTGGTGCTGGCCGGCTACTCGTTTTCAGCCGTAACCCGGCCCTTGCTGCTGCTTGCCACAACCTGGCCCTGGGTGCTCTTTATTCGTTTCGCCGACCGCGTAGGCAAAGGCATTCGCACCGCGCCCCGCGATGCGCTAATCGCCGATGAATCGCAGGCCAACAAACGCGGGCACAGCTTTGGCCTGAATCGCGCACTCGATACCGCCGGCGCGCTCGTCGGTTTGGCTATCGCCTACGCGGTCGTAGCCAATAGTGAAACGCTCACCCGGGCCGCATTCAATAAGGTCATCCTCATTGCGCTGGTTCCAGCCGCGCTTTCCATTCTCGTGCTGACCTTCGGCATAAAAGAACAGGCTCGCGCTACAAATGCCGTTGCCGGGACTCAGCCGCTTCCAGGTGCCCGACCTAAAATGCCACGTGAGTTTTGGCTTTACATGGTGGTGGTGTCGGCCTTTACCCTTTCAAACTCGAGTGACGCGTTTCTCGTACTCAAGGCGGCTCGCACCAGAGGCGGTATCGGCTTTGTGCTGATTTGCCTGATGGTGATGAATGTCAGCGGAGCCGCCCTGGCGATTCCGGCCGGCAAGCTTTCCGATGTCATTGGACGCAAGCAGCTTATCGTGGCGGGCTGGCTGGTGTACGCCCTGGCTTACGCGGGCTTCGCACTTTCATCGTCCCACGCTCCACTGCTGGCCCTGTTTTTCTTTTATGGCGCGTTTTATGGTTTAGCCGATGGCGTGGAACGATCATTCATCGCGGACCTGGTACCCGAGGGGCAGGGACGCGGATTTGCATATGGAGTATTCAGCTTTGTCGTCGGAGTGATGAGCTTTCCGGCGAGCTTGCTTTTCGGACTGGCCTTGGCACGCTGGGGCGAGCAAACGAGCTTCCTGGCCGACGCTGCCATCGCGACCGCTGCAACCGTGGGCCTGATCTTTTTCGTTCCGGAAAAAAAGCGTTAAGCCTGGGGAGAAGGAGCCTTCTCGACTGGTGCTGGCGCTTTAACCTGCGCGGCAACTGGCGTTTCGTGCGACTCCAGCGTGCCTGACGAGGTTGGGCCGTTTAGGCCTTCCTTGAAGTTGCGAAACGCGCGTCCCACACTTGCTCCCAACTCAGGAAGTTTGCGCGGACCAAAGATCAGTAATATGCCGGCCAAAATTAGAAGGTGTTCACCTGAAAGTCCAAACATGGGCTTGTCATAACTCGACTTATTCCGTCGGTCAAGAGATGGGGCTCAAATAACCGTGCCGGCACCACCCTGATGCGGTAAACCCTGACTCATGAGAAGAGGCGCAAAAAAACCACTGCGGCATTGGCGCCTGGCGCTCCTGGTCACGCTCGTGCTGGCAGCCGCCATTGCCTATCGTGTCACGGGTTTGCGAACCTATCTACAGCCGGCCATGATTCTACACCTGCGCTCACAGGTGCTGGAGCTCGGTTTCTGGGGCCAGTTCGCCTATGTCCTGATTTATGCCGCCATCGTCAGCCTTGGCCTGCCCAATATGCCGTTTCAGCTGGCGGCGGGCGCCCTTTACGGTATCGGAGTTAGCTTTGTGATGATGATCGTGGGCGTGAATCTGGGTGCCCTGGGCGCGTTTTTCATCGCGCGCCGGCTGGGCCGTCACGGAGTCGAAGAGCTTTTCGGGCATCGCCTGATTGAGCTCAACCGCAGCATCGAAAAAGGCGGCTTCCGCTTCGTCCTGATCCTGCGCCTCATTCCGTTCATGCCCTTCAATGCCGTGAATTACGCTGCCGGCATCAGCCGCCTGAAGCTGCGCGATTACCTGCTGGCGAATCTGGTGGGCATGATTCCACTTACGACCGTACACGTGATTTTGGGCAGCGCTGCGGGCGAAATCGATCTCACGCATCCGCGCTCGTGGCTGGCACCCAAGGTATTCATTCCGCTTTGCGTGACCGCGCTGATGCTGGGTACGGCGATTTACTTTTATCGCCGGCGCCGCGCTATTTGATGGCCGATTTTCGGGTTTGAAATACAATTACGGGTGATGCTCATGGCCAGCCTCATCTTCGGATTTTTGATGCAATTGCACTGGGGTAAAGCCGACCAGCAAGCCCCACCCCAGCATGCGCCCTCGGTGCACGTTTATCAGGAAGTAAAATCAGACGGCGATGCCGCCAGGCAAGACGAGCAGACCACCTCCAGGGTCGCACTGGCCTGGGGCGCAGTTGCCCAGGCCCAGCACTATCTCGTGAAAATTTCGCGAGACCCCGAGGCCCACGAGCTGGTTTATTCCGTGCAAACCGTCAACACCTCTCATCTCACCGCCGAGCTGTTACCGGGCGGCTATTATTACTCTGTCGAAGCCTATGAGGGCGAACGCCGCCTGGGACAAACGCAGCCACGTCCGTTTGTCGTGGGCAAGCCACTTTCGCTCACTGCCAAAAGAGAACGACTTCCCGCGCCCACGATCATCGGGCCCAAACACATGGATCTTTATCCCAGCAAGGGCTATGTGCGACTGGCCTGGCAAGGCGTCGAAGGCGCGCGCGGCTATCGCTTTCGTCTTTGGAACGAAGACAACGTGAAAGAAAATCAGCGCTGGAAGCGCGATACGCCGCCCCGCTGGATTACCGAGGTGAAGAACCCCTGGATCGAGGTGCACGACGCGCCCTACACCTCCTATATGTATCTGGACACAGGCACCTATCGCTGGGACGTCGCCGCCGTGGACAAAGACGGAGCTTTTGTGGGCGAAACGGCGATGGGATTTTTTCGAACAAGCCGCCAGTGGTTTTTCAAACCTCATGAAATTTATCTGCGCGCGCAATACGGCATTGGCCCGTCGGAAAGTTATCAGGAAGATTCCAGCATCACCGGCAAGAAGAACAAGCTTCAATCGCCCTCACGGCACGTGGATGGCAGCCTCGACTGGTGGTTCTCGCGGCAGCTGGGTCTGGGCCTGGGCGGCGGTTTTCAGAGCCTGGACCTGACCTCGGCGGATACGATTTTATTCATCCACGCCAATGCGGATTTACTTTTTCGCACCTACCTCTCAACCGTTCCTTGGGGCTGGTGGCTTGTGCTGAGCGCGGGCTTCGGAATGCAGGAATTTCCACAGGTCGACAATCTGGGGTCGGGCGTCGGCACTCACGTCTCGCGTCCCAAGGCTATGGGCGCCAAACTTGGCTTTCAGCTGCACAAACGCTGGGCCAACTGGGTCGAAGGTCAGCTCTACGTCAACTCCCTGATTCATGCGTTTACCACCGCGAGTCCCACGGGCAGCTCCACCACCCATGCGCCCCTGGATGTGGAGTTCGGGTACCGGGCCACATTCAGCGTCTCAAATCACGTCGCATTGTATGGCGGCTGGGGCGTCGAGCTGAAACGCGCTCAGTATACTCCACAGCCGTTTGGCGCGAACTCCAATGTCCTGTTCCAGGGTTTTGTCGCCACGTGGGGAGTCCAATTCAACTACTATCCCCCGCCTAACAATCTAAATTACTATCCGGATCATGACGGCGCATATTACCCGGCCGACAAAACCAAAACCTATTACCATTCCGAAGAGCGCACGGTCGACAAGTCGACCAAAGACAGCAGCTCGTGGCAACGCTGGCGTTCGCACTGAAGCTGGCGGGCGTCACGACTTAACCGGCCTGCAGCAGCAGGCGTTCGCAGTTCTTTACTTTGCTGGGTGGCAGCAGCTCTTCCACCATGATCGACATGCCCCGCGCCTGACGAAGAGCCACGAGTAACGCTTCCCAATCCGCCAGGCTGGCGGCTGGATAGAGCGTCGAAGCAAAGCGACCCAGTCCACGATCGGCCTCGAGCACTTTGCCCAGGCGTCGAAGGTGACGGCGCGCAGTTCTAATGTCACTGGACGAAACCTCGCCTTTTTTTATCGTTTTGATCTGAGCAAAGAGCCGCTCGCGATGCTCACGCAGATACCAAAGCAAGCGCTGCGCGACGATGTCAGGTGTTTCGCCATGTTTTTGCAACGCTTCGACGTCGTCTTCCTCGAACAGCTCGACGGAGTCAACCGCCAACGCCCGCTTCCAGGCCGCCGGCACGCCATCAAAATCAGGTCGCGCGGTATTGGTGGCGTCGCGCAGGCGCACCTGTGTGGAAAACTCCAGCGCCGTGGCCTCGTTGCGCGAAATTTCGCGCAGCAGAATCGCGCTGTACATGCGCTTGTTGCCGCGAAACACGCGTAGCGTACTCAAATCCAGGCCCGCAGCCTTGGCCAGCTTTTCAAGCTCCCAGATTCCAAACGTGGGCAGGGTCTCGCGCTGGGCAAGCTTGCGAGGCGTGAGCACGACGCGCAGGCCGCGCGGCAGACGGCGCTCGAAAAAGTTTTCGCCGATCACCGCGTAGTGCAGGTCGGCGTTCGGATCCGAGCTTTCGAGGGTGCCAGAATAGATAACCTCGTTCCAATCAATCGGCAGAATCTTACGCTGAGCCAGCAGATGCCGGTAATAGGCACCGGGACCGCTGAACATTCCGCCATGCCGCTGCCACACGCGCAGGGCCCGCACCACTTTGGGCCCGCCCAAAGTTACGGCGAAGACGACAACGTCGCCGGTATGCGTGAGGTAGATGGGAACCAGAAATAAAAAAACGGGATACTTTGCCGAGAGCAGCACGCCAACCTGCTCGGCGACCTCACTGACACCAAAGGCAATGGCCAGAGCTGGCCCCTGGCGCCGAGCGGTTTCGAGAACCCACCGGCCCAGCGCAATGGGGTTGAAGCCACTGATGATTTTTTTGAGCTGCACGCCGGCCTTCTGCAAAGCCGTGGGTGGATTGGCTTTGAGCTCATCAATCACCTCGGCATAGGCCGCATCAAGCAGCAGCTGCCCGATACGGCGCTCGTCGGCACCCTCGACGTTCACACCATGGCGAATGGACTCATCAAGCGTGGCAATGAGGTGCGCTTCGAGCTCTTCGATCGTCTCCTTGGCAAAAACCCCGGCCCCTTCGTGATCGCCATGGGCCCAAGCGGGCGCCGCGCTGAAAACAAAGGAAACGAGAAGCAAAATGAGAGCTAAGAGCTTCGCCATAAGTATGCGAGCGTCTTAACCTTTTCGACTCATCGTGTCAACGTTTGCTGGCCGGAGCGCGCTTTCCAGTGGTGTCGGCATAGACCCCATTACAGACATCGTGGGTGTGGCGTTCGCCGTCCACCCAGCACTCTTCACTGCCCACCCAGCAGGCCTTATTCTCGCTGGTGCAATCCTTGCGCAGCCGGGGCTCGTACGCCCAGCGCTTGCGAATGCCGTGGATTTTGCCAGCCCGATAATTTTTTTGCTCGCGCAGATGCCCGCTTCCGGGCCACCAGCGAGTTTCGGCCCCATCAAGCTGCCCGTGCAGGAACCGCTGCTCCTGGATCACATTGCCTTCCAGCCCATACGACGTCGCCAGGCCGTTTTCACGGCCCTGCTCGTCATAGGTCAGCTCATAGATGGTCTTGCCGTCACTGCCCCGCCAAATCCAGTGGCCCACGCGGATACTTCCCGATGGACCGCGTCCGCAGCCGCTGGCTCCATCGCTGCCTTGCAATACCAGGCGCGCGCCCGCGGGGCAAACGGCAGCGGCCTCACGCACTTCGGCCAATGCCACGTGTGAAAACACGAGCGCAAAAAACACCGCAGTCGTCATGGCCAGCCTATTGGTCCGAATAATTGCCCCCGCAACTAGACCCACTAATTTAATACCTGAGTAAAATTGTATACTAATGGGGCGAGCCCGCTTGCTAAATTAATTACTTAGCCATTACAAGGACTTACTCGACCTTGTCGAGATCAAAAGCAGAATGCAGGCGCTCAACCGCGAGTTTGGCCTTATCGGCGTCGACCAGTACGGTGATCTTGATCTCGCTCGTGCTGATGAGTTTGATGGTTATTCCAGCTTCAGAAAGTACGCCAAACATCTTGGCTGCGACGCCGGGGTGGTGACGCATGCCCACCCCCACTACGCTGACCTTCGCGAGATTGGTCTCAGAGGTGATGTGCATTTTTGGAAATTTGCCACGAAGCTGCGATTCGACGATTTGAATGGCCCGCGGCAGATCAAGCTTGGGACAGGTAAAGGACAGGCTTAAACCGCCGTCTTTGTCGGTGGCGCTGGCCTGTACAATCACGTCGACCACGACCGAAGCTTTGGCCAGGGGATCAAAAATCTCGAAAGCCAACCCGGCCCGGTCTGAAAGATTCATGATCGTTATCTTGGCATCATTCATATCGGCGGCAACGCCACTCACTACGACTTGCTCCAACACGGGCCCCTCCGATACGACCCGCGTGCCTTCGCCGGGGTCAAATGAGCTGCGCAGATGCAGCGGTACTTTGTATTTTGCGGCAAGCTCCACTGAGCGAATTTGCAGCACCTTGGCACCCAAACCGGCCAGCTCCATCATCTCTTCGTAGCTGATCTGGTTGAGCTTGCGGGCCTTGGCGCACATGCGCGGATCGGTGGTGTAGATGCCATCGACGTCGGTATAAATCTCGCAGTCCACCTCGATGCCCGTCTTCTGCAAGGCCGCCGCGATGGCTACGGCGCTCGTATCGCTGCCGCCACGTCCCAACGTCGTAATATTATTTTCGACGTCCACGCCCTGAAACCCGGCAACAACGGGAATAACACCGCGGGCGAGCTCAGACAGAATGATGTCGGTATTGATCTGCTTGATGCGGGCACTCGAATAAACACTATCGGTCAAGATACCGAGCTGATGCCCCAGCAGTCCGCGCGCCTTTCCGCCAGCTGAATTGATTGCCAGCGTCAATAGCGCCACGCTCACCTGTTCGCCGCTTGCCAGCAGCATGTCATATTCCTTGGACCAGGGCTGTGGGTTAAGCTGAGTGGCCAAGTCGACCAGCCGGTTCGTATCACCCGACATGGCCGAGACCACGCCAACCACTTGATGCCCCTTGGCCTGGGTGGCCAACATCAGCTTTGCAACGTTTCGGATACGTTCGATGGTACCGACCGACGTTCCACCGAATTTCTGCACAATGAGCTTGGGCGGCATAGGAAAGAAGGTTTCGCACGCTTTCGGGCGTCTGGCAACCGCACCCAAACCCGCTCGAAAATGATGTCCCATTATCCTCTTGCGATAAGGGAGCGTTTTAGTTAAATAATGCGGTTCAAAATATCAATTCTCTAAGGAGCTTTAATGGCTGCCCCTACACTGTCCCAAGCAGGCCTCGAGAAAATCCGTAACATCGGTATCTCCGCGCACATCGACTCCGGCAAGACGACCTTGACCGAACGCATTCTTTTCTACACGAAGAAGATCCACAAGATCGAAGAAGTGAAGGGAAAGAGCGGCGTTGGCGCGACGATGGACTTCATGGATCTCGAGCGCGAAAAGGGCATCACGATTCAGTCCGCCGCGACCTACGCCGTGTGGAAAGAAATTGAAATCAACATTATCGATACACCGGGTCACGTGGATTTTACCGTGGAAGTCGAACGCAGCTTGCGCGTGCTCGACGGCGCGATCCTCGTGCTGTGCTCGGTTTCGGGCGTGCAGTCGCAGTCGATCACCGTCGATCGCCAGATGAAGCGCTACAAAGTGCCGCGCATCTGCTTCGTCAACAAGATGGACCGCGCCGGCGCCAATCCTTGGCGCGGCATTCAGCAGCTGCGTGAAAAACTGAGCCACAATGCTCACGCGATCACCATGCCAATCGGCTACGAAGACAAGTTTTCGGGCATCATCGACCTCGTCGCCATGCGCGCCTTCTACTTCGACGGCGACAACGGCGAAAAAATTCGCGAAGAAGACATTCCAAGCGAGCTGATCGACGAAGCCAAGAAACGCCGCGACGACCTCGTGGCCGCTATGGGCGACTTTGACGACGTAGTTGCTGAAAAATACCTCGACGGCAAAGAAATCACGGCCGAAGAACTTCGTCCCGTGATTCGTAAAGCCACGCTGTCGCTCAAATTCACCCCGGTGATGATGGGCTCGGCGTTCAAGAACAAAGGCGTACAGCTGCTGCTCGACGCAGTCGGCTACTATCTTCCGAATCCAATGGAAGTCGTCAACGAAGCACTCGACCAGGACAAGGCTGAAGCTAAAATTGAGCTGGTCAGCGATCCGGCCAAGGCCTTCGTCGGCCTGGCTTTCAAACTCGAAGACGGCAAGTATGGTCAGCTTACGTACATGCGCATCTACCAGGGCAAAGTCAGCAAAGGCGACGTGATCTACAACCAGACCACGCAGCGTAAGGTGAAAATCCCTCGTCTGGTCCGCATGCATGCCGACGAAATGAACGACATCGAAACGGCCCAGGCCGGCGACATCGTCGCTCTGTTCGGCGTGGAATGTTCTTCGGGCGACACGTTCACCGACGACAAGGTTCATTACACGATGACGTCGATGCACATCGCAACGGCTGTTATCTCTCTGGCCATTGCGCCAAAGGAAAAGGCCAACGCCGGTAACTTCTCGAAGGCGCTCAACCGCTTTACAAAAGAAGATCCGACCCTGCGCGTGCATCGCGACGAAGAATCTGCTCAGACGATCATCAGCGGCATGGGCGAGTTGCACTTGGAAATTTACTGCGAACGCATCAAGCGCGAATACGCGTGCGAAGTGGTCGTCGGTAAGCCTCAGGTCGCATTCCGTGAAACCATCACGCAGAAGGGCACGTACAACTACACCCATAAGAAACAAACGGGTGGTAGCGGGCAGTTCGGTAAGGTTGTGGGGTATATCGAACCCCTGCCGGCTGACGCCGTCGAGACGTTTGAATTCGTCAACGACGTCACGGGCGGTTCTATCCCCCGCGAATACATCCCCGGGTGCGAAAAGGGCTTCTTAGAGGCCGTCAAAATGGGCACGCTCATCGGCCATCAGATTGTCGGCGTGCGCGCCGTACTGGTCGAAGGCAGCTACCATGATGTCGACTCCTCGGAACAGGCGTTCAAAACCGCATCCATCATGGGCTTCCGCGAAGCCTATGCCAAGGCCGCCCCCGTGGTGCTCGAGCCGATCATGAAGCTCGAAACCCAGGCTCCCGAAGAGTTTCAGGGTTCGGTCATGGGTCAGATCAACCAGCGCCGTGGCGTGATCATGAACAGCCAGACGCTTGAACAGTACTTCGTCTGCGAAGCCGAAGTGCCGCTTACGGAAATGTTCGGTTATTCGACCGACCTGCGTTCGGCCACTCAGGGCAAGGGCGAGTTCACCATGGAATTCTTGAAGTACGCGCCAGTTCCGCGTACCGTTCAGGAAACGATGGTTCGCCAGTATCAGGAAAAGCGCGCGAAGGAAAATAAGTAGGCCGCACGCTTTATTTGGGATCAATTCAAGAGCCCGGTATCCTGATAGGGTACCGGGCTTTTTTTTAACGATCTCGGGGGATTGATTGTTTAACGTTTTACGCCAGCTTCATAATCGCCGCCCTTTGTTGTGGACTGTTGTGGCGTTCATCATTGTTGTCGCCCTGGCCACGACCATGTCGATCTGGTGGAACTATCTGCTGATCCAGAACCACCGCATTCTCGAAAAAATGACGGCTGCCGCCGAAAACAGCCAGTCCACCGCCCCGCTCGCGATTTTAATGATCTTCGGTCTGGCCAGCTCGCTGCTGATCGTACTGGGCCTGCTCTATATGTTTCTGCGCCTGATTCGCGCGGTACAGCTGAACCTGGCGCAGAGTCAGTTTATCTCGGCCGTCACC
>JBBRLF010000115.1:0-13221 GCA_038231515.1 candidate division WWE3 bacterium
CATCGAGAGAAAAATTCGTGGACTCGTCATCGGCCTGATTCTGATTTTCGTGATCGTCTCTGTTCAAGACGGATTTATGGGTGGACTTGCGGGAAAGTACCTTCACACGTCACGCCCTGATTTCTATGTGACGTCCAATGGCTCGTTCAACTCCATACAGACTCTGCAGCCGATCGACGATCGGCTGCAGAAGGAACTGGAAACAGTGCCTGGCGTGAGAGGAGTGTTCGGGCTCAGAATCGTCGACGTACGATACGGCTCGCACCTGGTAAAAATGAACGCCTATGACGAGGTGCCGCCCGATACTTTCGAGGTTCCTTATTCCTATTTCCAGGTCATGGATCGCCCAGTGGCCGAGGCCGGGCGCGACCTTTATCACGGCGATCCTAGGTCGGTCATGGTGAGCGAGAGCTTCACCGGACTTTATGGAAAAAAAACCGGCGACGTGATTGATCTTCAAGTAGTGGACAAGAAGATGCCTTTCAAGATCGTGGGCATCGTCAGGGACTTGTCGGCGGGCGGGGGGTGGGTTTACATCTCGCGCGCCCGGTACAAAGCCCTGTGGCAGGACTCGCTGGTCACGGGCATCGCCTTCGTGCTGAAAAAAGGCGCCGATTTGGAGCGCGTGAAGAACACCGTTGACGAGCGATTCGCGTCGTCGCACGGGTTGATCGTCACGCTGGACAAGGGCAACAAACAAAAGCTGGAAACCCTTTTGAGACGGAGCTTTCTCGGCCTCTACTGCGTCGAGATCGTCTGCGTCCTCGTCGCAACTCTCGGGTTCATCAGCTCATTTCTCATCGAGATCCAGAACCGGGCCAGGGAGCTGGCGATTCTTCGAGTCCTAGGGATGTCCAAGAAGGAGCTTTCCGTATTCCTGGCGACTGAAGCGGCGCTGCTGGGGGCCGGGGCAGGAACGGCTTCTTTGGTGTTCGCCTCGCCCGTGTCCTGGGGCGTGATTTCGCGGTCCTTGCCCACGATTTTCGGTTGGGTGATTGAATTTAGGCTACAAACCGCACTTTGCGTGTCTTTGTTTGCTCTGGGGGTTTTCATTTCCGTGTTTTCTTCCCTATACTCGATTCGATGGGCTACTCGGTTGGACGTCGTGGAGGCGAATCAAAGTGAATAACGACGCGCGCGCCAGACTGTCGGCGATGCGGCTTCAGCGAGATATGGATCGGCTGCGGACCGCCTTGCGAATCCGCGACAAGGCTGCCCGAAATTTGGCACTGCGGGACTATTACACTCAGATCCCGAGCCTTCACTACGAAATCGGCCTGATCATCTTCAACTCGGCTACCAGCGTGGCGTTCGCGGTTTGGATCGCGCACTCGTTTGCACTCAGGCCGAGGCTGATTTGCTTTACCCCGATCGCGCTTGTCATCGCATTTTTCATCGCGGACGTCTTCATTTCCATTTTTCATAAATGGTTTGACTGCTACGCGGGCGAAGCCCATCCGCTCTGGGGTACCGGCGCGAGGGCTTTTCGGGTCCATCACGAGTTCCCGAATAATCTCGATGAACTGAGCCTGGTGCAGGCGATGGCGCCTCCTGCACCGCTCATGACTCTCTGTAACGCCGGCTTCCTGATAGCGGTTCTCGCCCTTCAGCCGGGGCCACTCAGCTGTCTCACTGTTTGGGTGATCATCCAGCTGCTCTCGATTGGGAACGAGATCCACAAGCACGCCCATCTCTCAAAACCCAACGCCGTGATGCGAGTTCTACAGAGAAGTGGATTTTTTTTAAGCCGCTCGGTTCACCTCAAACATCATCGAGGGCTGCGTGACCGGGATTACGGCATCATTAACGGCTGGTCGAACACTCTCTTCAATTGGCTCGATCTCTGGAATCGGCTGGATTTGTTTTTGTGGACACACTACCATTTATTCCCACGCAATTGGATTCAGGAGCCGAGGAGCATTCCCCCAGGCGTTCTCGAGGAGCTCAAGGCCGACCCGAGCCTGATTCCGAAAGAGCTTCTGATCTACAGGGAGGCGCTTCCGGACCGGAGTGCAAAGAGTTCAGCTGAGCTTGTCAGCGCCCGCGCTCCAGCTCATTTTGCGTAAACTTGCTATCGGCCGGCGCCTCGTCGACGTTGCGCGACACGAGCCTGATCACGCTTCGATGCCTCGATTTGAGGGTCTCGACTTCGAGGGAGTCGGCGGTCCATTGCTTCTTCAGTCTTCGCCATCCGGAGACCACGAGAGTCTTGACCAGCACGCCGTTGAGCCCGTAGAACTCCGTTCTGAGGTTCAGGGAGTCTTTTTTCGTGATGAACAATACTTCCTTCGAGTAGGGCAGGCTGCCCATCTTGCCGGGTTTGACGGTGCCCTCGACAACGTAAACCAGCTGGCCCGCGACCGTGGCTTCACGCGTGACGCTGAAATCGAAGGCGTCTTCGTAATCAAAGCTGATGTCGCCGTTGGTGAAGTCGCTGTCCAGAAAAGGCTCGTCGCGCCCGTGGGACGAGAGGCGCCGGGCTTTACCGTAGCTGGGAAAATACAGCCATTGATCCGCCCCAGTCTGGCCCGGACGACGCAGGCTTAGAAAGGCCACTCCGCGAAGGCTGGCGGGCGACTTGAAACGCATGAGAAACTTATGCGACCCCGGCTCACTCGACTTGTGCCAGAGTTCGGCTTTTCGATCGACCGGATCGGAACCGGGTTCGATCAGCGAAAGGACCAGCTCTGAATGCTCCTGGTCCGTGTAGATGGCGTTTTTCCAGTTGGTCAAAAGGGACTCCGCGCTGGGAAACGAAGTGGCGTTTGCCCCCGTGGACAAGAGCAACCCGATTACGCTAATGATGCCAAACGTTCGCATTCAAGCCAAAGTTGCAAGTCGTGAGCCGCCACTGCGAGACAGAGAGCCGCCCATTCCCCTCTCCTGCGAGGCCAAAGACTTGTCAGGTGTCCAATTCATAGACGCCCCTTTTCCATTCATTGTGCTATGCGTTAAATTCGTGTATTCTTCTCAGCATTATGAAGAACGCCCTGGCTCTCAAAGCCGACGCTGATCACCCGCGCCATTGGAACTCTTACGCGGTTCTGGAGATGGTTTCCAGGACCCGGAAAAATCCATCCGATTCCGAAGCGATCGCCCGCGCTTTGAGGCAACTCGAGCAACGCGGCTCAGCTTCATTTTCAGTGCAAGAACATCTCACGCTTCTCTATATGCAGCGGCTCGGCTACGCCGTAGAAGCGCTCCTTATCCGAAGCTGGAAATCATTGACTGACGAAGCCTGGTTCGCGGGCGCGGACGAGCTGCCCTTGTTGCCGAAGCGCGTACTCGCTCGCGAGAGCCTGGAGACCGTAGCGTTCTATGAAGCCGCTTACTATCGGGGCCGTCAGCAGCCCATTTTCGCGAAGCTTACTCTTGGCGAACGCTGGTTCTCCACGGTCGTCTCCAGAATTACCGGCAGCTCCTGGTGGACCCTGGATATGGGGATTTTCGCTTTGCTTGCTTGCGCCCTGTTCATGACCTCAATCGGGCGCCAGCTCCTGCTGGGGGGTATTATCGGGCTCGTGGAAGCGTCGGTGATCGAATACATCTCCCATCTCGGGCTCTGCCACGCGTCCAGCCAGCTGGCGCTCAGGTACCGTGACCGTCTGGGTCGGCTTGGACGCTTCATCGAAGAGATCAATCTTGCGCACAAAGTTCACCACTTCAAGATGCTGACGGATTTTCGCGCTGACTTCAGCGACGAGGTGACGCGTCAGCGCGTCGAGAAGTATCTGGTGCTCAATGCGCAGGCCATCGTCTCAGGCTGGGTCGCGGCTGGTTACACCCCCCGCGAAAACCAGGAAAAAGAAGTGGCGCGAATTGTCATGGAGATCCGACACGCGGGCTATGGAGTCTATGGCACGCGCACCGGCGTCCTGGCGGAGAACATTCTCGGCATCCCTTTTTACCTGCTCAACTTCGCACTCTTTCTGCATTTCGGGGGCAGCGCGTTCCTCGTCACGTCCTTCGTCTGTCTTGGCTCCCTGGTGGGGCTGTCGATGTATTCGCACCGGTACCTGCATATGACCGACGAAGATGTCGAGCGAGCAACTGAGCAAGGGCTGACCACAGCCTTGATGCGTTGGTATAGCAGAACTCCCGTCGCGAGGCTTCAGGCCCGCCGCCATTACCGGCATCATCATGAAAGCTTCGATTATTCCAAGGCGGTAAACGGCGGCGTCATGTCGTTTTCAATCGCGGATTTTTTATTTAAGCGCGGAGTTCAGGAAGCCGACATGACGCACCTTTTGAAAATGCGTAAAGAGGGCTTCACGAATTACGCGCCTAGGGCCTGACTCGAGACCGCACTTTCGTCTGGAAGCCCCGCCAGGATCAGGAGAACGATGGCTCGGGTCGGAACTATATCGAAACCTGCTCGGAAAAATCTGTTCGCGACCAGCTGGCCGAGCAACATTAGAATGCCAGGACGCATGGATTTGGTTCGCCTTTAGCGGGAAGTCTTCGGAGCTGCCGCCGCAGGCATGGCCGGCTTGGGCTTGGCCGCGGACTGCGCCGCGCGTGCGCGCTCCTGCGCGTAGGCCAGACTCGCGCTGGTCGTCATGCTTTTGTCGTCGAAAGCACAGAAGGATTCCTGATTGCCAAAACGGTCATTGCCAATCACGATTCTACCGCCCAGCTTCTGACAGAGCACGGCCCCAGGATTTTTACCGCCTTCGAGCTCGTCCGCATCAAGGATCAGGCCAGGGGCCTTAGCCAGAGCCTTGGCTGCCGCGCAGGCGTAGATTCTTTCTTTGGTCAATTGGCAGTCCATGCTCAGCAGCGAGCCGCCCAGCTCATGAAAGCAGGCGCGCTGACCCCCGAAGCGAAAGCAGTTCCGATGCTCGTTTGCAAGCGCACCGGACGTGTAGCTCGTGCTCAGTGCAAACATGATCAGGACGAGCTGCTTCATGATCCAATTCTACACCATATCTTAGGGAGAGACGTTGTAAATACTCTGCACGCCAGCTGAGCTGCTAAGCGACGCGGCGCTGATCCAGACGTTACCCGGGCGGTCAGGATCGCATAAGATTTTGCCCGAGTCGCCCATTGGACACGAGGAGCCCCAGGAGTTGCGTACCCAATAGCCACACTGGCCGGCTCTTTTTTCGCGGCCAATGAGTACCATGGCGTGGCCCACGTCGCTGCGCTTGCCTGATTTACCCATCAGACCGGTGGCGTCGCTAACGGCGATAATCAGTGGCTTGCCGTTTTTTTCGATGTTTCCCACCGACTCGCTCAGCAACCGGCTTTTCATGTAGGCCTGCACGCAGTCAGAGGCCTCGGCATTGCCCTTCATCGCGGCTACGAGATTGTTTTCGGTAACAGTCTTGGGTAAGGGCTTGGAGAACTTGCTGGCACAGGCATTGGCCAGCTCCTTGAGATCTGCCGCGCTCTTGAAGTTGTCGGCTGGAACTTTTTCTTTTTTCTCAAGGTGCGGAGCCCCCGGTTTTTGCACCTTGTCGGCGCACAGGTATTTGAAAAAATCCTGGTCGGCCTTGCAGCGGCCGTATTCGTTGGCGCGTTGTTTGGCCCGGTCCTTGGCGGACTGCTTTTGCTCAGCGGTGCCCGAGGGCGCCGCAGTGTCCGCGCGGATTCTTTTTTCGACATCGAGTCTCGCGCCCATCGCGTCCGAGACGTTCTTTTCGGCGCCGATCTTGTCGGTTATCGCCCCCAGCTCAACGGCCAGCGCCAGCGTGCCCGGGCTGGTGTCTTTACTTGATAGGGTGCTGCAGATATCGGCCTTCGAATCCTTGTTGATATTGGGAAGTGAGCCGCCGAACACCGACAAGATCGCGGACGAAAAATACGACTTCTCGAGAGTTTCCGAAAGCTCGCCGCCGTTGGTTACCTGGGCCAGGTCTTCCCGTGTGCAGCTGCCATTTTTATTGAAGCTCGAGATCGCGCGGCTCGTGTTGTGCAAGCTCTGGCCCGGCAAAAAATTGTCGCAGTCCTGTGCCGCGAGGTATTCGGGCGAGACGTCCGGTTTTCCGCCGCCAGCTGATTTTTCAAAATTCAGCACGCCGGCCACCGCCTGAAAGGTACAGTTGCCGTTGGCACCCTGGTCGTGCGCGATTACGTAGTCATGCTGCTTGCCGTCGCCCTTGTGGCGAAGCAGGCAGGCCGCGCGGTCTTCGACGCCCGCGCACACGGCCTTATCGCTTGAGCTTGAGGCACCTGGCTCTGGATTTAACGGGCCGCCCGTCACCCAGTCCAGACGAAAAGCTTCGCAGTCGGTGGCGGGCGCCTCCTGAGCAACGGCGGGCAGGCCTGCCAGCAAAATCAGCGACGAAATCAAAAGCGGCCGGATCCAAAGCATAGTCGCACTCATAACGTTCCCCCTCGACTATAACAAACCACGTTCCTTCATTTTAGCAGCTCTGGGAAAGGCGGGCCAGCTGGCGGAAAAGAATCGTGAATCCAGCCTGGTCCGATGCTGGCTATGCAGTTTTAAGTCGGTGGCCCTGACGGTGCCGCTTTTTAAGCAGGCCTGCATGAATGGTAAAAATTTAGCCGGCCGCCACTCAGCCTTTAGCCTGCCCGAAGTGTTACAATATGGTCCTAGTGGGGGGATTGTTCATATGGGGATTGGAATCGTTGTGCTCTTATTTTTTGCGACTGCCGCGGCGCGTGCCGATTTCGCAAAATCTGCCGCGGATTGCCCTGAAATGCGGCTGGATGCACCGGGCAAACCGCTGGCGAATTACCCCGTTATGGATCAAAATCCCATGGGCCTTTGCTGGGCGTTTAGCACTTCCGTAATGGTGGACAGCTGGCGTCGCTCTCATCCCAGCACTCCGGCAGCGAATCCGAACTTTATCACGTCACCTTATCCCATCGCCGCGGCGCTAACCGAAAGTGACGCAGGCTACGACGCCGAGACCGGCCTTCCGACCAAGGCCACCAATGCCTTCGACAAAGGCAATCAAATTGACCTGGGCTATGCCGAAGTGCTGCGCGCAGGCTCATGCGACCAGCAGAAGGTTTTTCGGCCCGGTATTGGCGATCGTGGGATGGACAAAAAGCTGACGGACGCCATTGACGCCGCCTTCACGCGAATGAATCAGTTTTATGCCGACAAGAATGGCCTGCGAAAAATCTACGCCCAAGGCAAAGCGTTAGGCAAGAAGGGCACGGCGCTGACTAACTACGTTCTTTACGAACGCGGCGCGGCCCCCATCGTTCAAGAGCTGGAGTGCAAGCTTGTCCAGGACAAAATCGCTTTTCCGTTTTCAAAAATAGTGGAGTCGGTGCTGGTGCGGGTGGTTGCCGAGGGCGGCAATCGCCTTGATGCCGACCGGCGTTTTTTTGAGGCAATTTGCCGCGAAAACCGGCTTTTTCCGGCACTTGGCGACCACCCGCCCAAGCTCAAGCAGGAGTCGATCATCGTCGATCGGCCCAAACAATACGCCAAACGCATCCGCCAGCTGCTGCTTCATAATCAGCAGCCTGTCGGCATCGAGTACTGCGCCAACGTGCTGACAAAACCGCCAGGTTACCAAGGCGTGCAGTGGCAAGGCGGCCTTGCTGGAACCGCGATTGGCGGTAATTTAAATTGCAAGCCCGAAGGCTCAAGAGACGACAATCACGCTTCGGTCGTCATCGGAATGCACTGGGACGAGCAGCGCAATCGCTGTCAGCTTATCGTACGCAACTCCTGGGGCGGTGGCTGTAAATCGCAAAATTATAGCTGGCCCTGCGAAGAGGGCAAAGGAAACATCTTTGTCGACGAAGATGCGCTGGGCGCGAATATCTATCGCCTGGACCATTTTGAGGCCGATTAACGCCGCCCCTTGCAGCGGTGAAAAGTTATTCCGCGGTCACTTTGGAAATCGGACCCTTCGGCGTAGCGCCAGTAGCCACGCCATTGACCGGCACCACTGACTTTGAGGTATTGCCTTCGACAAGTTTTTCGGGCGGTTGGGCCAGCTCGCCATAAAGATGACTTTTGAAATAGCCACCCAGGTGCTGCGAAAATCTGTCCGCCAAAATACGAGTGGGATTCTGCGCGCCAGGATTTTCCTCTCGCAGATCAAAAAGCTTTGCCGAGTCTTCCTGCACGCAGCCCGTCGAAATAAGGTCGGGAAAAGCGGGTGCGGCAAATTTGAAATCGACATAGTGCTGACGAAGCATCGTGCCTTTGGCGCCCATGTATTCTGTCCCGAAGAACCCCACCGACGGAGCATTGAGCTTTCTTGGCCGGCCGGCAATGCGCCGGTCCTGATCGACGGAGTTGCGGACGAAAATATAACAAAACTCGGGAATCGTTCGCGGTACCTCGTTTATCGAGGCAGTCTTGGTGTACATGACAATCACACCGTCTTTAAAAATCACGCCGCGACGGCCTTGGGGTACGATCAGGTCTGCGCTTAGCTCAAGGCTCGTGCCTTGAGGAAGCCGGTCAAGCTCGTCGAACCAGCTTACCGGTGGACCCCCGGCGTGCGCAAAATTCGGCAACAGCAGCTGGCTTAGCATCGCGGCTATAAAGATATAGCTGAGGATAAATCTCCGGGGCGTGCCCATTATTCTGCCTTGGCCTTGGTGGCAGCGGCCTCTTTGGCAGCCTTAAGCACGTTGGTCGAGGTTGCTCCGGAGCCGTTAGCCAAGCCCTGGCATTTGCCAGTGAGAGTCAGCTTTGACCAGCAAACATCAACGAACTCCGAGCTGCTTAGGGCGTAATGGTAAGCCGGCATTTCCGCCAGCCGTTTATCATCGTATCCAATTCGGTTGGGACTGCTTGCCAGGCGTTTAAACTCCGCGGTCTGGGCCAGCTGCGCGTATAACAGGCCATTGCGAACCGAGGCGACACAGTTGGCCTCTTCCTTGGGCTGCACACCTTGCAGGTCTTTGGGATAGCTGCAATGGGCATCAAGATAGTCTTTGTCCTTCTGCAGCTTGTTTCGAATCTCGCCTATCTCGTCGTAGCACTGCTGTGCGGTTGGAATCTCGCCCTGTAAAACCGTGCTCAGTCCCTTGCCGTCGCCCTTGCAGGCGCCACCAACGCAGCTGAGCGTGACGTTACCGTTAGTCGAGGTTGTGCCGCTGGTGGGCAGATAAGGGCTGTCCACGCCGTAACCTTTGTGCGCCGTAACGCTGCCGCCCTTTTTCAAAAGCATGGCACCAAGCTCCATCATGAAATCTTCACCGGTACAGCCCGTGGCCAGATTACAGGAATCCATTTTAATCTTCACCCCGGGCGCCATCGCGCAATCCAGGCCGCCCAGCACAGTTTTGGCGTTAGCCGACGAAAGAATCGTTCCGCCCTTGGCACAGGAGTTACAGCCGAAGCTGCCCGGGCTGCCATGCCCGTAGAAAAGCATCCGGCGAATGCGTTTGCACTGTGAACCCATGGCCATAAGTCCGTCACGCAGGGATTCGGGCGAATTGACGTAGATGATATTGCTCTTGGATTTGTCTTCGCGAAACGCATCCCAGGCCTTCTGCACGATGGTGAACATTTTCCAGCCATTTTCGGGTAGGGCATCGTCGGTCGTTACCAGGAGCTCGATGTCTTCGAATTTTTCGCACTTCTTCATGCACGGCCCGCATGAGCAGAACTCGGCCGGATAGATAGCGTGCGCCCGTTCGGGAACCGCCGATTGCAGAAAAAAAATCGCCAGCAGGCTCATAGCTAAGACACGTAATGATTTCATTTTACCACCCCACCCAGTTCCGTAAACTCACGCTCCAGCGTACCGGCCAGCGTGCGATATCCCGCAGTACCGGTCTCGCTCGTCGGCGCGGCGCGCGCCCGCGCCAGATTGGCGGCATCTCGGGCAAACTCATGCAGCCCGCCCACCTCAAGCACGCGCTTGCGACAAGCTTCGCTGAGCTTGCCATTCGAGGCGCAGCTGGCCCGTAAATTCTGAGCAAGCAGCGGCAGCAGTTCCAGCTCGAAATGCACCGCAAAAATCGCGGTAGCAATCCGTATGCCCTGCGCTTGGGGTAAGGTGCTGGCACCCTTATTCTTGAAGCTGTCCAGCAGCTGGATCATGGCCGAAAACTCCTGCTGATCGGCTGTGCAGGAAGCGCGCACGCTAAGCGGCGCACCGGGGCATTTCTTCACGACTGCGCGCAAGGCACGTGCGTAGCTGTCACGTGCTTGCCAGGATCCGCGCGCATTCGCGTACTTAAGAAGATGCAACGTCGCCTCGGGACCGGGTGCGATCACGCTGGTGTAGACGTCCGCAAGCGCAACTCCAGTGCGCGACTCAACCCAGCTCACCGGATTCGCCATGCCCGTTTCGGCACGTGCCACGGGCGCGCCTGCAACCGCAAGGACAAGCAACAGAACCAAACTGAAAAATGCTGACATGATTTCCCCGCCGTCCCTACTATGGTACCACGACTTGCCGGTCGATAGGTTGTTTCTGCGCTGCAGGTAAACCCGCAGCTTTTGGTGGTATAATAAAAGCATTTCAGGGGATGTCCGTGCACAATTTCAAGCACCTTTTATTAAATGCGGTAATCGCGGCCCTGCTTCAGGTGGCTCTCTGCGCTGCGGCCTACACCGACGACTGCCCAGCAAATTCAGCTCCGCTAGCCAAGCTGGGCACACTGGCCCCGGTAGTCGAGCACATGTCCAGTTTGGAGAAAATGAATTTGACCACCGAGTGCGCTGATTCCAGTAAAAGCAGTGCCGACGTCGAAAATTGTTTGAAGGCGGTCAATCAGGAACTTTACAAACGGTACGGCGGTCTGAGCCAGAAAATTGCGACGTCGTTAAAAAGCTTCGACACATTTTTACTGCCGAAAAATGCAGACGGTACGCTGAACTGCGGTAACCTGCCAAAATACACCAAAAACGGAAAGCCCACAGCTGGCACGCCAGTACTGCCGGCTTACTCCGAGCCATTGCATTTACCCTACCATATTGCGCCCCCCGATTCGGAAGAACAGCAGGCAGCCGTCGTCAAGCTTTCTCGGGCTCTGAAACTTGACTCCATTGCAGACCCGGCTCTGACCAAAGCTTCGGTTGCGCTATCATTGGGACGCGGAACAGCAGCCGATTATCAAAAAGCAATTCAACGCCTGGCCTGTGTATCAGGAAATGAATTTCAAACCAAAAGCGGCGCTCAGGCCGCAATCGCCAAGGCCGGCCTTGGCATCGACTGTGCTGGCGCGGTTCAGCTCATGTTGCGCGACGCCGCTATGGTCGGCGACAACTCCCAGCTTGGGCTTGCTTCGCCCGCCTTTGAGGGATTCAAAAATGAGCTCCTGGTTAAGAATAAGAAGTTTTTCACGCATAGCCTTGATCCGCTCACGATTCGCCCGGGCGACGTCATTCCCCTGGGTCAGCCCGACAAGACGAAAGTCGGGCACGTCGTAATTGCCCAGGAGGTAAGTTTTGATCTTGCAAAGAGAGTAGCCACCGCCACCTCCCTCAAGTCGTCATTCGAAACCCAGCCTGGCGACAAACTGATGACTGTGAAAGTGGCCTCGTCCTGGGGCGGTCAGGGACCGGAACTGCTAACGTGGGTTTACAATATGCGCACGGCAAAATGGGCGGCTGAAAACAAAGATGGCAGCTACAGCTTTGACGTCAGCGGCCCTTACAATCATCCTTATACGGGCCAGTATCATTCCAACGAGCTGACGCCGTAGCACCAAGAACAGGGAGTGCCGCCGGAGTGGACAAGAGCCACTTCGGCGGCCCATTTCATTTCACAAGCTCATTCCTTGGCTTTAGCCTTGGGCTCGGCATTCGTCGTGTCTTTCGTGTCAGACTTATCGTTGCCGCCATGCATTTTTTTGTGATGCTCCCACTTCAGGCTCATCTTTTCTTTCTGAACCCTGCATTTGTCGGAGATCTTTTCGTCGTTTTTACGCATGCACTCATGCATGGCGGGGAAGTCACCAGACGGAACGTCGGCACACAGGGTCTTCATGTCTTCACCGCAGGCCTCATTGTAGCCCTTCATTTCAGCCTGCATCTTGGCCCGGCCGGCCTTGCACTTGTCCGAAAGCTTGTCGGCGTTGTCGTCCAGGCATTTTTTCGTGCCTTCATGATCGTCCATCTTAAGGCTTCCGCACAGACTCTTGATTTCGGCTGAACAGGGCCATTCCTTGTTCATTTCCTTATGCTCGCCCTTGCCATTTTTATGTGCAAACGCCTGGGCACTGGTCAGCAATGAAAGAGTGGTGAGAAATGTTAGCAAATTCTTTGTCATTTTAGTTCTCCTTTGGCGGTCATACTAGTTCTGATTCCCTAAAAAAGAACAACAAACCACTTCCTATGCCGATTGAGCAGACCATTTTGAAATGGGTCTTTTTGCCCCATCTTTTGTGAAGGCACATTCTGTCGGCAGATGGTCTGCGGCACTGCGAACGTTGAAAAAAAAGAAAAGGTGCAACCAGGCGTCAACAATGACGTCGCGGACTGCCTGGACTCCCGACGGGGCTTGGTGCGTGGCCAAGGCCAGATTGCCGGCGCCGCTTTCGCCCTGAAGGTTAGTCAATTCGGATCGCGGACGCGTCCTTCTTGTCGAAGCCATAGCCGCTTTCGGCGGGCAGCCCGCTCCTCTTCTGTGCCGACGAGTCGAGCTCGATGGCAAGCGCGTCGGGCGACGACTTTTTGCCGGCTGGCTTGAAGAGGTCGTTGAGCGAGTAGCCGCCACATCGCGAAACCAGGCTAGCGATCTCAGCGAGTGCGGCATCCTGAGACTGACGATCGTTGAGGTCGATGGACAACGCTGTCGTTCTATTCGATTGAATGATTCCCTTCGAATCAAGGATTGTGACCACGGGGGCCGAGTTTTTCGACGAGATGCTCAAGTTCCAGACGCCGCTAACCGGGGCTGCCCGCATAAAACCGTCCGTGTCGATCTGGGAAAGACGGATCTGTAGAGTCTCGTTCCAGATGCCGGCCTCGCTTCGAACAGCGAGCACGCCGTTGGAAAGGCTCACGGTGACCGTGCGTCCGAGTGCAGTCGTGTGGCGCGCGCTCCAAGCCCCGAGGGGGCCGTTGCACGGCGAAGCTGGCGGGGTGTAGGATGGCTGTGTCTCGATTTGCCCCTGCGGAGAATAGTTTGGCGAGTAGCCGGGTTGCGAGGAATCGGGTTGCGAGGACCCCGAGGAAGGTGTCTTTTGGCCACTTTGCGGCTGCGGCTGCGGCTGCGGCTTTGGCTTTGGTGCCTCTGGCGCACTGTCAGCCCGGACGGAAGAGACCCATTCAAACACGACGTTGGCCACCTGGGTCGTCTCGGCGCAATAGGGAAGAACATA
>JBBRLF010000116.1:0-13181 GCA_038231515.1 candidate division WWE3 bacterium
CAAAGCACAGCTGGCGAGTTTATGCTGGATAACGTAAAGGTCCTGCCGCTGAGTTTAGGTATGGATTTTGAGAGCTCGACAGGTTTGGTTACGCCGGGGGGAACCTGGACAAATTCGTGTGGCGGCAGCGGTACCATCACGGCCGCTCAGGCGCACACGGGTCTGAACAGTTTCAAGGGAAATGGCTGTGCAGCCGGAACGGGGCTCCGCTCACCGACGATTTCCGTTATCCAGGGTGCCTGGTATACCGTTAGCGGCTGGGTCATGGTGCAGTCGGGCGCGGGATATCAGCTCGAAGTTCTCGATCTGACGAACGGGACTACGAACGTTTCGCAGGTGATACCAGTGCAGGCCGCTTTTGGAGCCGGCGGACAGTGGGCACGTATCTCTACCGTGTTTCAAGCCACGAGCAACACTGGTGCGAATACCATTTTGCGTATCACGTCGATAGCGGGTGCCAGCATAATTTATCTTGATGATATCGCGGTCTATCAGGTAGCGCCGGTTACGCCGACCAGCACGCTACCGCAGGGTGCAACGACGCAGCTGGCGAACGGCACGGCGTTGGGCGCGACTACCGACAGCTGCGTGATACCGGGTTCGGGC
The DNA here is from genome assembly GCA_038231515.1 of candidate division WWE3 bacterium. Lineage (GTDB taxonomy): Bacteria > Bdellovibrionota > UBA1018 > UBA1018 > UBA923 > JACQAX01. Next base: position 607 of record JBBRLF010000116.1, read on the forward strand.
GCCGCAAACGAAGGCGTCGTGGACTGTGGCAAGACGACTGCAGGCGGGGCAGCCGGTATCCCTGCCACGCTCAGCGCTGGCACGACTTGTCCGGTCAATGCTGCTTTGAATGCCCCGTGCAGCAACGGCACGCCGCCCAGCGGCGGTTCGACGGTCGATGGCGCGATTCTGGTCGATGGCACCTCGACACTCAACTTGCCTGCAAGCAATCTCATTGGGCTGAACTGGACCATCAGCATGTGGGTTAAACCAAGGAAGACCCAGGTGGGTACCGATTTCGGCCGCGACTCGCCGCCAATTCTGGGCGTAAATCCTGGTGCTGCCGGCTCCTTTGCTGATGCAAATAGTTTTTATTTATGGAGCCTGAGTACGGGCGTTCGTTCGCTATTGTGTGCGAGCGGCAACGTTTTTTGTTCGCCCGCTTTACATAGCCCGCTTGACGTCGGCTGGGACAGTAAAACTGATGTGGCTGGCACGCTGCCCGCAGCAACCTGGACGCATTTGACTGTCGTTTTTGACGGCGTGGCCGGTACCGGAAAATTGTATAAAAATGGCGTGACGGCGACGGCCAGTGCCATCAGCGGTGGCGCCGGGTTCGCGGCCGGTTTTGGCACCTCGATCAGCCTGGGCAGTGTTGATGCCACGCTGTCCGTGCTGCCGTCAATCGGTGCTTCCCCGAACAACATCCGTGGCCTGGAGTATTCGGTGGAAAATTTCGACGGCTGGATCGACAACTTCCGGACGTTTAACCGCAAGCTGACCACGACCTCCGGAGGCGTGGAGGGTGAGGTGCAGGCGATCTGCAACTTCGAGAAGCCGCCGACCGGGGTGACGTGTGGCCCTTAGCGTTCAGTCATAGGCAGCGCCCAGATCGATCATCGCGGAAGCCTGGCCAAAGTCTGGCGAAAATTCCGGGTCGGACACCTTGGTAACCGCGGCCGCAAACCGCCCACACGTAAAGCCAGAGAGGACGAACTGCACTTCGCCATTCTTATTGGTAACCGCGGTGGCGGCTCCGAGCGGCCCGGTGGTGCGCTCCATGACCTGAGTGGTTACGCGCAGGCCGAATTTTGGGAAACCTTCCTGATTGACCAGTACCGCATTTACCAGCAGACGTTTGGCCGCGCCGTCGTTGACCAGTTTGAGTGACATGGATTTGACGTAAATCGTCTTGGAGTCGCGGGAAGGAGTCGGCTTTTTTTCCGGATCCGTGATCACCGGATCGCTGATTTCACCTCGCAGATAATCGCAGGAATTCGTCGCGGTTTCGGTCAGGGCCTTTTTGAGATTTATCATGCCGTGCCCGGTCCAGATGTCGCGTCCCGGCGGAAAGAGATCGTCGGCGTTGCAGACGAGCCGGCGTTTGAGGTCGATGACGGTGTCGCCGGGGAAGGCCTCTTTTAGAAGAGCCAGTGCGCCGGCAACGTGTGGCGCGGCCATGCTCGTGCCGCTATGGCGCGCATAACGTCCACCTTTGTCGAGAGAGAGAACCTTTACGCCGGGTGCGGCCAGCGCGATGTATTTGCTATAGGTGCTGAAGTAGGCGCGAAGGTCGTTGTCATCGACCGCGGCGGTTCCCACGACCTCCGGGTAGGCACCCGGATAGTTCAGTGGGTTCTCGCCCACCTCGCCGCTGTTGCCAGAGGCGGCCGCGACGGCCATGCCGTGAAGGTGGGCTTTGATGAGAACTTCGTGCAACGCCTGAAGGTCCATCGTGCCGCCCAGGCTCAGGTTGGCAACGTCGGCCTTTGCGTTAAGCGCGTACTCGATGCCGGCAATGACGTCGCTGTACCTTCCGCTGCCGGAATCGTCGAGTACCTTGATGCCGAGAAGTGAAGCTTCGGGCGCCATGCCGACCACGCCGATTGAATTGTTGTTGGCGGCCACCGTGCCGGAAACGTGCGTGCCGTGGCCGTTGCCGTCGTTCCAGGCGTCGCGATCAGTGGTACTGAAATTTTGTCCGCCGATTACCCGTTCTGCCAAGTCGGGGTGCGTGCGATCGATTCCAGTATCGATGATCGCCACCTTTACGTCCTTGCCGGTCGTGCGGGTCCAGATCTCGGGAGCGCCAGTGCGGCGAATGCCGGGTGGCACGACCTGCGAATCCATGGGATCAGGTTCATCCAGACTAAAGGCCTGGACCGGACCATCGATTTCGAGCGTTCGAATGTCAGGATTGCGCGTCAGAGTTTCGATGGCAGTGAGCGGAACCTCGGCTGCAATGGCATTTACGATTTTCAGGCGGTGGATGATCTGACCGGGTACAAGCACCGCCATATTCAGGTCGTCTAATTTTTTTCGAAAGCCGATAATCATCCGCACCGAGCTGTTCGAGCCAATGCTGAGGAGCGAACTCAGCGCTCCCTCCTTCGTGGCACGATACTTTGCCTGCGATAGTAGAACACACGAATCCGCCGATGCACGAGGCACCAGTGCAAATTGAGCTACATTTAACGAAAGCACCGCAGCGGCCACGGGCCAAATCTTTGTGATGATCATGTTGTCCCCCTGTTATGGCGCGGGGGACTGCAAAAGCCGAGCCTCCGGTTTTTTTACTCGAAACAGGTTCCGGCGGGGCTGTTTTCCTTGAAGGCGGCCGAGAAGATTGACCTGATTCGCGTTTGCTTGCGGTCGGTAATCTTGTTGGTGTCCTGGATTTCGGCGTAAAGGGCATCGCGGTCGTCATTTTCAGCTTTAACGAGTTTGGTTACGGCGCCGGCTGCGGCGCCCGCTTTTTCAGGATGCTTGAAGACGAGCATTCCATCGGCGGTTTCACAGACTGCGCCCTTTGCTTTCCAGAGGCTTATCTCGGCCACGCGGTCTTTCATGCGGGCCTTGATGGTCGCGGCCTTGGGCGAGGAGGTGTTGATCTCCTGGGCATAGGCTTCGGCGAGGCCGAAGCTGATGAGCCACGTGCTGGGCTCGGTGCCGGCCTTTACAGGAGCAGAGGGCACCGGGTTTGCCGGCGCGTTCGTGGATTTCTTTTTTGAAACTTTTTTCACTGAATTTTTCACCTGGGCAGAGCCGACGGCGGCGTCGACTTGGGGGGCGGCAGGCGCGGGCTGGTAAAGGTCTTTGACGAAGCTGTCAGCGGCGCGCTGCACGGCGCTCTCGGGGAAGTTTACATTTACGGTTACGCAGCCGGCAATGGCCACGCAGATAAAGAGCGCGATGCTTTTAAAAGAGCGATGTGCACTGAGGTTCTTGGTTCTCATTTTTTCGTCCCGTTTCGGATTTGTTCGTCGACTTGTTTTTCATCAGAGTCTGAATGACCTGGGCTCGTCCACTGAGCCATTCATGGAAGGCCGCAGTCTTCATGAATACCGGATAAATGCCATGGGTGTTCAATGGTATAGTAAACCCATTACCACAAAGGATGTAGTGCTTTCCGTTTTCGCACCAGCGGTTGTCGGCCTCGTCGGACGGTGGGTCAAAGGTGGTGACTGTAGTCCAGTTTCCGTCAGATTTTGCCATGATACCCAGCACGTCGGCTTTGGCGGGCAGCCAATTCCTTATCAGTATTCCCAGTTTAATGAGCGGCGTCTGATAGGCAGGCATCGAGTCAAGGGGGATGCCAAACAGGGCCATGATATTGCCCATGGCGCGGCCATAAAAACTCATCTTATTGCCGGCGCGTTTTTGGCCCTGAATACTCAGGTCGTAGCCCTGTGGGATCGCTCCGTTGGGCGTCAACGCGATATCCGTCTTACGGAGAAAGCCGCCCAGGCTGCCTCGCATGTCGCCAATATTCGTCCAGTCGCCGATGGCGTGCAGGTCAAGATCGGACCAGTCCATGTCAAAGCGCAGCCGCGTACCGTTCGTGCCGGCAGCCAGGCTCATATCGCCGATATGGGCTTTGCCGTTGAAAAGCTCGAGGTTCGTATCGCCGACCAGGGCGAGCGTGCCGTTGTTGAGGACGATGTCGGGATAGGTGAAGCTCAGAGATCCGGTAAGGGGATGCTGGGGCATCAGACACAGATCACTCTGCACTGCCGGCAGCGCAAACGGGCCACCCGTTACTGAGGCGGTGAACTCCGTGCCTTGTTTGCCCCCGAGATGTGCGTAAAGCTCGGCAATGTCGATGGAGCCACCCCACACGGACTGACGAATGGGCCGGTCACCGCCTTTGGCGTCTTCGGTGGTGACGTCCAGGCCGCTGGCGCCCAGACGGGTGCGGATGGTGAGATTTTTCAGCTTTACCGAGTGAAACTCCAAGGTCTTTATCTTGACGTCTCCCCAGCCAGGAGTGCCTGAAAGCAGCAACGGCAGGCGCAGGCTGGCACCGTCGATATAGAGATCGCGCGAGGGCAGCTCGACGGATTTGGCATCCAGCACCAGAGATCCGGTGGCGGACAGCGATGGATGGGGATTGAGCGGAACAGGAGGCGCGAGCAAGAGCTGGCCGCTGAGACTTAACGAACCTTTTGCGGTGGCCCGGTGCAAAAGGGGAAGCTGTCCCTCGAGCCACGGCACGGCTCGCCGGGTGATGAGCTCTTCGAGGTCTCCATGCAGGTTGTAAGAGGCGTGCAGCGAGCCGGCTCCGAAGTCGCCTTTGGCTTTCAACTTGATCGGCTTATCCACAGAAAGATCAACCTGTTCAAAACGGCTGCCGTCGAAATGAAAACCGGCATCGAGCAGAAGCTGAGGCTCTTCCAGAAACAGGCCGGTGTCCAGAAAGGTCAGGCCGTCGGCGCTGAGGTGACCTTTCATGTCGAAGGGTACGGGTGGCTTGCCCGGCCAGGTGGTGGTGGCCGCGATGGTCAGCGCTTTTACCGACAAGGTGCGAGTCGAGCCCGCATTGCGCAGCTTTGCGTTCTTGAATTTAAATTCGAGCTCTGAACTCCAGAGCTTCGCCCAGCGTACGACGCCGTCAACAGTCCAGGTGTCTGCGCTGACGGCGCCCGTCTTACTTTGCAGCAGCAGTGGCCTGGCCTCGTGCAGGTGCAAGGTGACCTCGGCACTTTCGGCGAGAGATTTGCCCTTGGCGGTCTCGAGCTCGAGAGCAAGAGTGCCACGCGCCGGCGGAAAATCACCGATCGTGACGATGGGCTTGAGGGCAACGGACCAGTGTCCGGCCCGGTGCGAGTACTCGACGGGTGTGTCCAATGTTAATGAGATCTGTAAAGGCTCGTAGAATACATCGAGGTGCAGATCGCGAATTTTGCCCCGGAGTAACTCCCGCGGCCGCACGTCCCAGCTGGCGCGCGAGATGGTCAGCGGAATTTCATTTTCGCGCACGAACCAGCGAAGCACCATGATTGCGCTCAGGTGAGCCCAGGTGATGTAAGCCGTAAGCAGCAGGATGGGGAAAAATGCCCCGAGAAAAAATGCTTTGCGATGGTTCCGTTTTGGAACTGATTTTTCCGAGGACATGATGAAAAACTTTAGCACGATCCAGGCAGTTTATTGACAAATGTTAAAGCCGGCAGTACGTCTCCCGTCACGTTCCCAGTATTTTTTTAACAGGAGAAGTAAAATGAATAAGTTTCTAGTTATGTTGACCATGGCTGCATTTAGCGTCAGTCCAGCTGCCTTCGGCGGCCAGATCACGGCAGCTCAGGTTTATAAGAACACGTACATCGAACTGAAGCAGGGCAAAGATCCAGCTCCGGTTCTGCGCAACCTCGTAATCACTGCCAAGACCAATAACTTGCAGATCAAAGACGTGCTTGAAGCAGCTGTCGGCAAGAACTGGATGAGCCAGGATCAGCTGAACACCATTCTCGACGTCGCTGCCAAGAACGCCAACGTCGCTGACGCTAATTTCGTCGCGAAGCTCCAGGCCAACAAGGTTACGGCTGCTGACATGACCAAGCTCACTGCCGCTCTTCAGGGTCAGGTTACGGGCGCCGCTTACCATTGCGGTTACTACGGCTGCTACAACGGCGCTGTGGTTCTCTACGTATTTCTGGTCATTTTGCTGCTGGCATTGCTCTCGACGCCTGTTTACTTCGTAGCCTACTAATTTGTTCTGACTTGATGTATACAGTGGGCGCGGCTCTTCATTGAGCCGCGCCCATTTTTTTTGTTAGGGGACCGAAAATGAAGTTTGTTTTACTGTTCCTGATGGCGATTCAGCTGGCCTTCGCCGAAACTCCGAGTAACGACGGCATCCTTACCGGATCGGAGAATCTTCCCGACCTGCTCGACGCGATTAATGGTCGAGTTTTGAAGAAGGATCTGGAGCGTCCGGAAAACTATCCGGCCTTTCTCTATAAGCCCAGCGGCAGCTCCCATACGAAAGTTGGCCGCTACTTCATTGGCGGTAAGTATCCCACCGGTCCCATCGAGTGCGAGCACATCAAGCTGCATCTGAAGCAGAGCGAAGACGTGCTGACCTGGGAGTCGCACAATACCGCAGCCAGCAATACCTACTACCACGTGCATCGCGCGATCGATTACTACAACTGGCTCTCCGCCCAGGTTGGCGAGCAGATCAACCAGGAGAAAAAGCCGGTAGAACTTCGGGTTGAGATGGATGTGGACTGGGCCATGTGGATCAAATTTACCAAGCTGGAGCGTCACAATACGTCGCAGACTTTTCCGGACGTCGATCCGGACAAATGGGGCACTGCCGACGAAGAGCGCGAGATCTGGTTTTTTGTGCCCAAGCGAAAGTATATGCCATTTTTCGTCGCCACCCGTTGGATTCCAGGCATCAAAGACACCGTACTTGGCACTGCCGGATTTCCGCTCGATGCCGCACGCGTGCCGACGATCATTTATCACGAGTGGACGCATCTCATGACCCGGCCTTACCTGGGTATTCTGAAAGACTCCGTGCTCAATGAAGGTTATTCGGATTATTTTGGATCGGTTATCGGTGGCCGTCCGGCCATGGGTGATACCGAGGAATTTTCGACGATGCCTTACAGCCGCGACTTCAGCTCGGCACCGAGCCCTGCGACGAAGAAGGATCTGGTTGAGCCTGGAAATTTCGTTCCCCGGTTTTTCTGGTCGCTCAGCAAACGTTTTGGCGCCACCCGCACCAACATCCTATTGTGGAAGACGCTCAAGAAGCTGACGCCCAAAAGCGAGCTGCTGGATCTGCCGGCGGCGCTCATGAGTACGGCCTATGACGGTAGTTTTGCGCCAGACGAGCTGGACTTCCTCAAGACGCGGCTGCAATATTTGTTTTTTCCAAAAAATGGCCGTAAGGGCTCGTAAACTGGTAAAATTTACCTTTTTTTGACACTCGGCGAAAGTTTGCTTATAAGGGCCCCACATCGGGGGATGTATGAGAAAGCTTGTTGGGGTTCTGTGCCTTCTGGGAGCCATGGGTTGCAGTAAAGCCAGTCCGGACCGAGTCGGAATCGACTCGCGGCCCGAGGTGGCAGCGCCGCCAAAGATCGCCGCCGCGTTCGCCGTTTCCTCACCCGCTATCAATGATCCCAAGCCAGTTCTTACCGCCACCACTTCGCCCAACGACAAAGCCAAAGTCTCCATCGCCAAGACTGCCCTCGAAAAAGAATTTTTACTCCAGTCTATCGTCATTCAGAACGGTGATGCGCCGTCGTTTCATGGCCTTAAGAGCCGCGTGGTGGCGTTTCGCAAGCGGGCGGGTCGGCTATATCTGCTTGAAGCAACACAGGGGCATACCGTAACCAATGACCTGCCAATGACATTGCTGCTCGCGGAGTTTCCAATTCTCGAAGAGAGCGACGCGGCCATCGTTTTTGATTTCAATGCAGGCATGAGTAATATTTTCGTCGGCGAAGAGTGGTATGCCCAGGACTTTAGCGGCACTCGACACCCGACCACTATCACCTCTCAAAAAGTCCGCTTCAGCTATATCGAAAGTGCCGAGCTCAACGATCGCAATCAGCTGATGATTCGTCAGATCGCCCAACTGGGCGGCGGCGCCAATAGCGACGACAGTCAGACAGTAGACGTGCGCTATTACCTGAGTCCCTATGCTCCAAGCGCCGACTTCGAGCCAGTGCGTTCAGTGAATCAGGACGTGGCGGGTTTCTTTTCCGTGACGCCGCAGCTTACTCTCGAAGGCAATACCGTGATTCGGTCTTCGCGCCATGACACGAAAGTCCCAATCGTATACGCGGTATCGGCCAATACTCCGCCCGAGTACAAGCAGGCCGTCAAAGACGGCATCCTTTACTGGAACAAGGTTTTTGGCGAAGAACGTTTGAAGGTGGTTGATGCGCCGCCGGGAATGACCGCCCCGGACATCAATTACAATATCGTGCAGTGGGTGCCTTACGATACGGCAGGTTTTGCGTACGCGGATGCCCAAATGGATCCTCGCAGCGGTGAAATTCTGCATGTGCAGATTTATCTGACCAGCGCCTTCGCGTATCTTGGTAAAGACCGCATGCGCGTTTCGCAAAAACGTCAGGCGATTTCGCTGGCCGGTTTCGAAAGTTCGCACCTTTGCGACTATGCCGACGCCGACGTCGACGCGCTGGCGCCGGCTGCGTCCGTGATGAGCCGGCTGCTGGCCTCCGAGGGTGGTGAAGCCAAAGCGCTGAAGGCCGCGCAAGACTATCTGCGGCAGGTCACGGCCCACGAGGTGGGTCACACGCTGGGTCTGCGCCATAACTTTGCCGGCTCACTTGCCACGAGCTACCCACTGGCGCAACGAAAAGCGCTGGTCGATGCCTACGTTCGCGATGGAGTGACGCCCAAAGACGTCACGGTCTCGAGTAGTGTGATGGATTACCTGCCCTTTGAAGAAGATATTATGTTCGGCGACCAGATTGCTCGGCACGCAGTGGCCCTCGAATACGACACCAAGGCTATCGATATTCTGTACAAGAAGAAAATCTACAAGCTCGACGAGATCCCTGCTTTCTGCTCCGACTCCGCGGTTGGAAAATACGTGGATTGTCAGCGTTTCGACACGGGTGCTTCGACCGTGGAGTTCGCGCAGTGGCAGGTGGATCAGGCGCTGGAAACGCTGCCCTATAAGCTTGCTGAATATTTTGTCCGTTTCAGTAAATCGCCACCCACCGGTGTTGATCCGGTCGCGGTTGAAAAGCTGGGGCTTTCCGCCGAAGCTTATGCGAGCTCGCTGCTGGCGGGCCGAAGCGGTCTGTATGATCTTTTGACCCCAAAGGCGAAGTTCCTGAAAATTCGTCGCACCTATCCGTACATCAACAGCAGCAACAGCGAAGATGTTCAGAAGATGGAAGCGGGCTTCGTGGGCTCGGAAATCGAAAAGCTTGGTGGCTTGGAAAAGCTTTTTTCCAGCGTGCCCGCCGACTACTCGGCCCGGTCCTTTGACCGGTTTGTCGGCTTGCTCAACAGCGGTCAATATACCTCGGGCACCGGCCCCAACGGCCTGCGGTACGAATTCACGGTCCAGGAAGTCGCAACGATGAAAGTAATCGCGCGTACTTTTTTCGACAAGCTTGCCGTGGCACTGGCCAAGGCTGATCTGTTTGTCGCCAGTGGCGCCAATCCCGTTCAGGCCAAAGGGAAGGCCTCAAAGCTTGGCTTTGCGGGCAGCACAGTGGCCTCGAAGCTGTCAGAGAACGAGTTCAACTATAAGTTCGCCGCCGTACTCGAGAAGAAGCTCTATGAATATGTTTTTGCCGTGGATGAGGGCAAGGATCTGGTTGTGGTGGTGGAGGTGCCGGGCACGCCGGCCAACCTGGCCAAGTTCACCGGCCCGGATTCGATGGTTGGGACGGAAGCGCCCAAGGAACTGGCGCCGGCCGGGTCTGCCGCCGTGCCGGCTCAGCTGACGAAAAAGGTGACGATCACTTTACCAAGGTTCACCTTTCCGCTGGATGTACGTGTGGCGGCCGCGGGCCTGCTGCGCGGCGATCACAGCGAGTCGTCAGAGTGGGGTCTTTATGAAAGTGCGCGCGCCAAGAAAAAGGTACAGGACTTTTACGCCAAGGCCTTGGAAGGAAATCCGTTCGAGCGTTTCAAGCTCGAAGACATGCCGCGAACGGTTGCGCACTGGCTGATCGAAAATAAGCAGGTTATGGATACGGTCAGCGCTGCGGCTTTGTCACACTGAAGCGGCTTTGTCACATTGAGGCGGGGGCGCAACAGCGAAAGCCGGTTTGGTAGTAGGCATGCGACGGGCCGTGGGCGGTGTTGGCAGGCTGGCATCGGCTTTCGACTGGCGCCCAGTAGCCGCCTCGAAGTACCGAGTGTTTGGCACCCTCGGGCCGGCTCGTCCATTCCTCGATATTTCCGGTAATATCGTAAACTCCAAATGGGCTTACACAGGCCAGGCGTTCACCGCTTCTGGTGCCCGCCCAGAGCTTGTCGATCTCAACGGCGGCGACGGGTGATGCCCGATTGCGCAGCATGCGTTTGGGATCAAAATGCACGCCGTGGCGAATGACGTCGATGTTGCAGCCTTCACCCGGGATGATGTGGTCGGGAAAATGCGAGCGCGGGTCAACGTAGCGGGCATAGCCGTAGGGATAGGGCAAGGCCCGCGGCCCCTCGCAGGCAAACGTCCACTCGTCTTCAGTGCACAGGTGTTTGCCTTGGGCGGCGCAGATTTGCTGGCCATCGTTGTAAGACAGCAGCACGCCGGGGTATTCCCCGGGTATGTTCGGAAACTCGTAGCGATCGATGCAGTAGTCGAGAGCTTTCTGGCGCACGGCCGGCGGTGAAAGTTTCACGGGATCGAAACGGGTACACAGAAACCTGGGATTCCAGTTGGCGTCTTCGCAGGCACTATTTTGGCGGGTAATCGTCTCGAGCGAATTTTGCTGAAGCCCCTGTACCCGCACCATGCCCGCACCGCACCCGGTGCCATTGGCTTCACGCCGGTCGACGTCTTGAATTCGGCGGAGCCCCTCGGCCTGGCGCACGTGTTCGTCGCCCGGCTCGAATACCGACCTTTCGCCCAACGCCTGCCAGTATTTAACACCGGTGCCCTGCACCTCGATCAGCGCCCAGCGGTGCAGGGTCTGAGGGGGCAGCACCAGAAGTAGTGTGGCAAAAAGTACGCTTCCCATCGCCGCGCCTATTGATGGTGAACGGCGCGCAGCAGCCGCGGAAAGTACTTATTGAATGTCGGGTCGTGCGACTCGTCGGAACGCATGAAGGTGGGCCCTTTTGCCGCTGCTCGAGCGATTGCTTCCAGTGGTGCGTCGGGTGGCAGCGTTGACTCAATAAAGGTCGAGTCGTCGGCGGTTGGGTTGAGCTGCGCCCAGAGCAGGTGGTTTCCGGCGGCTGTCCATTTCCAGTTGCCGTTCTTTTTCTTGAGCGGAATGAAAACACTGACGAACCGAAACGGCGGAGCTTCATTGGCGAACTTTACGAAGCCGTCGCCTGCGTCGTACAGGGAGTCGAAAAGAAAAACTTCCTTCACGTGATTGACGTAGCAGCCCGTGTGTACGGCGGGACTGCACCTTCGCGTCAGAATTGCCTCAAGCGTGGAATAAGAGCCGCTATGAGCGGTGAGTGTAAGGTCGCCCAGGTCAGGACTTTCGGCAAGCCTGGCATCGACAAGCAGATGCAGGACGTGGTCCAGGAAGTTATTGAAGATATGGGGGTGGACGAGCAGCGTCTTGAACGTATCGCAGTGCCCGTTACTGCGCGGCACCACCAGAATGGCATTGCGATGAGTTTTCGCCAGCGCTTCAGAAAATCTGAATTTTCTGATTGTATCGTCAAGCGTTTCGCCATCGTCGACCCAGCCATGCAGATGCAGGATTACTTCAGCGTGCTTCGGTACCTTGTAGTTTAGCGGTACGAAAAAAGCCACCGGCTCGGGATACACGTCGGGCTTGAAGCTGCCTTTGCACATCATACCCCGGGCTTTTGGTGCAATGGCGCATGAGAAGCCATTGCCTTCAAAAGCCACCAGCGTACGTGCAAGTTCGATTGAAGAGGGCGCCGCGAAGGCTGTGCTTTGACTGAGGAGAAGCAATATTGTCGTCAGCATATGCCCGAAATCGATAGCACTTTTAGTCATCTCTGGGGAGGACCAATCGCGCTGGACAGTACGATAAAAATGGTTTACCAGCTTGCCTGCAGTCAAGGGGGCGGGGGTTTCAGTGCTGTATTTATTTCTGATTTTAAGCCTTGGGCAGGGGGTTGCTCAGGCCTTGGAAAAGTGCGATCCGCTTCATCCGCCGCGATATGATGAGATTCTGAATCCGAATATCGGCCTTGTCGAAGAGCCGGGCAGCAGTAGCTGTCCTTCGGGTATGGCGCGCGTGGAGCACTACTGCATCGACCGCTTTGAGGCGGCTCTAATGGAGCTGCGCGAAGACGGTGCGCTCCTTTACTGGTCGCCCTATCACAATCCGGGTTCCCGCCACATGCGTGCCGTCTCGCTGGCCGGCGCGGTACCGCAGGGCTATATTAGTGGTGAACAGGCGAAGAGCGCCTGCGCGCTGGCCGGAAAAAGAATGTGCACCGATAAGGAGTGGCTGCGGGCTTGTCGCGGGCCTCAGGACACGCGTTATCCCTACGGACCCACTCGTTATCCGGTTGGCTCAAGTCCAGAGGATCCGCCGTGCAATGAGGCACGGGCGAAGCATCCGGCACTGGAACTTTTTCCAGATGATCCGCATCCATTCACTCATCTTGATAATGCCTGCATCAATCAGCTCGAGAAGTCTGTTGCGCGCTCGGGCTCC
>JBBRLF010000117.1:0-13177 GCA_038231515.1 candidate division WWE3 bacterium
GGGCGATTGCCGCAGGCGTCTTAGTGTTAGGTTTTGATCCATTTCTTCCACTCCTCTGCTGACGGAAAAACATCGACGGCCATTACGCCCGACCGCAGCAACTTCTCGGCGGTCTTGCCCGGCCCGCAGGCGTGCTTCGCCTGCTTGCTTACAAACGCCTGCAGCGCCTCGAACTGCGAGCCGCTGCTCCAAAAAACGTGCGTGGCCTCTTTAAGCGATTCGACCTCACCCTTACCAAAATCAGGTCGCGCGCGGTACGTCGGAATGACCCTTCCCTGGCGCCAGCTGTCGATTGCGCCAGCATGCGTCAAAATGTCCCATTGCTCCGCGTTTGGCAAGCCCAGTACGGGCTCGGCCAGAATGGCGGTTGAACTTTCATAGCCCAGATTCTCGGCGCAGCCCTCGACCCAGGTTCCGGCTTGGGCCAGCTTGAACCAGCTGCGAGTACCCGACGTCCAAACTCGGGCGGTTGCCCCGAACTCAATGGCATCGGCCGCGCGGGAATGGGCCACGAAAACAGCGCCATTCAAGCGCGTCGGTGCACCGGCCAGGGGCTCGGTCTTGAAAATAGCGTCGCGGTGAGTGGAACCGTCCCAGGCTCGCAGCCTCGAATCAGCAGGCGTGGTCAGCTGGGCCCCGGCCAGAGGCAAAGACACAGGCGCGGGCCAACGCAGCTCTTCAACGAAGCGATCATCGGGAAGTTTTCCGCGGATGAAAAACAAATCGCCCAGCTTTTCATGGGAGATCAGTGTTGCGCCAAATCGCTGATGGCAGCCACCGCCCCATTCACGCAGCAGCTGGCGTTCAACGCCAACCTGACGGGCAGTTTCGGTGCTGTGAATTTTGCGGATACAGGCCAGCGCCTCGGCATCGTCTGCCCGGCATTCAATGGCCAGCGCGCCTTGCGCCGGCGCGGTTGGGCACTCACGCAGGGGCAGCACCATCCAGCGCACGCCTCGCAGCAGCCCGGCCAGCTCGATGCGAGCCGTGGCGTCTTTCCAAAGACGAATGAGTCCGGCAAAGGCCAGCACCACGCCGTCGAGCTGTTTGGCCGAATGCGGTGGCTCGTGCAGCCGGCTGGCGCGGGTGTTGACGTTGCCCCGGATTTCGACAAGCTCAACTTGGGGCTGCCCGCCCTGCGGCGCCAGGTGGGGCAACGCCCGTTCAAGAAACGCGGGAATGTTTTCAATTCTGCGAGGCGCCGAGGTGCCGATCCGGAGCCGCTCACCACGAGCCAGCTTGCCCAGCACATCGGGGCCGAACAAAATCACGTCGCGCGGATTTTCGCGCGGTGGAATGGCCGCGAGCTGAATTTTCTCGGGGCGCTCCAGACTCAGGTCTTTCATCGAATGCACGGTAAGATCGACGGCCCCCGACTCCAGCGCCTGATCAATCTCGGCCACAAAAAATTCCTTACCCGTCACCTGGCTCAGCGGAATATCCTGAATGCGATCGCCGCGGGTTTCGATGCCGACCAGCTCAATGCTCAGGCCCGGGTTGGCGGCCTCAATCTGGCGCGCCACCCACGAGCTTTGCGCCCAGGCCAAAAGCGAGCGGCGCGTTCCCAACTTCAAAGTTTTCATACGAAGGCTCCCAGGTCTTCCCAGCCGTGGGCCATGGTCAGAGAACCGCCCAGGGTGCGCTGCTGCGAACGCTCGATGCACATGCGTCGGGCCAGGCTGAGCTGAGAATCGCGAACTTCGGCCTGGGCCGAACGCAGCTCAAACAGATTGTCCAGACAGCGAAAGCCCGGCAGCGCCTCCCAGGGCTTCGAGCCCTGGCCCCGCAGGCAACCCATGTGCAAGACCAGCCGTTTTTCCTGAGCCGGCTTCGCACTCCACAAAGCGATGCGGCGAATGTCGCCGCCCGAATCCGCGTCCAGTGGAATGCACACCACGGCATGCGAGGCGCCGCGCCAGCCGTCGGCCTCGTCACGGATCACCGCGACGTTTACCGCGCCCTGCGCCCGCAGCTCACTGGCCAGCACCAATGCGGTGCCCGGAGTGCGATTCCAGAGCAGCAGCGGGGACTGGAGTAAAAACGGCGCAACCGAGCGCGCGATTTTTCCGGCACCGACGATAAAAACGCGATCGTGACTTTCGAGTGCAAGCAGCCGACGCGCCAGCGTGCCGTAAGAGGCGCCGCCCAGATTCTCGAGATGCCGTGAGCGAATTTCTTTGGTGTCTTCGAAAATCTTTTGCAGCCACACTCCGAGCTCGCGTTTGAGCGCGCCGTGCGCCGTACGTTCAAAATCACGCCAGGCCTGCTTGAGCTGGCCAAAAACATCGGTTTCGCCCACTATCGCACTCTCGAGGCCCGCGGCCACGCGAAGTAAAAAAAGATAGGCTCGCTCGCCGTGATAAATCTCAATGTCCGGTGTCGCAAGCCTGGCGCGATCATTTTGCTGAAGGCCAATCCACATCTGACGCTGGCAGGAGTCAAAAAAGAAGGTGCCGGGATAGTCCTCGGCGCGCCCACCAAGAGCCGTAGTTCGTTTTGACAGATGCCTGATGCAAAGCTGTTCGATATGCATAGCTCACGATAGCTGGCCATTTCAGCCCTTGTGTCACAGCACTGTCATGGCCGGAAATTTACCTTGATAAACCTGCCTGTCCGAATAAAACTGCTCGAATGCCTCACTCAATTCCGACACTCATAATCGTATTTGCACTGGGACTGTTTTCATTTTCGGCGCAAGCGCTTGACGCACTGCCCGACCATCCCCCCATTCCCAAAGATAATCCGATGACGCCGGCAAAAATCGAGCTGGGCAAGCAACTTTTCTTCGAGAAACGGCTTTCACACACCAGCGAAGTCTCGTGCAACTCCTGTCATGACGTCACGGGCAGTGGCACCGACGGCTTGCGGTTTTCCAACGGCATCAAAGGGCAAAAGGGCGGACGCAACTCGCCCACCGTCTGGAACGCCGCTTATATGGCCGTGCAGTTTTGGGATGGCCGCGCGCCAAGCCTCGAAGAGCAGGCCAAGGGCCCGATGATCAATCCCGTCGAAATGGGCATGCCCAGCCACGACGAGGTGGTCAAACGGCTGGGCGATATTCCGGACTATCGCAAACGCTTCACGCAGGTTTTCGGCAAAGACGGTTTGACGATCGCCAACGTCGCACGCGCGCTGGCCGCTTATGAGCGCACACTCGTCACGCCCAACTCGGCGTACGATCGTTTTCTGAAAGGCAACTTCAAGGCGATGAATCCCAGCGCGCTCAATGGCCTGAAGCTGGTGCAGTCGGTTGGCTGTACCGCCTGTCACTTCGGCGCAACGTTCAACGGACCGCAGAAGGCAGGTCAGGGTTTTTATCAGAAGTTTCCGCTTATTCCCGGCAGCGAGTACGAGCAGAAATACAAACTCACCGAAGACGCGGGTCGCTTCGTCGCGACGAAGAACGAGGCGGACCGGGGAATGTGGCGCGTGCCCACGTGGCGCAACGTGGCCCTCACCGCACCTTACTTTCACAATGGCTCGGTAGCCACGCTGGATGAAGCCGTGCGCGTGATGGCCAAGACCCAGCTGGGTAAAACGCTGACCGAAAAAGAAGTGACCGACATCGTGGCGTTTCTCAATAGCCTTACGGGTGAGCGGCCCAGGCAGTCGGTTCCCAAGCCGCTGTAACGATCCCAAGCCGCTGTAACTTTCCCAAGCAATCGGCTTCCAAGCCGCCGTAACGACCCCACGCGCCAGTTCCAAAACCACATCAAATGTGGCGAAGCTGGTGGTGCAGGCTGCAGAGGATCGTAAGATTTTCGAGCGTGTCGTGGCCGCCCTTGGCCAATGGAATGACGTGATGGCGCTCAAGCCACCGCTGGGCCTCGCAGCGAATGCCCTGGGAATCGCGTTGGGTACAGCGCGCACTGTCGCGCAGATTGAGCTGGTGGTTGATTTGTGCGGGAATTGCTTTCCTTGGTGTTACCCGCGCCGAACCTTTCCGGGTTGTTAAGAGGTTTTGATTTACATGTCTTGAGACAGGTTGCACTGCGCTAGACTTTGAATTCTCCGCATTAGACTTTGAATTCTCCGAGTCACACTTTGAATTCTCCGAGTTAGACTTGAAATTCTCCGAGTCAGCTTTTGCCTTTTCCGCCTTGGTCATGATTCTTGCCGCCCGGCTAACCGGATCATTCTTTTCCAGATAACCATCCACCGCCGCCCGCAACGCGTCTTCCTTATCCACCGCACGTTTGGTGCGCTGCGACTCCAAATCCTGCACGCGTTTAAGTTTCTGCATGAACTTTTCAGAGACTCCAAGGCGAAATGCAATTCGATCACCCGAAACGTAGGTCGTCGATTCGGTCACCGAAGCCTTGGGATTTACCTTAGCCACCTCACGCTCTAAAACCTTTGCCGTGACCGATTTTCCAAGCCCAAGCCAGTGGGCCTGATTGGCAGGTGTAATGACCGAGCACATTTTTCGGGCATGCGAGACCGTGAGCGCGCCGGACTTAATTTCCTGCTTCAACGCCGGCACCTCAACCGCTTTGCGTGCAACGGCGATGTAGTTCAGGGCGACGTTCTCAGACAACCTGAGATGGATGAGCGCATACTGATACAGACTGGTACACTCATACTCCCGAAAGGTTTTCCGGGTATCAAGCAGCTGCAAGATATCAATGAGTTCGCAAACACATTTCCGATAGCGATCCGCAATTTCCAGAGCCCGGGAGTGAATCTGTTGATGGGTCATTAATGTACACCTCTTACTTTCGAAAGAAGAGCTAACACGACATTTTCAACGTCGATAAAACGCGTTTATCGCCTCTGTGGCGGACGAATGCCGAGCAATTGTTTTTCCCAAAAGCATTTCATAATTTCGTCGCTGCACGACCTCGGCAGAGCCACTGGAGTGGACTTTAAAACAGTATGTACTACCGAATTTCGCAATAGCCAAAAACTCGTCAAATAAAATAGTAAAAATTTTTATTTATTTTTAAGACGACCGGCAGTCCATTTTTTCGGCCAGGAAATTCTACGCAGTGTTCGGAGTTGCGCAGTGTTCGGAATTACGCAGTGTTCGGAATTACGCAGTGTTCGGAATTACGCAGTGTTCGGAGTTACGCAGTGTTCGGAGTTACGCAGTGTTCGGAGTTACGCAGCGTCCGGAGACACTCCTCATTCTTGAGTTATCGCGGTTAAGCTGGATCTAAAAATAAATCCAAATACGATTCACATTCACATTCGCAATCCGATTTAGCGAAGCTGACTTTACATGTCTTGAGACAGGTTGCGCGGCATTATCCTGCGCCGGTCCCGGTCCCAGTCCCAAGCAGCCCGACCATCGCGACTATCCCACCATTGAACCAAGCGAGAAGCCCGAGCAAATCTCAACCACGCCCCAACCACTCCCCAACCACTCCCCAACCATTCACCCCTACCGCCGCCCACCCAGCGAGGCCCCGCGCAAAATCATATTCACCTCTTTTATAATCCGCTCGATCAGCTCGCGCCGCCGGCTCTTGGGCAGCTCCAGAACCTCAGCCCCCACCGTAAACGCCACCGCCACAATAGCTTCTGCAGCCAGCCCCGCCTCTTCAAGCGGCTGCTTCAGCTGCCTGCTCTCTCGTTCCAGATCGACAGTGAGATCCACGACGAAGCGTTTGATCTCGAGATGCAGGGCTTTTTGAAAGGTGTTCGAGCCACCCTGCCGCTCGCCCAGCAGTACGCGAAACAGATTGGGATTTTCGGTCACGTACTTGATGAAGGTTTCGACTGAGCCACGGGCGACGCCGCCTTTTTTTTCAAAACGACGCCTGGCCGCCCTAAGCAGCACGCAAGCCCAAGCCCACCTCATCGACCAGCACCAGTCCCAGCTCGTCCATATCGCGGAAATGGCGATAAAAAGCCGCTGGCGTTATTCCCGCCTCTTTGCAGACCTCGCGTAGACTCAGCGCTGCAAACCCATGCTTGGCGCTAAGCTTGAGCGTGGCGTCGATCAGCCGTCTGCGCGTTAGTTTCTTCTGCTCTGCACGAACTTTCATAACGTGATCCTAACCTCGCTCATTTGACAGTTACAGTAAACACTTGTATACCGAAAGTCAGTCCAGGGGGTCTACTCGATGCTTCATTCTCTTTTACCAGCCGCTGCCGCACTTGTTTTTGGTTATGCGCTGAATATTTTATACATCACCGTTTTCTATCATCGTGGTCTCACCCATAGCGCCGTTCGCCTCAGTCCGGCCACCCGCCGCTGGGTCGTACTGACGGGCAACTGGGTCACCGGGCTGGACCCCAAGGGCTGGGCCTGCATGCATCGCATGCACCATATTCATTCCGACACGCCACAAGACCCGCATAGTCCCCTGCAGCTTGGAATCTGGGGCGTGCTGCCGGGCCAGCTGCATTCCTACAATAGAACTCTTTCGAGGCTATTGGCCGGAAACGCCAAATATCTTTCGATGGTTTCCGACCTGGATTTTCCGGTAAACTGGCTCAACCGCAACAAGCTTTGGATTCTGCCCTATCTGCTGCATGTCGCGATTGGCGTTGCCATCGGCTTCCTGACACAGATGCCGCTCGTGGGCCTTGGCTACTGGCTTGGCATCATGAGCCATCCCATTCAAGGCTGGATGGTCAACGCGTTATCGCACCGTTACGGTTATGCGAACTTTGACCTGGGCGACCATTCCCGCAACAACACGCTGGTAGCGTGGCTGGTGGCCGGCGAAGGTTATCAGAACAATCACCACCACAAGCCGGAGTCGGCGAAGTTCTCGGCCAAGGGCGGGGAATTTGACTGGGGCTACGTGCTTTGCCTGGTGGCGGAACGCTTTGGCTTATTGACGATTTCACGGCCGGCTGAGCCTCGGGTGCAGCCGCTCAGAAGAGCGGCCAACAACGACCTGCATTGCTGAGCCTCCATTACCGAGCTGGAAAGCTTTTTGCAGGTTTGAGTGGCATGAGCTTGAGCAAGCGCAAATAGAAAGCGAGGCGCCTCATGACCACTTCACGTCTCAAACCGCCCGTTTCCGAGCGCGATCACCGTCTGGGCTCCCCCGATGCCCCGATCACGCTTGTTGCGTATGGTGATTATGAGTGCCCCTTTTGCGGCAGAGCCACGGTCGTCATCCAACGACTGCAAAAAGAGCTGGGCGATCAGCTGCGATTTGTTTTCAGGAATTTTCCGTTAGCCCAGATTCACCCCCATGCCGAGCTGGCCGCCGAAGCGGCCGAGGCGGCTGGCGCCCAAGGCAAGTTTTGGGAAATGCATGATCTGCTCTTCGAAAATCAAGCGGCTCTGGAAGAAGAACACCTGGTCGCCTTCGCCGCCAGCATCGGGCTCGATATGGACCGGTTCCTCTCAGACTTAAACGAAAGACAATATGCCCCTCGGATTACCGAGGACGTTCGAAACGGCCTGCGCAGCGGGGTTAATGGCACACCCACCTTCTACATCAACGGGCTTCGCCACGAGGGAATGTGGGACTTCGACACGCTACTCAACACGATTCAGCTCGAGCTGTTTGGTAACGTACCTCCCAAGGTGGCTTAGGAAAAAAGTGCCGCAAAGTACGAGGCTGATCCTCGGACTTGCACACGCCTTCCGCGTCGCGAACCGGTGACGCCGGCCCGGCACTCCGCGACGAGCGTGTAAACCGAGTCTATCTACGCTGTGGACAGTCGGATAGGCAAAGTCTACCGAAACAGCAGCGGGCGACTTTCCCGCCCACTCGGGTCAACGAGTAGCGATGGCAAGACGAGCTGCTGGTTATCGAGACGTTTGCCTGGCTGGGGCGGTGGCGTGGTCGGTGCCCCGAAATCAACTGTCGAAGGCGGCGGGGGCAATCGGGTATTTTCCACTTCGCCTTGCTCAGGTGCGGAATTCGCGGGTCCGCCCGCCTCACGCCCTTGGGCCTTGCCGGAATTGGCACTTTCAAAGGAAGACTCTTGAGGAGTCGACTTTCTCCGATTTCGGAACCGCTCACCACCAGGCCCGCGCGGAGTATCGCGTATGACGTCAGCCATGGTGGTCTTGATGCAACGGTCCTCTCTCTTCAATTCGTCACCGCAGGGGACGGTCAAGGGGCAGCCACAGATCTTTCCACAAATGGGACAGCAGTGCCCGGGTGGCACGCGATCGTGGGCGTGCGCAGTCTGACTCAAACCACCGGTCAACGCTAGTAAGAGAACTGCTACGAAAGCCAACAACCTCCTGACATCACCAGCCGCCATCATAGAATTATATCACGACAAGCCGAACCGAAGCTGCTGGAATTCAGCCGGTGATTCAAGTAGATTTCTATTCGAAATCGGAAACACCTGGGGGACTAATGAAACTTGCAATCAAACTTGCTTCGTTGCTGATCATCTTTACCGCTCTGACTTCCAATATCGCGGGCGCCAATATCGCGCAGCCTGCGAGCCGTTACAGCGTCACCTTAAAAACCGTGACCTCCAGCTGCACGGGCAAAGATTATGCGGACGCCTTTACCGTACAGTTCGGCGAGCGCGACAAAACGGGCCGCTGCCTGGACAACACCGGCCTCAACTGCACCAAACGCTTCACGCTTTCGCTGGGCACGGCTTTCGAGCCTGAGCTTCTGAGCGGCGGTCCCAGCATCTGCTCGAGCGCGGGCAAGAACTGCGTCGAAGTTCAGCTCAGCTTCGTAAGGGCTCCAAAAACGGACGAGGAGTACGTGAGCCTCGCAACCTTTGGTCACCGCGGTGGCCAGTCGGTCAAAGGGGAGTCGTCGGCCGTTAAAGCAAGTCTGGCGCTGGAAGCGCCACGCCGCTTTGTGATCTCGCTTGATGCGTGTCACTACACCACGGTGGATTTCAAGGTCACACCCCGGTAAGCAAGCTTGTCAGTTGCAATCCGAGCAGTCATTGTCGATACGCACGCGTTCGAGCTGGCATTCCACGTCAAAAGCCGGAATGCCTTCGTCGGTTGCATCCGATTTTAAAACGAAAACCGTACCAGCCGGCATGGGTAGATCGATGGTCCAGGGTGTAAAAAACGACATCATGATCTTCTCGGTTTTGGTCGTCGGGTCTTTGACCACAACTTTGCCTTTGCCCTTACCCTTGCCTTTACCCTTGGTCTTAGCTGGCACCTCGAGCTGCATCTGACTGAACAGCTTCGAGATCTCGATTTGTTTCTCGGAATATTTCATCGAAAAGGCTACCCGAAAATCCGTATCCGAAAATTCGTAAGAACGTTGAGTACTGCCGGCGCCAAGCTGAGTGGCCGCCTTATCCAGATCGAGGCTAAAACCTTTTTTGGCCGAGCCATCGAGTGCGACGAGCGTCAGAGGCACGCAAACCACGCGCTGAGTGAACAACGCGCCCCGAGATGCCGCGTCGGTGGCGTCAGCAGACGCGCCAACGCCAGCCATACTGCATACCGCAAAACTGAGAATTAGCTTCTTCAACATGCCTTACGCGATTGTACCGATTTGACTGTAAAAACTCAGAGGCAAGATTTGCCGTAGGTCGTCTGAGAATCCGGCCATGCCTCTAAAAGCTTGAACGCTAAACGGCCTGCCCCGCGGCCCAGCCCGAGGCCCAGGCCCATTGAAAATTAAAGCCGCCCAGCCAGCCCGTGACATCAACCACTTCGCCGATGAAATACAGGCCCGGTGCTTTTTTGGCTTCCAGGGTCTTGGACGAAAGTTCATTCGTGCTCACACCACCCCTGGTAACTTCGGCTTTGCCGTAGCCAACGGTGCCGCTCGGCACAAAGGTGAAGTTCTGCAGCTGCTCGCAAAACGCTTCGAGGTCTTTCTTGGGCAGATTCGCCAGGCTGACGCCGGCTGGCAGGCTGAGCTCACAGAAACGCTCGGCCAGACGCTTGGGCAGCAGCTCGACCATCATGTTCTTGATCTCGCCTTTGTTGCTCTTGTGATCGTTAAACCATTTGAGCAGCTCGGTGCGCGAAAGCGCCGGAATGAAGTTAATCGAGACGGTGTCGCCCGGGTACCAGTGCAGCGAGGCTTGCAGCGCCACGGGGCCACTCAGCCCGACGTGAGTGAACAAAAGATTCTCCTGAAAGGCGATGCCGTTGCACGTGATGATGGTATCAAGGGCAATGCCTGCAAAACCTTCCAGCCGTTTTTGGTCGGGCCCGCCAAACGTCAAGCCATCCAAGGCGGCGGCCCGGGGCACGATAGACAGGCCAAACTGTTTGGCCAGGTCATAGCCAAAACCCGTCGCGCCGATTTTTGGAATTGAAAGGCCCCCGGTAGCCACGACCACCGACTGCGCCGAGAACTTTCCTTTATCGGTTTCGATGACGTAGCCCGCTTCGGCTTTGCCCACGGCCAGAATTTTATGTCCCAGAAAAAAATGCGCACCCGCCTGTTCGCAGTCCTTGAACAACATGTCGATGATCTGCTGGGCGGTGGAGTCGCAGAAAAGCTGCCCGTGCTTGCGCTCATGAAACGCAATGCCATGGTCACGCACCAGCGCGATAAAGTCGTTGGGCGTAAAACGTGAAAGCGCGGATTTGCAGAAGTGCTCGTTTCGAGACACATAGTTTTTGGCCGACACGCTGCGATTGGTGAAGTTGTACCGACCGCCACCGGAGATCAGAATTTTTCCGCCCACCTTGCCGACGTGGTCAAGCAGCGCCACGCGACGGCCACGACGCGCGGCTTGAATCGCGCACATCATGCCCGCGCCGCCGGCACCCAGAATTACGACATCAAACGAGTTCATGGCCGTTTCGATAACACAATCGAGTGGTTAGAGATAGACCTCGAACTCATGCTAGACTCGGAGACGAGTGGGGCTCTCAAATACGTTTGAATCATTGGCGAAACTAACTCTCTTTATATTGCTCAGTGCCGCGCCGGCCGGGGCCACCGGCGGCACGGTCGACGAGTATCGCGCTTTGCAGCGCTGTCTGCATTGCATTGACTCCGGCTGCCGAAGCGATGGCAGTCCATTTCCCAATACTCATCCAAGCACCCTGGGAACAGGTGCGAGCCGCAATGTTGAAACTTACTTTGGTCCCCACAAAAAGGCTGCGATCGCCTATCCCTCGATCACAACCCGCAATGAGTTGACGGGCCAGGATGTCTTCACCTTCGACGTCGACGAGGACGTGCTGATTCTCGGTGCCAGCCCTGCGCCACGCGTAAAGGGCGTTCCAGGATTCTGGGCTTACGCTCAGGGTGTCCCCTACTTCTGCGCCACCACCCAGATCACTTCGACCTGGAACGCGCCAGACCTGGGAAGCCCGTTTAGAATTTTGCTGCCCCCCATGACCAAAGAACGGGGCGTGCGACTGCGCCGCTATCCGAGAGATAGCTCGCTGGCCGAGGCGTGGGGTATGGACGATAGCGAGCTGCGAAAGGAAACCCCCAGCCAAAAGGGGACCCGAACCCTAAAGTGCGAGCCCGTCTTAAACGCAAACGAGAAAGTCAGCGCCAACAATCCCTACTTCGCACTGACCGACGCCATTCGCTTTGGCGTGCTCACCCAGGCTCTGCGAACCTGCCAACGCTCTTTCTTAAACGAAAGAAGCATTTTTTTGGATCGCGTGCGTTCCGGCTGCATTCAGACCAAAATTCCCTTCCTCATAAGTCTGCTGCCCAAATTCAATGAGGCAAGAGCATATATGGACGATAAGACCTGGTCCAAAAGCTGCTGCGCCCGCAAGTTTGACGACACTTTTATTGGCCGCTTCGGCCGTGGCGGACTGAAAGAGGATTACACCAGTCCACCGTGTTCCAAGTTTGACGCTACGCCCGAAGCGTTGATCGAACCCCGGCCACCTGTCGGCAATAAAGTGCCGGCACGCTAACCTCAATCGATCCCGACCAAATAAGTTTCATCGTGCTCGATTGAATGAATTGTAACAAGATATGAAACATGGCTGCGCTTTCATCGTCAGATCTTAAACTCATCAGCACTTACCTGAGCAGCCGCAAGGTACTGATCATCACGGAGTCCTCGGTGGCACGTCCCGCCCTGCGAAGACTTTGCGGCACCTTTGGGGTTAAAACTCCGAATATCTTTGTTGCCGACACCATCGAAAGCGCCAAGGAAAAATTCCAGGCGAAGAAACCTGAAATCGTATTTTCAGATGCTCAGCTCGGTGCAAACACCGCTTATGACCTCTACGACTGCCTTAAAGAAGCCTTTCCAAGCCGCCTGGAAACCCTGTTCTTCATGCTGACGGATAGCAACTCGTCGGCAACGGCCACTCGCGCGGCCGACGAGGACGTGGACGCGCTCATCACTATTCCCTTTGCCGTCGAGGCGCTGGAAACCGCTTTTCTCACTGCCCTTTCAGCCAAAATGATGCCCACGAATTACGTCCGCCTGATCGAAGGCGGAAAGGCGCTACTGGGCGCGAAGCGTTTTCCCGAGGCGCTCAAGGCTTTTCGTTTTGCGCGCAAGGCCGAAGCCGCGCCGGTACTCGCATGTTACTTCGAAGGCGTGGCCCACCGACTTGCCGGCGACGCCGCGCAGGCCACGGCCTGCTTCGAAGAAGGCCTGAAGTTTTCACCCAAGCACGTCCGCTGTCTGAACGCGCTGTTTGACCTGCATGTCGCGACCGGCAACCACGTGGCCGCCTATGCCGTGGGCACTACTCTTTCCAAAGAAACCACAATCGATGCTGCGCGAATTCCTCAGCTCATTCGCCTTTCGCTGGCCACCGGCCACCATGAAGACATCTTGATGTACTTCGAGGCGTTCTCCAGACTTCCCCAGGAAAAGGCCGACGCCACGCTGGCAAATACGATTGCCTCGGCCCTGGTTATCTGTGGCAAACAATACCTCAAGCACCTGAACAGTAAAAAAGCGCTCGAAGCTTTTCAGAAAGCCGAAGACGTAAGTCAGCGCAAACCAGGAGTCATGAAAGAAATCATCGTTTCGCTTTTTGCGGTCGATCTGCCTGAGCCGGCACGCCTGGTGCTGGCGCGCGCGCCCGACGACGTCAAAGCCGCAAAGGAGATTGCCCTGGCCGAGTTCAAGGCCATTGCGCGCACTGGCGATGACGCGACGGTGGTGCAGCTGGGTACGGGACTGCTTGAAAAGAATATCAACGAACCCGATGTTTATCAGCACGTCATCACGCGCTCGATTGCCCTGAAACGTCGGCGCAGCATTATTGAGGAGCTGGTAGCCCGCGCATGCGGCGCGTGCCCCGACCGCAGCGAAGCCTTCACCAGGCTGTTGCCTGCGACTTACGCCGACTCGTAAACGCTATCCCTGCGCA
>JBBRLF010000118.1:0-13083 GCA_038231515.1 candidate division WWE3 bacterium
AGCACCAGACCCGCGAGCGGTCCCACCTTACCCAACCACTTCATCCAATCGCCTCCGTAAGCAGCTGCTGTTCAGTCCAGTCGCGCGCCGGCCTGGCCACGCCCAGTTTTCCACGCCTCATGACCGCGATGCGATCACACACGCCCAGCAGCTCAGGCAGATAGCTGCTCACGATAATAACAGCGTTACCTTCACCGGCCAGCTTGTCGATGCATTTATAAATCTCGGCCTTGCTGCCCACGTCAATCCCCCGCGTAGGCTCATCAAGCAGATAGAGCTGCACGCCGTGGTAGAGCAGACGGGCCAGGGCTACTTTCTGCTGATTGCCCCCCGAAAGCTCGCCCACTTTCTGCGCGGGCTCACGAGCACGAATAAAAAGGCGCTCCATCCACTGCCGGGCAAGCGCCGTGCGTGCGCGCGGACGCAAGGGTTTGGTGAGCGTCAGATTTTCGGCGATGGGCAACCCCAGCGCCAACCCCTCTTCCTTGCGATTTTCGCTCAGCAGCCCCATGCCCTGCTTCCAGCGTTGCGCCGGCGTGTAATCGCCCGAAACATTCTTAAACCGCACGCCACCCACCGGCTCATCCAGGCCAAAGATCGTGCGCAAAAATTCCGTGCGGCCACTTCCGACCAGACCAGCCAGCCCCACCACCTCGCCACGACGAATCTCAAGCCGGGCGTGCTCATTATTAACCTCGAGCAAAACTTCGCCCGCCACATGTTCGGAACGTGGATAAAGGGCTGTCAGGTCGCGCCCCACCATCTGAGCGATCATGGTCTCAATGGTGACGCCGGCCACCTGTCCCGTATATACGGTCTGGCCGTCACGCAAAACGGTGTAGCGATCCGCGATTTCCGTCACCTCTTCCAAAAAATGCGAAATGTAAACGATGGCATGCCCCTGAGCCTTAAGGCCGGCGATGAGCGTAAAAAGTTTGCGGACGTCGGCTTGCGTCAGGCTGCTGGTGGGCTCGTCGAAGACAAAAATCCGCGCACCGCTTGCCGCGGCTTTCGCAATCTCGACGAGCTGCTGGGCCGAAATAGGCAATGACTGCACCCGAAGATTGGGATTCAGGTCACTGTTTCCAATCGCAGTCAGTGCCGCACGCGCAACTTCAGTCATGCGCCCGCGCGCGAGCACACCCAGCTGCCCGGGCTCGTCACCCAACGCAATATTTTCCGCGACCGTCAGATTGCGGCAAAGCGAAAGTTCCTGATAAATCATCGACACCCCAAGGCTGCGGGCCTCCTTGGGATTGCGCGGGCGATATGGCACACCGTCCAGCGCCATCTGGCCTGAGTCGGGCTCCACCGCACCGGAGAGCACCTTCATCAGCGTGCTCTTACCCGCACCATTTTCACCCAGTAGCGCATGAACTTCGCCACCGCGAATCTCGAGGCTAACGCCAGCAAGCGCAACGGTTGCCCCAAAGCGCTTATGAATACCGCTAAGTTTCAGTTCAACCATTTGCCCAGATCAGGAAGTAGCAGCTCGCGAATCTTGGAGTCTTTCAGGCTGGCCGCCGTCACCACGGTCACGCCCGTGTCGACTCGACGCGCTTGAGCTTTGCCGCGCAGATGCAGCACCAGAGTTTTTACGCCCAGGTAACCCATCTTCATCGGATTCTGCACCACGAGCGCATGAATCTGACCGCCTTTGAGCGCGTCGACCAGCTTCTGCGAGGAATCAAAGCCGACAAACTTCACCTTGCCCGCCGCGCCGCCGTCTTGCAGAGCACGCAGCATTCCAAATGTTGTCGACTCGTTAGGACAGAAAACACCTTGCAGCCCCAGGGCGCCGCCCGCGCCACGCAGCGGTGCCAGCATGTTTTCTGAAGCCTGATATGCGGTCTCAGTGGTGGCGCCGCCATACTGGTTCTGACTGACCAGCTCGATGCCCGGAAACTTTTTCATGGCCTCGATAAAACCTTTTTCACGGGCCGCCGTGCTGGCGCTGCCCTCGGCATAACGCAATACGGCCACCTTGCCTTTACCGCCGATAAGCTTGGCCAGGTGTTCGCCGCCCATGAAACCACCTTTGTAGTTGTCGGTGGCCACGAAGCTCACATACTTGTCAGACTTTAAATCGGAATCGATGATCACGACCGGGCTGCCACTACGCGCGGCATTTTCGACGGGCCCACGAAGTGCGGTGTCATCCAACGGCGCCAGCACAATGCCTGACACCTGACGCGTCAGCATGTCCTCGACCAGATTGATCTGAGCGCTGCGATCGTCTTCCTTGAGTGGCCCCTTCCAGATCAGGTCAACCTCCAGCTCGCGCGCGGCCTGTACCGCGCCCGCATGCACCGACTTCCAAAACTCGTGCGTCGTACCTTTGGGAATCACGGCAATCGTAAGCCTCTTGGCGGTTTCTGCTCTAGCCTCATTGAAAAAGGAGAGGAATAGACAAAAAATCAGTGGCAGGGCTGCGCGCATTTTAAACATGAGCCAGAGTAACCGGACTCGGCCACATCCGTCAATGCATCGGACCGGACGAGCTATTCGCCTTTTTTGAGGGCTTCCAGCAGCCGCTTGTGCGGAATCGCATAAACCTTATTGCCCAGTACCCCGGTCATCGTTTCACCTGCGACCAGCGAGTTGAGCACGGCTTCTTCCGTGGCCTGACTCACCGCTCGGAATAGATCGCTCAAAACCTCGTTAGACAGCACGTGCCAGGTTTGCAGTTGCGGCGAATGGCCCTGAGGTGCCACGGTCGAAAACGAGATGAAGATATCACCCGAGGAGTTGTCGCCAATGGCACCGGTGCGTCCCAGGCCCAAGGGCACACGCTGTGCGAGACGCTTGAGCTGGCTGGGCAGAAGTGGGGCATTCGTGGCCACCACCACGATGATTGAACCGTCTTTTTTCTTCTTCTCGCCATGCACCGGACGCAGATCTGAAATTTCTTTTCCAACCGGAACGCCCTGAATCAGCAAATCATCACGACTGCCGTAGTTGGCCTGTACCAGTACGCCCACGACGTAGTCTTTGCCGCCTACGTTTACCCGGCGCGACGAAGTTCCGGTGCCGCACTTGAAACCAAAGCAGATCATTCCCGTGCCGCCGCCCACATTGCCCTCGGCCACGGGCCCCGTGGAGGGATTTTTCAAGGCCTGAAAGACGTGGTCTTTTTTAACGTGAAATCCGTTGATGTCGTTCAAAAAACCGTCATAGGTCTCACCCACGATGGGCAGGCTTAACGTGTCGTCATACTGATCAGGGTGGGTGGGATATTTTTTTGCGGCCCACTCGCGAATGGCGTCCCGTACCAGTCCCACACTATAGGTATTGGTCAATAGAATCGGCCCCTCGAGATCGCCCGACTCCTGCAGCCAGATCGTGCCGGTCATTTCACCGTTGCCATTGAGCGCATAAAAGCCGCCGGGAACATGGCTGTCCGGAACCTGGGCCTTGGGAAAAACGGCGGTCACCCCCGTGCGGGCGGCATGTGCGTCGCCGTCAGCGCCGGCCACGATCGTGACCAGGTTAACGCCCACGCCCGGAACGTCGGTAATGGCGTTGAGCGGGCCAGGATCGCCCTGAAAGCGCAGCCCCAGGTCGCGGGCCCGATCTTTTGCGCTGACCGTCGTCGCGCAAGCCAATAGCAGCACCAAGGTTGCGAGTGGTTTAAACATTCTGCAAGAGTTACCGGAGTCTTCGGCTTGAGTCAATCCGAGCCAGGACTGAATCTTCCACGCCGAAATGCCGATAATCCTACTGGTATGTATCGTTTACGCCTGAAGGCGCCACCCAGAAGGCAGTCACAACTCTTGCGAATGCTCGCCAGCCTCGCGCTTTGCGTGGTAGCCGCGGCGGCACTGGAAACATTTGCCTATGCCGACAAGGTCCGGCTGCTGGTCACCGACGAGACGCGGCTGCAGGCCCATTTCGATGTCGTCGACCATGCCGTCGATGAGCTCGATGTCTCGTTTGCCTTTTTTCACGATGACGACGTTTCCAGAGCATTCTTAAACAAGCTGGTCGATGCCGCCGACCGCGGCGTCAAGGTGCGGTTTCTGCTCGATGGCCTCAACAACGCGTTGCCGCGAAAGCTGGTCGCGTATCTCATTCACAATGGCATTCAGGTCAGGTTCTACCACTACATCTCACTCAATCCGAAAACCTGGTCAGCCAAAGTTTCGTGGATCTGGAAGCGCATGCACGACAAACAGGTCGTGGCCGATCGCTGGCGCCTCATTGCCGGCACCGAAAACATGGGTGGGCCGTACTACAAAACTCTGGTCCCCCCGTCCAAATCCCACAATAAAGGTTTTCGAGGACGTAATATGCTGATCGAAGGCAGCTCCGCGTCTTTCTCGCAGGACTACTACAATGCCGTGTGGAACAGCCGCGACGTCATGCCGCCGCCCTACTCCCTGAACCTCACTCCCGAGCAATGGCAGGTGCAGGAGCGGCTTTTGACGCGCGCAAGTTTCAACCTGCTCAACTTTTCGCAGCTGCCCGTCGAAGGGCTGGCGCCCGACCCGGCCCTGGAATTCGAGATCGAAGCGCAGTCTGTGCAGTTCGTCTCGAAGCTAGGCGATCTGGAAGGCGGCTCTGGTGGCCTCGAGCACACGATTGTCGAGATGATCAAAGGGGCGAAGACCCGCATCATCATCGAAACTCCATATTTACTATTGAGCCCCGAACTCGCCGATCTCCTCATCGCCAAGGCCACGCAGGACCATGTCGAAATCACGATCTACACCAACTCGCGCAAATCCAACAACCATCCCACCGGCAACCCGCTCTATCAGACGGCGGCCCAGGACATCTCCAAAACGCCCGGCATCACAGTGCAGGAATGGACGGGCACCGAAACTCTTCACGGCAAAACCGTCATTGTCGACCTCGACCAGGTGCTGATCAGCTCGTTTAACTTCAACCTGCGTTCGATCGAACACGACTCCGAAAGCGGCGTCTACATGCGTAGTAAAAAGGCCACGGCCGCGACAGAAGGCGATCTGCAGATTCATCGTTTTGAAAAGCTGCAGCAGCCAGGCTTCATCAGCAAATGCAGCCTGAAATTCCTCGAAAGTCTGCTGATTCCCAGCAAAAGCCAGTGGTAATCGGTAGTTGACTAGTATAATACACTATTGTATGGTCCGCCGCTATGAAGTTACTTTTAGCGCTCATCCTACTCACAGGCCTTTGTGAACAATCCAGCCACGCTCTTGGCGGTCATCGAATCAGTAAGATGGATATGGATGCGGCCTGCAAGCAAGCCGCAGTTTCGGGCTTCAAGGAATGGAAGCAGCCCAACTGGCAGAACATCACACGCGGCATGCCCAACTACAAACTCGTCATGCCCGTCAACTTCGTGGCTTACAATCAGCGCGGCTGGCTCAACGGTGACTTCGCCGACTCCGACGCCGAACGCTATCTTGAACAGCTGCGCGACACCTATCGCGGCTGTGGAATCGACGTCGAGCTGCACAGCCTCAAATATGTCGAAGGCCCCGCCTTTCTCAACAGCCTTGATCGCAACTTCGAAGATCTCACCTTTCTGGGTGCGAAAGAGCGGTGCCTCTTCACTCCGCTACATGTAGACAACGAGATCAATGTTTATTTCGTCGAAGGCGTCGGCTCGAAGCTTTCGGTGGGCCGCAGCCACGCCTGGCTGCAAGACTATCTGGTGCCCCAGCAAAGCGGTGACTATCGTTTTATAGGCGCGGCCGTCGTCACGACTTACGACCGCAGCAACTTCAGCACGTCGCATGCCTTTGTGGTGCCCCACGAAGTCGGGCATGTGGTGATGAATATGGGTCATACCTCGGGCATCGGGTATAATCTAATGGCCGACAGCGCTAACCTGCTTTCCTATTACGTGACCGACGAACAATGCCAGCGCGCCCGCAACAGCCCTTTTGTCAAAACCAAAGAGTCCCTCAAGCTGCTGCCCGCTCTGGCGCCCGGACGCCGCGCCGACTGATCCGGCCCCTGCAAGTCGCCGAAACTTCGAAGCAAGTCTTCAGGCGCCCCTGCCGTGATATTCTAGCAGTCGGGGGAACTTCATTTGATGCATGTGTGCTGGAAATTCAGCAGCTTTGCGCTTGCACTCGCGCTCTTTGCGCCGGCCAACGCGCTTGCCACGCGGGCCTGCCTTTCAGTCAATGGCGGTGTCGACAAGACCCAGAATCGCTGCGACTTCGTCCGCGACGCCACCGCGTTTTACAAAGCGCTCGATGGCTGCGACACCAAGACTTATCTCAACGCCGACGGCAAAAACAACGAGCCGGATATGCCCGAATGCAATCCTAAAACGCTGGCCCCCGTGCGCGATAAAAGTGGCGAGATCGTTTATAAGAATACCGACCTGCCCGAGATCGACGGCCCCGGCACCGTCGCAGAGGTACGCAAGCGCATCCAGGAGCTGGCCAAGGCGGCCATGGCCCAAGGGGGCAATCACCAGCTGGTACTCTACTTCAACGACCACGG
Source organism: candidate division WWE3 bacterium (assembly GCA_038231515.1). GTDB lineage: Bacteria > Bdellovibrionota > UBA1018 > UBA1018 > UBA923 > JACQAX01. The sequence continues at coordinate 6,442 of JBBRLF010000118.1, forward strand.
TGCCAATGCCAGCGCCGATGGCAGCAAAAAACATTCGGTCTGTCTATGGGGCATGGATCTGTCAGTGGACGCGTTTCGCGCCATAACCTCGAACCTGCCGCCTGAGCTCAAAATCATCAGCATTCACGACCATTGCTACTCGGGCGGAATGCTGCCGGCCCTGATTTTCGATAAAGACGGACATCCACGACACAACTCGTGCGGCTTCTCGGTGGCTGCGGACGACGAGGTCGCCCTGCCCGGCTATACGCCGGCCTTTCTGGACTCCCTGGCCAAAGCCAAAAAGAATGGCAAGTCGATCACCTTCGAGGAAGCCCATCACGAGGCCGCCAAAAAATATACGGCGTCGACACCACAGAGCAGCTCGGACGTTTTCCTGCTCGACTACTACAACAAGAGCCTGCGCGACGCCCAAGGCAGGTCCACCGCCTCGGCCGTGGCTAATACCAGCTTGCATTGCATCAGCGGCACTCAAGCCCTGGGCGACTTCGCCGCAATCACCGCTGCGCAGAAAGCGATCATAAGAGAACGTCTCGAGGAGCTGCGGGCGCAGACTGAAGCTGCGCTGAAAAGCATGAAGATCAATCCGAAATCATCTGCCGAAAAAGTTCTCGCCGGCCTCGACGAGTACGACCACAAACGCAAAGAGCTTACCGACGCCGCCGCCAAAGCAACTGAAGACCTGACCCGCGCCAAGAATTCATTTCTGCGCAGCAAATTCCCTGCCGAAACCGCGAAGCATCTGGAACTCGTCCAAAAATTCAAGGACGTTCCCGACGACGGTAGCGAAGCGAATATGAAGAAACGCGAAGCACTGAAGAAAGAGGCGCATGATTCCCTGAAAGCCCTCGTCATAATGATGACGGACGCTGTTGGCGACACCAAGGAAAAAGCCAAAGCGGCATATGAGAAGTACGTTGCCGACCACGCCAACGACGCTGCCGCTTGCCCGGGCACGCCCCTGCCATGCTGGCCGGCTGACGCCAAGGCGGTTTCCACTGCGGCCGACGCCGCGCTTGAAGCCCATACCAGTATTACGAAGAAGACGCCGGAAGCCACCAAGCGCCTGCGCAACCTCGTCGCCAAATCGGCAGCCCTGCAACACATGCTCCGCAACGGCAAAAAAGCGGAAATCGAAACCTATATGGATCTGGTGTCATGCGAATCCACTTCAATCAACTGATGGCCCGGCTGCTGCTGCTGACTTTGGCTTTTGCCTTTGCCCCGCAGGCGTCGGCCCTGGAACGGTACCAGTGCGGCGAATATGTGCTGTCGGGTAAGCTCGAACGCAATGGCGACTTTCTCGAGCTGGTACTCTTCGCCAAAAGTAAAAACGAAGAGCGCTTCCTGCTCCATGACTTTCCGCCGCCCGACTCGGTCACGCGAGTCGACACCAATGTCAAAGTGCTGGTGCGAGTGCGAGTGCTGCCCCCCTCGGCCATTCCCAACGCGGTCGACACCTTGAAAATCCTCGGCACGCCGGGATTCGATGATCTGGAAGCACCCGTAAGGTTCAAAAAAGCTGGGGCCTGCGCCAAGCATTGAACCCCGACCACCGTACGCAATTTTAACATGTTAAAATAGAAGCCTGAGGGACTCAACAAATGCGGCCTCATCCACTCACTGCAACCGGCTTGGCGCTGCTCACCTTCAGCACCGTCATCTCGTGCTGGGCACAGCCCGCCGACAATACGATTCGCCAGGGCGTGCATGATGCGAATCAGCTCACGAAAACCGTCAAAGACGCTGGGGCTTCGGCCATCGCCTGTACCCCGGCTGCTCAGCCGGGCAATAAGACCGACCCTACTTTGCTTGGCGCGATACCCGCCTGCAACATTGGCACGATCACCCCGCCACCGGGTTCCACCTGCAGCCCCCGGAACAGCGGATTCTGACAATGGTCACGGTGCTTCATGAAACGCTGCATGCAATGATCCACTACCTGAACTCGCGTCACAAGCTCACGACGGATCCTGTTCCCAAAAAAATAAAGATTGCACCGCCTGCTGACTCCCCACCCGGCACCAAGCCAACCTTCGCCTCAAATCGAGGCCTGAAACGCATTGCCGAGGACACCTATTCTCGCTGTACACCCGATGATCCACACACTCGCGTGAGACCGATAAAAATTCACGCAGGCATGGACGCGTATCCGCCCGCTGGAAACTGCACCGAGGCACTCAAAGACGACTTCGAATCCGTCTGCCGGGCATCGGCCATGTATCGCGAAGAAGCCACCGTGCGAGCCATGGCGGAATCCATCGCCAGCACCTGCGGCACGTCGATACCGATGTTTTTTGACACCGGTGACTTTCGCGCGCGCTAATTCAGTCGCAAATACCTGGGCGTTTCAGCCTTCGTCTTGATAGTCGCGTAGCGACGAAAGCACAGAAAGGTCTTCGAGCGTTGTCGTGTCACCCATGGTCGTGCGGCCAGCTGCGATGTCGCGCAGCAAACGCCGCATGATCTTGCCACTTCTTGTCTTGGGAAGCGCGTCGGTAAAACGAATCTCGTCCGGACGCGCCAGCGCGCCGATCTCTTTGACGACATGGGCTTTCAGCTCGGCTACCGTAAGCTGCCCCTTGAATTCCTTCTTGAGCGTGACGAACGCGCAGATGGCGGTGCCTTTTAGGTCGTCAGGGCGTCCCACCACGGCGGCTTCAGCCACCTTGGAATTGCTGACGAGCGCGCTTTCGATCTCCATCGTGCCCAGCCGGTGTCCCGCCACGTTCATGACGTCGTCGATACGGCCCATGATCCAGATATAACCGTCTTTGTCCTTGTGCGCGCCATCGCCGGTAAAATAATAGGGCTCGCACTCGAAGCCGCCCGGGCCGGCAAGCTCAGAGAAATATGTTTTCTGATAGCGTTCCGGATCACCCCAGATCGTACGAAGCTGTGCAGGCCAGGGCTTGGTGATTACAAGTTTACCGCCGCCACCGGGCGCAACTGACGCGCCATTATCATCGACGACGTCGACATAAATACCGGGTAAAGGCTGCGTGGCCGAGCCGGGCTTGGTCGCGGTTACACCGGGAATAGGACTCACCATGATGCCACCCGTCTCGGTCTGCCACCACGTATCGACGATCGGGCAACGCTCCTGACCAATCACGCGCTGATACCACATCCAGGCTTCCGGATTGATGGGCTCGCCCACCGAGCCCAGCAGCCGCAGCGAGGTCAGGTTACAGGAGGCTGGAAACTCTTCGCCCTGGCGCATGAAAGCACGAATAGCTGTCGGCGCCGTATAGAAGATTGAAACTTTTTCTTTTTCGATGATTTTCCAAAACCGATGAAACGTTGGCGAGTCGGGCGCGCCTTCGTAAATCACGGTGGTCGCACCGGCAGCCAGCGGCCCGTACACGACATAGGAGTGGCCCGTAACCCAGCCGATGTCGGCCGTGCACCAGTAAACGTCCGAGGCTTTCAGATCAAAAACCCATTCGCTCGTCAGCTGGCTCCACATCATATAGCCGGCGGTGGAATGCACGACGCCCTTGGGCTTGCCCGTCGTACCGCTCGTATAAAGAATAAAGAGGGGATGTTCCGAGTCCACGCTTACCGCCGGCGCACGATCGCTCGAAAGCGTGTCGTGGTACCAGACGTCGTACTTGGAGTTCCAGGCGATCTTCCCGGCTTTAAGCGCCTCGGCATTGATGCCATACGCGCTCTTGCCCGTTTCGCCGAAACGATCGACGACAATAACTTTTTCGATGGTGTGACATTGTGCCACTGCCGCGTCGACATTGGCTTTGAGCGCGATCACCTTGCCACGCCGAAAACCGCCAGTGGCCGTGATTACGAACTTCGCCTCGGCGTCCTGAATACGATCGCGCAACGCATCTGAAGAAAAACCGCCAAACACCACCGAGTGCGTGGCGCCAAGACGCGCGCACGCCAACATGGCCACCGCGGCTTCGGGAATCATGGGCAGATATATCGCAACACGATCGCCGTGCTTTACGCCAAGCTTCTGCAAGCCCGCCGCAAAACGCGCAACCTCGTCAAGCAGCTCAGCATAGGTATAGGTTCTGCGCTCCAGAGCCGAGCAATCTTGCTTGGCGGGCTCACCCACCCAAATGAGCGCCGTTTTGTCGCGAACGACGCCGTCCATGTGGCGATCCAGGCACTGCACTGACGCGTTAAGCTTGCCGCCCGTGAACCATTCCACAAAAGGCGGCTTGTTCTTCAGCGTCGTGGTGAAGTCACGGTCCCACGTCAAGGTTTCACGGGCGCGCGCGGCCCAGAAACCTTCGTAGTCCTTCTTCGCGTCCCTGCGCAGACGCTCAAGGTCCGCGCTCTTGATGCGAGCCTGCGACGCAAAAGCCGCAGGTGGCTCAAAGCGCCGAGTCTCGGTCATCAAACTCTTGATATCGGTCACGACGGAGATCCACCGCCATCACTGCTGCCGCCACCGCCGCCGCCCGAGCTATCGCCGCGATTGCTTGAGGTGCTCAGCGGTACCACCGAAACTGGTCCACCTTCGCGAAAAGCCGGTGCTCCGCCCGCACGTGGCTCAGGTCCTTCACCCGGGCCAAACCGACGCCTGCGACGTCCACCGCGACGTCCGCGACGGCGTTTGCGCACGCCATCCGGCCCCATTTCACCCGCCGGATGCGTGCCCCCGGCTCCCATTTCGCCGCCATCGGCTCCGCCAGCATTTTCCGGCACGTCACGGGAGTTGTCGAAGTCACTGCCCCCGACGGTCGAACCGCCCAGCTCTCTTGGATCCAAATGTTCTGAATGTGCGGATGGAGTAAATGCATTGGCATCAGTCCTCACTTCTTGTCCGCCGCTCACGTGGGCACCGCCCTCGGTTACCGGGCGCACATTAGGTGGTCCGGCCGGAGGACGCGGCTGGCGTCCCTGCTGCTGGCGACCTTGGCCACCCTGCCTGTTCTGCTGCGGCTGGCGTCCACCCTGCGGCTGGCCTTCGCCTGCCGCCTGACCTTCACGACCTGTTCCACCTTCACGACCCCGACCGCCACGACCCCTGCGTCCACGGCGGCGGCGCTTGCGCGTACCGTCCGCATTCAGCTCGTCTGCACTGTCGCGGCCTGCACGATCCTGCCGCGGCCCCACAACCCGTGGAACTGGCAAGCCATCCATACCGACCGAGGACTGATCCTCGTCTTCTTCTTCAAAAGCGTCTTGCAGCTCGCCTTCGGCCTGTACCAGCGCCTCGAGCCCCGGCACCACGACTCCCTCTGGAATCGGTGCATTGGGATCTAGGCCCTGAGCCACGAGCAACGCGGCTTTATCGGCAGCGAGCTGTTTGCGTTTTTCTTCGGCCGCCGCGCGTTTTTCCGCCCGCAGCTTTTCCTGCTCGCGCCGTTTTTCTTCCTGCTCGCGACGCTTGTCTTCCTGCTCACGCCGTTTTTCCTGGCGATCCGCCTCGGTAACTTTGCGCAGCTCGCTGGCCATCTGCTGCGAACGTTCCTGGCCTTTTTGCCGCAGCTGCTGGCGGCGCTCTTCGCTCGACCAGACCATGTTCTTGTTTTCACGGTGAGCGACCAGCTCGTACTGTTCGACGTGATAAGCGCCGTTGCCACGAATGGTCATCTTCTTGTTGAACTGATGCTCCATGTCTTCGAGCACGTCCCGTTTGTCTTCCAGCAATACGTCGGCGACAGTCGGGTGACACTGAATCGAAATAGCCTGAGTTTCCCTGACCGTACCTTCACGCTCGATGTCGCGCATGATGTCGTAGGCGATCGTCAGCTTGTTCTTCACAAAACCCCGGCCTTCGCAGTACGAGCAAGGTTCGCACAGCGAACGCACCATGGTGTCGCGCGTGCGTTTGCGGGTCATTTCGACCAGACCCAGCTGGCTGATCTTCAAGATGCTCGGACGAGCCCGGTCTTTCTTCAAAGCCTCTTCGAGCGCCTTGTAAACCTTTTCCTTGTTCGCCTCTTTTTCCATGTCGATCAAATCAAGAATGATGATACCGCCGCAGTTTCGCAACCGCAGCTGATAGGCGATTTCCTTGACGGCTTCGAGGTTCGTCTTGAGAATAGTTTCTTCGAGCGTCTTCTTGCCGACATAGCGGCCCGTGTTGACGTCGATGGCGACGAGCGCTTCAGCCTGGTCGATTACCAGCGTGCCGCCCGACTTCAGATACACTTTACGTTCGAGGGCCCGCGAAATTTCGGTCTCGATGCCGTAGGTGTCGAAGATCGGCTGCTCGCCGGTATAAAGCTCAACCTTGTCCTTAACGGTCGGAATGAAACGCGTGACGAACTTCATGATCGCCTTGTGTTCACGTTTGCTGTCGACGATCACCTTGTCGACTTCGTCAGTGAACATGTCGCGAATCGCGCGCAGCACGATGGTCAGATCCTGGTACACCACGCTGGGCGTGCGCTGCTTGAGAAATTTCTTCTGAATATCGTTCCAGGTCGTGACCAGGTAATCCAAGTCGGCCTTCAGCTTGCGGTCGGTCTGCTTGCCGCTGGCCGTACGCACGATCACACCGGTCTTGGACGGACGAATCTTGCCCATCGTCTCTTTCAAGCGACGGCGTTCGCCTTCGCTCTCGATACGACGTGAAACACCGATGTGATCCACGGTAGGCATGAATACCAGATAACGGCCGGGCAGGCTCACGTGACACGTCAGACGCGCGCCCTTCGTGCCGAT
>JBBRLF010000119.1:0-13054 GCA_038231515.1 candidate division WWE3 bacterium
CGCGCGCCCAGCACAGAAAGTGTATTGCGTACCTGGGTCTGAAACGCCGAACCCAGCTTGAAGTGATTCAACAAGATACAAAGCAGGGCCGCGCTCATGCCAACAATCAAGGCCAGCGCCAGCTTGCGTAACGTAGTCAGCGCGCCAATCAGGCCGGCGTAGCGGTGCTGATTGAGCTCTACCATCTCGATACCGCGCAAAGTCTGAAGCCTGCTCTGCACCGCAGCCTCATTTTCGTCAGAAACCTTCACCTTCACGTACCGGGGAATGGTGTCAGCCTCGAGCGTCGACACGGCGTTTGAAAGCTGCGGAAAGTACTTCGAGAAGTTCGCCAAAAAAGCGTCGCGACTCACCAGCTGTGCCGAACCCACGCCCGGAATTTTCTTAACCGCGCTAAGCACCTCGACCTCTTTGGCGGGCGACAGCGAAGATTCCAGATAAGCCGTCATGAAACGGGCCGAGCGCACCTCGGCCAGAGAGCTCGAAAAGCTCTGAAACAGCAAAAAAACCACGGCGTTGATTAGAAGAATGCAGGCCATCGAGGTGACTACCACCAGCCGCGAAAATGGCTTCTGCCTAAGATGACTGAGGGCCAGCCTCAGCGCTAAAACATGCATATTCCCTCTTCTACCACCAGTTTTCCGGCTTTCAGAACACAAGACCGCCGACGCACGCGCCGAACGATTTCACGATCATGGGTGGCAATCAGTACTGTTGCGCCGCGTAGATGCATTTTCTGGAAAAGATCCATGAGACTCCACGTGTGCTCGCGATCAAGGCTGCCCGTGGGCTCATCGGCAATAAGAATTTCAGGCTGCCGCACAATTGCCCGGGCTGCGGCAACACGTTGACGTTCGCCCCCCGAAAGCGAGCTCACCCGTTTTTTGGCAAACGCGCCTGCACCCACCATCGCCAATGATTCGTCGATAGCCCGGCGGGCCGAAAAATGAGGAATGTTGCGCGGGCTGTTTCCATCAGAAGTTTCGAGTGAAAGCGCCACGTTGTCATAGGCGGAAAGATCGTCAATCAGTCGCAGGTCCTGAAAGATAACACCGATGCGTCGCCGCAGGGCCTGAATTCGCGCGGGATCGGCCTTGGCCAGATCCTGTCCCAGAATTTGAATGGAGCCCCGATTGGGACCTTCTTCACCGTAGAGCATCTTGAGCAAGGTGGTTTTACCTGCGCAGCTGTCCCCAACGACGTACATGAATTCGCCTTTGGTGATTTTGAGATTTACGTTCTCAAGAATTGAGGTCGGTCTCTGCCCTGAGGGATAATTTTTAGTAACGCCAGTAAGGGTAATCATTGTAAATCGTCTCCGCTCCGACATCCTGTCTCTGACGCCATCTGAGCACCGCGCCCACGGTGCATCTTACCCCTAAAATTTAGCAGGAACGCGTCAAGATCGCCACTTTTATGGCGCCCTGAAAGGGCCCGAACGCTTGGCTTGGAGCTATGCGGGGTAGTTAATGCCGCAATTTCCGACAGAAATACTCGGGAAGTGCTTCCAATGAGCAATGAAGCATGCTACGACGCAACGCATCATGAACACCTCTATGTATGCGGCGCTGGCCATTTTGTGCTTAATAACAACGGGCAATCTCAGCAAAGCTGACCCTATCCCATTGAAAGATCAGATCTTTCCGACCTATCACATTAATGGCGATGTTGAAGGTGGCTTTCAAGTCAGCTACGGCTACTGCCCTTGTCTGCGCTGGACCGTGAAGGTTGATCTTGGCGGCGGCGACTTCGAAACGCGCGACTTCCTGATCTCAACGGACGCCCTTTTTCGTTATGCCCAAACCGAAACACCCCGGATGTTCAACTCCGCTTCGCATTCGTTTCGCATCGGCGCCATTGAGGCGCTGGCCAAGGGCGCGCACGTCGGCCTGGCCTTTAACGGCGTAACCGTGGGCGAAGACCTTGACCGCGGCTACAGCGACATCCTCGCTACGGGATTTGAATTTCTGGTCAGCATCGTTCGCACCAGTAATATGAGTCTCATGGCGCGCACCGGATACGAGTACGAGCAGCTGCGCGTAAACGCCGGCCCGGAAGAAAAACGCAATATACTCTCCGAAACCATCGCCTTCAAATGGAAGACCAAGACCAACCGTTTCAATGGCGCCATCAACGCCACGGTATTCACCGACCCGTTCGCGGGCCCGCTCGCCACCGATCAGATCGGCTACAAGGGTTCGGCAAGCGTGCACGCCAATATCGTGAACTTGAAAAACTTCACGTTCGGCACCGCACTTCAAACCTCGTATGAGCACGATCCGTTTCGCGCAATGTTTGGTCTGGGGCCGGACATCGCCGTAGCCGGCATTTATTTTGACGTGGGGTTGCAGAAATGAAAATGAACAAACTCCTGCCCCTGGCCTTGCTACCAGTCTTGCTCTTCAGCGCCTGCACCACGCAGGATTATTATTCGCAAGTGATCGGCGACTGCAACTATCTGCAGGCGCCCGGCACCTACTCGATTAACCTTACAGCAGCGGGCGCTCCAGCCGCCCAGCTTCAACCCAAGTGCAAAGCCGCTCTGGAAGCCATTCTTCCTTACGATGCCACGTGGGCCACCGCGCCCGACGGCGCCAAAGACAAGGTAACCGAAGCGTTTCAGGCCATCCTCGCCTACAATCTCAAGCTGCCGGCGCAGAATACGATTCTGAACGTGGCACCTTATTCGATTCCGCTTTGGCACCTGTCGCTTTTTCAGTCCGAAGAGACGCCACAGAAAAGCATCTTCAACCACATCATCAATCTGGTTCAGACGATCACTTACAATGACAGCGTAGGCCCCAACTTTACGGCACAGTATACGCCCAAAGCCGACCTGGGCGGCCTGCTGACGATCACCAAGCTTTTTTCCTCGCAGGACGGCTACTACACCGGCTCGTTCACGCGCGCCGCCACCATCATTCATGAAGCCCGGCACGGTGATGGATATTTCCATTCCAAATGCCCACCCGACGTCGCCGATGGCATTTACGAATGTGACACCGACCAGGCCGGTCCCTACGGAATGGAAGTCACCTATTATGAAATGCTGCTGCAAGCGAACGGCAATAGAATCTCGGCCGCCAAGCCGTCGCCGCTTTCCGACGTCGATGTGAATTATATCGGCTTCGGCATCTGCGCGAACCTCTTCTACATGATCAGGCAGGCCCCCGCACCTCTGGCCACGCTGGTGACGACTTCGAACTGCGTCAGCCAGAATGCCGCCTGGTTTATTAATCAAGAAGGCCTGAACCGCTGACTCGCGGTGCTGAAAAATCTGATATGATTGCTGTATGCTTAGTCTTCGGCACCCGTTGACGCGCGCCTTTGGTTTAGTGACGGGCTATATCATCTCGTTCTGGCTCGTTCGCCTGGTGTATCTCACCTTGGTGACTTATTCCTTCGTGCGCTCGCCCACGAATTCAGCGCTGCAGAAAATTGGCGACGTCGTACGAGCGAATCAGGTGCTGACCTATGGATTCTCCGCATTGGTATTCGTCACCACACTTCAAATTTTGCAGCCACTGACCCGCACGCAGTTCAAGCAGGTCTTCGACAGCCGGCGCCTGCGCGAAAGCTTTGCGCCCAACGCCCTTAACGGCTCGATTCTCGCGGCCGTGCTAATCATCGGCTCGACGCTTGGCGGCCACATGAGCTATCTGGGCGTGTACATGAAGTTTGACGAGGTGGTTTTTTCGCTGGGCTCGGCGGCGCTTTTCGGCATGGCGATGTTTGTCACCGTGGTGGTTGAAGAGTTCATCATGCGTGAAGTGCTCGAACCTGAGCTGCATGCAAAGTTTGGCTTGCTTGGCACGCTGGCCGGCTCGTCGGCGGTCTATCTGCTGCTGAAATGGATTCAGTTCGATCTGGGCTGGACCGAGATCGTGAATCTCCTGCTGCTCAATTTGACGCTTTCAATGATCGCGCGCAATGAGCGCAGCTATATGGCTTCGGCCAGCTTCTGCGCGGCCTTTCTGACTCTGGTGCACGTGCTTTTCGGACTGCCTTACATGGGCCAGGACATGCCCGGCCTACTGCTATTGCGCGCTGCAAGCGATGACGGACTTGGCACCTTGCTCTCGGGCGGTACGACGGGGCCCGAGTCGGGCATCGTACTTTCGGTGCTGCTTGTCATTTATCTGTATCTTCCTCAGATCCGTTCCAAAAAAATCGAAGTCTGATAGTATTTCCCAAGATCTATGTATGTTGAATGATTCAGGAGGCATCTCTGATGATTGGGGCATTGTTTAGTGGCGCAGTGGTGTTGAATGGCGGCTTGCAGACAAGCCCGTTGGATCTGATAATGCAGGCCGGCTGGATGGCGAAGTTCGTGCTGCTCTGCCTGCTGTTGGCCTCGGTGCTGTCGTGGACCGTGATCGTGATGAAGCACAAGACGCTCACAATCGCCCGCAAGGAATCCCAGGCTTTTCTGAACACGTTCTGGTACGGCCAGGATCTGGAAGAAATTTTCACCAAATCCGATCAATACACCCATTCGCCGGTAGCGAACGTTTTCAAGGCGGGCTTCAAGGAGCTCAAAAAACTTTCGGCGCTCGAGAACAAAGCCGATGCGGTGAAATACGAGGGTCTGGCCAACGTCTCGCGCGCCCTTTCGCGGGCGACGATGTCTGAAATCGGCGCCCTGGAAGTGGCCGTGGGCCTGCTTGCCACCGTGGGTAGCGCGACCCCCTTCATCGGATTGTTCGGCACCGTCTGGGGCATCATGAATTCGTTTCAAGGCATCGGCGCCACGGGTAGCGCGAATCTCGCGGTCGTAGCACCAGGTATCTCAGAAGCGCTTATCACCACAGCGGCGGGACTGGCTGCCGCTATTCCTGCCGTCATGGCGTACAACTATTTCGTCGGAAAAATCAAAGTGCTGGCCGTTGAGATGGATACCTTTTCGCAGGACTTTCTCAATATCGTGCAACGCTCGCTGATGAAGGCGAACTGAAATGTCGATGAACCTCGGCGGCGGCGACTTCGGTGGCCGCCCCGGCAGACGCACCTCAGCCACGCTTTCCGAGATCAACGTCACGCCGCTGGTCGACGTCATGCTGGTGCTGCTGATCGTATTTATGGTCTCGGCACCACTCATGCAGCAAGGCGTGCAGGTTGACCTGCCCAAGGCCGCGGCCCAGGCGCTTGATGAGCAGCAGGACCAGATCGTGCTGGTCATTACAGCCGAAAAAAAGCTGCTCATCAACAAAAACACCATTCCCATCTCGAGCCTGCGCACCAAGCTTCTGGCCATTTACGAAACCAAGCAGAGCAAAGAGATTTTCATCCAGGCTGACCAGGACGTGCCCTATGGCTTCGTCGCGCAGGTCATGGCCGATGTGAAACGCGCCGGCATCAGCAAGGTCGGCCTGGTCACAGAGCCCCCCAAGCTCGGAGATCGGTGAAGCCGGGATGGACGGGGTAAAAGCCAAAAAAGTTCCCCCACCTCGCCCCGTCCCGATAAGCCTGCTCGTGACCTCACGCTTCACGGACGAACTTTTCTGGCGCGGTTTCAAGGCCTCGGCCAGCGCGCACGCGGTGCTGGCGATTTGCGCGGTCGTGCTGGGACTTGCCCTGCCCCATAACCAGATTAAATTCCTGCCCAGCATTCGCGTCGATCTGGTCTCACTGCCCGACGTCAAAAAAGCCGATCTCGGCAAGGTTCAACCCAATGATGTTTCCGACCTCAGCAAGCAGCTTGAAAACGCCAGCAAGCTGACGAAGAAGATGGCGGAAAAGGCGAAAAAAACTCCGATCCCGACGACTCCGCCGCCTGAAGCCGTTCCGGAAGAGATGGTTAAACATGACAAGGACAAGCCCAAGCCGAAACCCGAGTCAAAGTCCGAGTCAAAGGCCGAATCAAAAGAGGCCGCGCGCAAAAAAGAGCGCCTCAATGCCCTGGATCGTATCAAGGCGCTGGCCGAAATCGAAAAAGACGATATGCCCGCGAAGCCCAGGGTGGTGGCCAAGGGCAACAAGCTCTCAAACGGTGACTCGACCACCGGTGGGCCGGCTATCGACACCAACGCCTTTATCAGCAAAATGCAGGGCAAGCTGCGCGACAACTGGAATCTGCCGGTTTGGCTCTCCAAACAGAGTCTCGACGCCAAGGTAGTGATTTTCCTGGATCGCGCCGGCTACGTCAGCAATACCATTATGGCCAAGAGCAGCGGAAACAAGCAGTTTGACGATTTTTGCCTCAAAACCATCCGCATGGCCCAGCCCTTTGGCGAGCCGCCGGGCGACATTCTCAACGATGGCCTCACGTTGGGCTTTCCGCTCTGACTTTTTCTTCCTATACTGGAACGATGGTTAAACCCTCTTTGATGGCATTTCTTCTTTTGTGCAGCCTTACCGCCAAAGCCGGGCAGGTCTATATTCCGGTGGGCGAGGCGCGCGTGAAAAAAAGCGTCGTAGCTATTCCCAATACAAAATACATGTCGGCCGGAATGGACTCCGGCGATCCCAAGGGGCTGGCCCATTCCGTAAAAGAGCTCATCACCAACGACCTGAACTTCACGAACCTGTTCGCGGTTCAGTCGCCTTCGGCCTTCATTGAAAAACAGGAAGCCGGCCTGACCCTTGAATCCTTCCGGATTTCGGACTGGTCGACGATCGGCACTGAATTTCTGATCAAGACCGGCATCTCGATAACCGGCGACAATATCGCTTTTGAAGTGCGCCTCTACGACGTGCTGGGCACCAAACAAATCCTGGGCAAACGGTACGTGGCTAAAACCAATGAACCCAAGGTACTGGCCCACACGGTGGCCAACGACGTCGTGCAGGCACTGACGGGCAAGCCCGGTATCTTTTTCACGAAGATCACCATGGTATGCAACAAGTCGCGCGAAAAAGAAATCTGGGTCATGGACTTCGACGGCTCAAACCCCCACCAGCTCACGAGCCACCGCACCCTTTCATTCGCGCCGGCGTGGAGCACCGACAACCGGCATATCGCGTATTCGCTTTATACAAAGAACAGCCACAACGTGAAGAACATCGACCTCTATGAGTACGACTTCGCGACCCGCCATTCGCGCCTGCTTTCGAATCGCCATGGCATCAACTCGGGCGCGGCTTACTCGCCTAATGGCCGGCACATCGCGCTGACGATGAGCTTTTTGGGCAATCCCGATATTTTCCTGCTCGACCCGGGCACGCGTGAAGTGACAAGGCTGACGCGCTCGCTGGGCACCGACGTCGATCCGGCCTGGGCCCCCGACGGCAAGCGCATCGCGTTCATCTCTACCCGCTCCAATCAGCCGATGGTTTATGTAGGTGATGTCGAAACGATGAAAACCAATCCGGGCGTCGCAAGCCGCCTGACCTTTGCGGGCCGGCTCAACGCCACGCCAAGCTGGTCGCCCATGGGCAACAAGATTACGTTTGCCAGCCTGAACGAATCGCATTTCGATATCTTCATGATGAGTGTCGACGGCACGAATCTGGAACGACTCACCAAAAACGAAGGCAATAACGAAGATCCGCATTTTTCACCTGACGGCAACTTCGTCGTCTTCAGCAGCAATCGCACGGGCCAGAAGAATATCTACGTGCTTTCGGCCGACGGGCAGAACACCAAACGCCTGACGTTTGGCCTGGGCGAGTGTGAAGCGCCGAAGTGGAGCACGGCTTCAGCCACGCCGTTTTAAGCCCTAGTTCCGCGGCCGCGTGGGACTAGATATCACTGATCTTGATTTCGAGCACATTGCCCTTGGCGTCGACTTTCAGATAGGTATTGGACATATTGTCGCCGGGAGTTCCGAAGTCAAACTCAAACCCTTGATCGCCTTTTTTGAGACTTAAGCCCAGCTTTTCGCCCGAGCCGGCCATTTGCTTTTCAAACGGCGCCACCGAGCTGTTCCAACGCGCTTCCACCTTGCGAAATTTGTCCCACTCCGGAGTTCCCTCTTTCAGCTTGGCTGCATAACGATCGCCCTCGACCCAGCGTGTGCCCGCCGGGGCATCCGGTATCTGTCCCACCGTAATTTTTTCGACGTTCGAATATCCGGTCTCAGATACGGTTTGCAGGCCTTCGACCATGGTCACCTTGATTTCGCCACCCATAAGATTATTGAGCCGCGGCACCATTTCGCCGCTTACCGTCCTGGCCAGCACGCGCTGCCGCTGAATCAGCACGGCAATCTTGCGATCAATTTCGGGCGGAACCTTGCCACCCTTCGGAATCGAAGCCTTCATCTCATCGAGCATGCGTTTATATTTCATGGCTTCGCCCAGCTGCCGGCCCTTGATAGCCCTAGTAATACGTTTTCTGATCTGCTTCTGCATGTTCTGCCAGATCAGCTCGCGATCATAAACCTTGGCCGCCCGCCCTGGGTTCACGGGGTCTTCGAAAACGCTTTGAAACCCACCTTGTCCAAGTGGTTTTAGCTTCGCGTCAGATGCGGCGCCGGTGCCTTCGCGAACAAGGGTTTCGGGCGATTTACCCTCGTTGGAATATTTAACTTCGGGTTCGACGAGAGGCTTACCGTCGGGCACGGGTGACTTGAGTTCAATTTCCGGAGCCGTAACTTGTGGCGCGCCTTTTTCGGCGGAGTAGCCGAACTCGACGCGGTCCATGCCGACCTTGCCGTTGGGTTTGACCTTCTTCGGAACAACTGGTTTCTCTTCGACAGCGCCCAGCCCGACTTCGAATTTGGGCGCAGGCGGGGCGCGCGGTATTTTGACTTCAAAGGGATTTTCGCCATTGGGGTGCGCTCCTATGCGCGCAGTCGGACGGCCCGTTGGCGCACCATCGGACGCTCCCGAGCTGCCCGGGCGAACAGTCTCAGCCACTTGCGCGGAGCCAGGGCGAACGGTTGGCGCCACCTGCGCGGAGCCGGGACGAACGGTTGGAGCCACCTGCGCGGAGCCGGGACGAACGGTCTCAGCCACCTGCGCCGGAGCCGGCGCCGCCACAACCTCAATACTCGCCGGATTGCTCGCGGCCTCCACCGTCGGAGCGAATGGCGAAGCCGCGGCTTCTTCGGTAATCGCCTTTTCAATCGTACTTAGCTTTGTGGCGTCGTTGCCGGCCGCACCGATCTCGGCAGCATATTTCAGCAGCTTCGCCTTGGTCAGAAACTTGGCAACTTTGAGCAGCCCGTGACCGGCTTCAATAGTGGCAAACGCACCAGCCATTACCGCGGCTTCGATGGCGGAGTCATATTGTTCGCGCGCCGACAGATAATCGTCCGACGAGCAAAAAGCTTTTTCACCCGGGCCTTTGGCCAGCTCCTGGCACTCTCTGATCCAGTCAAAACGGTTCGAGGCCAGCATCAAGTCTGAGCCCGCCATGGCCAGCATGATTCCGGCGCAGGGCACTCCGACAAACGGGCCGCTCATGACAGTGCCGGCCAGGCAGCCTATGGCCACCAGCACCTGCGCTTCGTCACGCCCTGACGTGATGTCATTGGCTTTGCGTTTCAGGCAGGCCTGCATCGAGCTGAATACGCCGAAAGGCGGCGTCCCGATGGTGTCTGACGTCAGGCCGGGCAAGGTCACCAGATCGATCCAGCTTATGCTGTCGCTACTCTGCGCCCAGCCGCCACTGTCGTTGCTGTTGTTGCAGGCTTTGCTGATATTTTTGGTAATCGCTGCTGAGATTTTTTTCCGCGCGTCGGCCGCGACTTTTGGCAGCGTATCGGCGGTGCCGTTCGCAAAGGCAGTTACCGCCGGCAGATCATCGCGGTCTTTGGGCTGGTCGTCGCGCGCCGACAGTAGTGGGTACCGGGCAAGTGTAGCGCGCACCGTGCGGCGGTCTTCCTCGATCCGCGCCTGCGCCGCGGGATACGCGGGATTTTCGTCGCACTCCATTGCCTGCCCGTCTTTGTGGCAGTTTATGCGCTTTGGCACAGCATTGGCCGCGCGCTCGTCGTCAATGACCGTCACCAGCCTTTGAGCGATTTTTTGCAGTCCCGCCAGCTTCTCGGCGGTAGTGGTGGCCTCGAACTTTTTCTTCTCGTCTTCATTCAGGGGCTTTTCAGCGGCTGCGATGCCCGCCTTGAAACGATCGCAGCTTGGCGGCAGCCCTGCTAACTCCACACCGACCGTCTCGCGATGCGTTTTCATCAGCGCCGCTACCGAGCGAATACGCAGCAGATCGATGTAATTCACGAGCGTGCCGGGATTGTTTAAAATTTTCTGAACTTCACCCGTGAATGGACCAAGCCCCGAGGCCGTAAGATCCGCGCAGCTAACATCGATCGATCCAAGACTGAGATTCTGGCACTCACGAAAAATCGGATCGAGTTTGCCCGTGCCCGCCGGCAGATTTTTTGGTTTCTTATTTGCCGTAAGCGGCGGCTTCTTCGGCGCGCCAAGGCCAAAGTTTCCGTTTGCCGGATCGCAGGTGCTCAGACCCGGCAGATCGATTCCAGTTTTTTCTTTCAGCTTATTGGCGAGACTGACGCCTTTTTCAAGCAGCTTGAGTTTAGCGGCAAAGGCCAGGCCGGACTGAGTCAGCCTCGAACAGTCACGCGCGGGAACTTTCGCGGGCGCCGCATTGCAGGCCGCCACTGCCCGCTCCGTGACGTCGGTCCAGGATTTATTCCATTCCGGTTTTCCGATATCCACCGAGCGGTCATCCTCGTTGATGCTGATCTTGATCGGCGACCGTTTATCCGAATCGGATAAGAGCAGACCGCGGATATTATGATTGGGCGACGAAGGCACAAGAAAACGAATGGGCAGGCCACTCGTGTTCACCACAAACTGGCCATACTTCGCCGAGGAGTCGTTCAACGCGCCGTCGACAGTCTCATGAATACAGCTGAGCAGATCGCCAAGCTGACTCCGGCGCTTTTCGCAGATCGGCTCGCAGCGCGGTGGTGCGGTGTAATCAACTTTTCCCTTGTGGGAGAAGTCGCAAATCGTGGGGTCCTCAACCTGGCCAAAGGTATCAAGCGCTTCAGACTTCGGCGGTGCATAGAGCTGCTTGCCCAGAGCCGACTTCGGCTCAACGACTGCTCCATCTATACAATATTTAAGCTCTTTTCCGTACGCACTACTTCCCGCGACCAGCGCAAGCAGCAGCCCCCAAAGAGCCAGGTGTGGCCTGAATTTCAAGATTTCCCCCAGAGATCAAATTTTAAGTTGTCTGACCATTTATATCAACTTTTCCTTTAAGGCCAAATCGGCACAAATCGACTGTCTATTTAAAGCTATAATTACAGCTATTTACAAATTCGGATCCCTCCGTGTAGATTACGCATTGACACGGCGTGTAAAAGTTATATAATGCAGCCCGTCTAGTGAAGGTTTTACCCAGGAGCGGGTAAAAAATACTGAGACAAGTAGCAAACTGGAGACTCGTAGAATGTTGACCCCAAATACCACCCCAGCGACACCGACGATGTTGCCCAAGTCCTCAGCGCAGCTCAGACTGCTCAACGAACTCAGCATCAAGCTGCAATCCCTGGTGAGCACCGAAAATCTTTGGGAAGAGATCGTCACCGTCGTTCAAAACAAATTTCATTACCACTCCTTCAGCATCTGGTCAGTCGCCCTCGATGGCACGGCCACGCTGCGCGCCCAGAGCGGCGCCTACAATAAATACATTCAGCCCGGCTTCGCGATCAAAAACGAAGGCATCGTCGGCACCGTGATTCGCACCAAGCGCGCCTACGTCTGCAACGACGTTACCCGCGATCCAAGCTTCACGAACCTGTCTCTGCCAGTTGAAACCAAGTCTCAGCTCAGCATTCCCGTAATCGTCGACGGCGCCATCGCCGCGGTGCTTACCGTTGAAAGCAGCTCCATTGGCGCCTTTGACGACGAAGACAAAGTTACGTTTGAAAGCTTGGGCGCGCAGCTGTCCGTCATGCTCGTGAACAGCAAGCTGTATAACGAAATCAAATCTTTCAACAAGCGTCTGCAGCAGACCGTCGAAGAGCGCACGCTCGAGCTGCGCAACGCCAGCACGCGCATCCTTGAACAGCAGCGCCTGCTTCAAAAGGAAAACAAGGTTCTGAAATCCCTCGTCACCAACGACAAAAAAGGTGAAGACGGCAACATCATCGGCTCCAGCCAGGCGATGCAGAACGTCGTCAACATGGTCGACAAGATCGCGCCCACGAACGCCACGGTACTGGTTCAGGGCGAAAGCGGCACGGGTAAAGAGCTCGTCGCCCGGCGCCTGCATTACCGCAGCGAACGTGTTGAAAAGCCTTACGTCACGATCAACTGCGGCGCACTTCAGGAAAACCTGCTCGAATCAGAACTCTTCGGCCACGAAAAAGGCGCCTTCACCGGCGCCGTCGTGCAGAAGATGGGTCTGGTGGAAACGGCCGACGGCGGAACGCTGTTTCTGGACGAAATCGGCGAAATGAGCCTGGGCATTCAGGCCAAGCTGCTGCGCTTTCTGCAAGAAGGCGAAATCTATCGCATCGGCGGCAAGAAGCCTTTGCGTGTCGACGTGCGCATCATCTCGGCCACCAACCGTGACCTCGAAAAAGAAGTCAAAGAAGGCCGGTTTCGCGAAGATCTTTTCTACCGCTTGAACACGATCACGTTGCGCGTGCCCCCACTGCGCAAACGCAAAGAGGACATTCGCCCTCTGGTGGATTTCTTCATGAAGAACTCCAAGTACGGCGGCCCCGTGACGATCAAGCGCGTGGACCCGAAAGTCTACGACCTGCTCAATAATTACGAATGGCCCGGCAACATACGCGAGCTGCAGAACACGATTGAACGGCTGAAGATTTTGGCCGAGAACAACGAAATCCGCATCGACGACATTCCGTTCAACATCCGTATGCCCAAGACGCGTACGGACGGCGGCGGACATTCGAGCTCGGAATTCAACGTCGACATGTCGCTCGACGAGCTGGAACGCCACCACATTCTGAGAATCCTGGCTTTCCACCATGGAAACAAGACCAAGTCCGCCACAACGCTTGGCGTCACGATTAAGACGCTTTATAACAAGCTGCACCGTTACGGTCTTATTAAAGAAATGGGCGGGATTAACCCCCAATAAGACCTGTCTTGCACCCCATTATTGATTCAGCTAGAGTGATTTTTCTTAACAAAGGAGTTCGTACCATGGCCG
>JBBRLF010000120.1:0-13051 GCA_038231515.1 candidate division WWE3 bacterium
AACTTGTCGAGCACGCCGCCTTTAACTTGAGTTCCCACGTCGAGGGTCGAAAAGATGGCGTTCTTGATTTCAAACGACCCATTGCCCTTCCAGCCCGCGAGAATATCGGACTGATTCAGCCCCATTCCGCCGATATTCAGCCCCGCGCTGATGATTCCTTTTACGGTATTGCGGGCAATCGGCATCGAGCTTTCAACCATCTTCTGAGTCTGCAGTCCGGCGACGGTCAAATTGGTGCCAACCTCGGGCTTTGCGCCGCGAGCATTGAAGCTCATGCTTCCTTTGATGGAGCCGTCAAAGATCTTCATCGAAAAATCCTTGAGCTGCATCAGGAGATTATTCAGCGCCAGCTGGCCCTGCATGCCTTCGATCAGCACGCCGGTCGACCTGATCTTCTTCAAATTAAAATCAATGGTACCGGCCGCAGCTGCGGCCATTGGAATCTTATGCAATGGCGCGAACATGGCGTTGTAATCCACGACAGGCGCCGGCGCCTGGCTGCCAGCATTGCCCGCGGCCTGGGCCGCCACATGTTCCTTGCGCGCTTCGGCGGCTTTTTCGGAAGCCTTGAGCAGACCATCGAGGTCCATCTCGTTGGAGGTGACGTTGAACTTGAAGCGCGGAGCCGCGAAATTTTGCATGCTGCCCGCAATATTGAGATCGAAGCCTTTGGCTGCAGCCAGCTTGACGGTCAGATTCTGCAGCTCGTTGGTTGCGACTTTAAGCGACCCATTGAGCTCAAGGGGCTGCTTCAGACTTTCATGATTAAGTGCGATCTTATTGAATTTGACTGCCGCACTGTAGCCAAGCTTGTTGGAGGGACCACTGGCATTCACCACGAGATCCACCAGACCATTGAGGCCGTACTCGCCCACAAGCGGTGAAAGGTCGCCAAGCTTGGCGACGTCGATGCGGCTGGTCTCTGCTTTAAAACCGATGGTGGTGACATTGCCCACGGTTTTCGCCGAAGCCTCTGCGTTGATTTCGACGTCGGCCAGCTTGAAAACAATCTTGGGCGCCGTGAAGGTGTCTTTCGTAACGTCAGCCTGCATGTCAAATCCCAGCGCCACGCCTTTTTTCTTGTGAAAAAGACCGGGATCGACAATTTCCACGCCGTCCAGCTTCAAAGCCGCCTTGGCAGTGGCTTTTTCGAAAGCACCGGCAGCGCTGGTTGCCTTGATATCGCCATGGAACACGAGCGGGCCGGTTACCTTGATTCTTTTCTGCACGAGCAGATCAAGATCGGCAGTCAGCTCAAATGGCATATTGCTGCTCGGCGAGACATCTTCGAGGCGAAAATCAAGTTTGTTGACCGCGTACTTGTCGCCAGTCAGCTCGTCCTTGTAATCCAGCTTCGCCTGATCGAGCAAAATAGTAATGCGGGAATTCAGAACCATTGCCGGTATCTCGGTTGCCCCCGCCTTGCCAGAAGTGCCGCTCGCAGCCGTACTGCCCGACGTGGCTGGCGCGCCCGACTTGGCGGTGGGAACCTCTTTTACCAGCGTCAGGGCATTGAGCTTGCCGTTCTTCTGCTTCACGATGTCGATCTGTGGTTCGGTGAGTTTGAGACGGACAACCGGACTGCCCGAAAGCAGACTCAGGATTGGGAGATCAAAGCTCGCAACTTTAACGGCGACGACGGAGTTGCCTGCTGAATCGCTGAGCTTCAGCCCATCGACATCTATTTTCACACGACCCCAAAGGCTTAAACTCAACTTGCCCAGCTCAAGCTTGCCATTGAGCATCTCGTTGGCCTTGGAAACGATTTGCGGACGGTATTTGTTAACGTCCACCACAAGGGGCACGATAATCGCCGCCAAAAGCAGCAAGCCAAACAGGCCGCCAACGGCCAATAGCATCTTTTTCATCATAATGAGTAGCTCCCTTTCGTGCTCGTGGACGCTGGCGCGGCCCGACGCGGCGGCTTCTTTTTGGGCTCCGTTGTTTTAGCTGCCGCCGACTCGACTACACCGCTCGCAGAGGTCAAAACAGTTTCAAAGCGCAGGGTCTGTTCGGGGGTACAGCTCTGAAAATAGCCTGGATGTTTTACGACAAATTTCTCTTCCTGGGAGCGAAAGCCATCTGCCGTGACAAGGACGGCATCATTTTCTTCGAAGGTCTCGACGTGCTCCGCGAGCGTGCCGCAATCGACAACCTGCACCTGGGACCATTTTCCGCTGGCGTCGCTGAGAGTTTCCCAGCCTCGCACTTTTATCCAGGCGTGAGGCACGGGCTGGCCGGCTGCGTCTTTCACGGTGCCTTCAAAGGTGAATTTTCCCAGATGCGTCGGCGCCATAGAGCTGCACGCCGAAACGAAAGCCGAGAGGACTATTACAAGGTAAGTTTTGTTGCGATCGAGGAACATGTTTCTTTTGTCCAATCCTGGCGGTCTTCGAGTTTCCAGCGTTCAGAATGCCCAGCACGCTCGCTGACCCGGCAACCCCAATCCTCCGCCAATTTTTTTAAATCCTTTTGATTCTCAACCGTGCAATCTTTGTGATCTTTGCAGCTCGTCCACTCTTCGGTGAGCAGGTAGTTTTCAGCGCCGCCGGCACAGACCGCGACGGCGATATCTCCAGCTTTATCTTCGTAAGGCTCCACCGCGAGGGCGCCCTTCTTGATGATGTCCGCGCGATGAAAGACATCGAATGGCCCTTTCACCTCGGAAAAATGCACATAACCACGATGCAGCAGCGCCTCACCCACCGTTGCGCGCGTGGGCACCTGGGTACAGCCCTCGAGCTTGTAGACGCTGTGGTAAGAATATTTGGCACTCACGCAGCTTGCCGAGACCAGCGCACATAAAATTAAAAATCCGGAACGGAGCGAAAAATGCTTCTTCATGATTTTGCACCAAGTTTCTGCTTCAGTAATTCATTCACGACGCCAGGATTCGCCTTGCCGCTCATCTGCTTCATCACCTGACCGACGAAAAAGCCCATCAGCTTGTCTTTACCCGAACGATATTCCGCAACCTGCGCGGCATTGGCGGCGATAACCTTGTCGATTGTCAGGAGAATAGCCGAGGTGTCGGAAATCTGCATCAATCCTTTTTCTTTCACGATGGCCTCGGGTGAGCTACCCGTTTTGTACATCTCCTCAAATACCGTCTTGCCGATCGTATTGCTGATCAATCCGGCATCGATCATTCGAATCAACGCACCGAGTTCATCCGGCTTCATCTGCAGATCATCCACCTCACGCTCGTCGAGCTTGAGCAGCCGAAGCATTTCTCCCATGACCCAGTTGCTGACGGCCTTGGCATTACCGCAGTGCGAAACCGCAGTTTCAAAAAACTCGGCAAGCCGCCGGCTCGAGGTAATAACGGTGGCGTCGTAGGCGGGTATTCCCATTTCGCGGATAAGCCGGTCGCGCCGCTGATCGGGCAGCTCGGGCAGTTTGGCGCGAATCGCCTCAAGCAGGGCGGGTGCAATGACGAGAGGAATCAGGTCGGGCTCGGGAAAATAGCGGTAATCGTGCGCCTCTTCTTTGCTGCGCATCGAAATCGTCACGCCTTTACCGCTGTCGTAGGTGCGAGTCTCTTGCACCACCTTGCCGCCGCTTTGAATCAGCTGGGCTTGACGGTTGATTTCGTACTCGATGGCCTTTTCGACAAACCGAAACGAGTTCACGTTTTTGATCTCGGCGCGGGTGCCAAATTTTTCGGTACCCACGGGGCGCACGGAAACATTGGCGTCGCAGCGAAAGTTGCCTTCCTGCATGTTTCCGTCACAGACATCCAGATACATGAGCACCGCGCGAAGCTTGCGCAGATAAGCACCGGCCTCTTCAGCGGAACGAAGGTCAGGCTCGCTGACGATTTCGATAAGCGGCGTGGCCGCGCGATTCAGATTAACCAGACTGTAACCTTGCGCATGCACGGATTTGCCTGCGTCCTCTTCCATATGAATGCGCGTGATACCCACGCGCTTCACGCTTGAGCCCACCTCGATATCGAGATGGCCATGCTGACAGATGGGCAGATCAAACTGCGTGATCTGGTAGCCTTTGGGCAGGTCGGGATAAAAATAATTCTTGCGCGCAAAGATGCTGCGCATATTGACCTTGCAGTCCAGTGCCAGCGCCGCCTTGATTGCGTGTTCGACGGCCTTGGCATTCAGCACGGGCAGCGTACCTGGATGGCCCGAGCAGACCGGGCACACGTGGATATTGGCGGGTGCATTGAATTCAGTCGAGCAGCCGCAGAAGAGCTTGGACCTGGTCGTCAGCTGCGCATGGACCTCGAGTCCGATAACCGGCTCAAAATCCATGCTCGGCCTCCTCGCGATGCACGCCATCCTCAACAAACCGGGCCAGTGCCAGCAACTCCGCCTCGGCAAAAGGCTTTCCAATGAACTGCACGCCAATGGGCAGCCCCTTGGCGTCGCGGCCCGCCGGCACCGATATGCCCGGCAGCCCCGCGAGATTGGCTGGAATGGTGAAAATATCGTTCAGGTAAATTTGCAAAGGATCAGCCGTTTTCTCTCCGATTTTGAACGCCGTGGTGGGCGAAACCGGCGCCAGAATAACATCGACACTCTGCCAGGCTTTATCAAAATCATTTTTTATCAGGCGCCGCACCTGACAGGCCTTCTTGTAATACGCGTCGTAATAACCGGCGCTAAGCGCGAAGGTGCCCAGAATGATGCGGCGTTTGACCTCATCACCAAAAAGGGAACGCGTCTGCCTGTACATCTCGGTCAAGGTACGATCACCGCCCAGCCGGGCGCCATAGCGAACGCCGTCAAAACGGGCAAGATTACTCGAAGCTTCACTTACGGCGACGACGTAATAAACCGCCACCGAAAACTCGGTATGCGGCAACGAGATGTCGACCAGTGTGTGTCCGGCCTTTTTCAGCGCCTGCACCACGCCGTCAATCGACGCGCCCACTTCCTTTTGAAGTCCGCCGATAAAATATTCGCGCGGCAGGCCGATGCGATATTTTTTTGTACCCGCCTGCTTCATCAGCTCGACATAATCAGCGACCGGACGTTGCGCCGAGGTCGAGTCGAAGGGGTCGTGCCCGGCGATCGCCGAAAGCAAAATGGCGCAGTCTTCGGCCGAGACTCCCATGGGCCCAATCTGATCAAGCGAGCTGGCGAAGGCAACCAGGCCATAGCGGCTGACACTGCCGTAGGTTGGCTTGAGTCCCACCGTACCCGTATAGGCCGCCGGCAATCGAACCGAGCCGCCCGTATCGCTGCCCAGAGTAGCGGCAGCAAGACCAGCCTTCGCCGCCGCAGCCGAGCCGCCACTGGACCCACCTGGAACGTATTCGGAATTGATGGGATTGCGAACCGCGCCAAACGCGGAATTTTCATTGGAGCCGCCCATCGCGAACTCATCCATGTTCAACTTGCCAAGAAAAGTGGCGCCCGCAGCCTTGAGGCGCGCCACCGCGGTTGCGTCATAGGGCGGCTTGTAGTCGGCCAAAATTTTTGAAGCGCAGGTTGTTTTGATGCCTTGGGTACAAAGCAGGTCTTTGAGTCCCAGCGGAATACCCGTCAACAGCGTGACGTCCTCGCCGCCGGCAAGCCGATTATCCGCTGCTCGCGCCATCGCGAGAGCGGCGTCCTCAGTAACCGTGATGTACGAGTTGGTCTTATCCTGCTTGATTCGCGCCAGGTAATGCTTTGCGAGCTCAACCGAGGAAATTTTTTTCGTCGTCAGCTTTTCGTGTAACGCACGAATCATTCCTAGTTCCCCCCCATCACTTGGGGCACCTTATAGTTGTCATAGAGCTGATCCGGGGCAAGCGACACCATTACCTCGGCGCCGGGCGACGGGCGTACCTCGTCGAGGCGCAAGGCCGTTGCGACTTCGAGCGGACTCAGCAGCGGTTCGACCGTCGAAGTATCGAGCGTGTTGAGCTTGTCGACATACTCGAGAATGTGGCCCAGCTGTTCCGTAAACTTCGCCACCTCGATGTCGGATAGCTGCAGCCTGGCTAGCTCGGCTACTTTGCGTACCGTGTCTGGCCCGAACTTGCTCATGCCATGAACTCCAGATTCGCGAACTTGAGTACGAACTTCTTCACAACCCGGCCCGCGAATTCGACGGTGACTTTGGCATCCTGGTTAGCGCCTTCAACTCCGCGCACAATTCCCAGGCCGTAGGTGCCGTGCTTTACCTGCAAGCCAATATTGGGCACGCCCGAGCCGACTTTGGGAGTGGTGGCCATGAAACTTGGAACATGAGCGTCCCAGCTGGCTTCGCGCTTTGCGGGTGGTGACGTGCGGGTATAGGAGTCATGAACCTGCCGTGCTTCAAATTCGTAGTCGTCTTCGCCAGTGCGACCGCGCACCGGCGCGCCGCCACCTGCCAGTCGCATCCGCGATAGATCGGTGAACTCGATGAGGTCGGCCGGAATCTCGGCAAAAAACCGCGAAGGGTCGTGATAGACGATGTTTCCGTAAACACGCCGGCAAACCGCCCCCGTCATGTAGAGCTTGCGCTTAGCGCGGGTCATGCCCACGTAGCAGAGGCGCCGCTCTTCCTCGATATCCTCTTCATTTTCCTGCTCGTTTTGGCGAATTGAAGGAAACAGACCTTCCTCACAGCCGACGACGAACACGAGTGGAAACTCCAGGCCCTTGCTCGTATGCAAGGTCATCATCGAGACGAAACCCGTTTCAGACTCACCGTCGGCCTGCTCGGACGAGAGGGTGACGCTCTCGAGAAAATGCGGCAGCAGCACATCGGCATTCGGCAGCTCACCGCCGGCAGCTTCCATTGCGGTTTTCTGAAAAGCTTCGAACTCAACCAGAATGGAATCGAACTCCTGCAAGTTTTCGATGCGGGAGAGCGACTCTTCAGTGTTCTCGGCCCGCAGCTCTTCAACATACCGGGTACGATCGATGAGCTCGTGATAAAATTCGGATAAGGTTTTGGTCTTCATCAGCGTGCGCATGTCGCTCAGGAGCACGATGAATTCGCCCACCTTGCGGCGCGCGGCACCCGCCAGAACCTCGTTACCGGCCGTATCGATCAGCCCCTGCTCGAAGGTGATTCCTGCCTTGAAAGCATGCTCCTCGACCTTTTCAACCGTAGCCTTGCCAATGGAACGCTGGGGCACATTGATGATGCGCTTGAAGCTGATGGAATCGTTGCCGTTGGTGAGCACGCGAAAATACGCGAGCACGTCCTTGATTTCCTTGCGGTCATAGAACCGCAGTCCGCCGACAATCTTATACGGAATGCGTTCGCGGCGCAGCACGTCTTCAAACACGCGAGACTGGGCATTGGTGCGATAAAAAATCGAAACATCGCTCCAGGCGTAGCCAGCTGATGCGCACTGCTCTTTCATCTGCTCCACGACGAGTTCGCTTTCCGCCCGGTCGTCGGCCAACTGAAAACGGCGAATGCGCTCGCCTACTTCATTGTCGGTCCAAAGCGTCTTGGCCTTGCGAGCCGAGTTGTTAGCGATGACATGGGCGCTGGCGTTGATGATGGTCTGGGTCGAACGGTAGTTTTGCTCAAGTTTGACGGTGACGGCTTCCGGATAGTCTTTTTCGAAATCAAGAATGTTGCGAATATCAGCACCACGCCACTTGTAGATCGACTGATCCTCGTCGCCCACCACGCAAAGATTGCGGTGACCCGCAGCCAGCAATTTTACCAGCAGATATTGCGCGCGATTCGTGTCCTGATACTCATCCACATGAATAAACTGATAAAGCTGTTGATACTTGGTCAGAATGTCGGCGTTATCGCGCAGTAGGCGATACGTCATCGTGATGATCTCGCCGAAATCGATCGCATTGTTCTTGAAGAGCTCGCGCTGATAAAGGTCGTACACTCGTGCCAGATTCTTGGCGTACAGGTTGAACTCGCTCTGCTCGATCTCGTGGGGCTCGAGCGCGGAACACTTCGCCTGGTTGATCGCGTGCTGAAAGCTTTTGGGCGAAAAGGTCTTCTCAGACAGATTGAGCTGCGAGAAACAATCCTTGATCAAAGACAGCTGATCGCTGTCGTCATAAATGACGAACTGCTGTTTGAACGGCGTGCGATCGACTTCACGACGCAACATGCGGGTGCAAATCGCGTGAAAGGTGCCAATGGTGGGCTGCGAGAGCAAAGCACCGCGAAAATAGGGCGGCGGTGGCGTCAAGGCATCGGGGTGCAAGCCCATGGCACGGCTGACGCGTTCGCGCATTTCGCCGGCAGCTTTGTTGGTGAAGGTCACAGCCAGGATATTGTGGGCGGGCACCTGGTATTTGCTCATCAGATGAACGATTCGCGCCGTAAGCATCTTGGTCTTGCCGCTGCCTGCCCCGGCTATGACGAGTACCGGACCATGAGTGGCCTCGACGCCAGCACGTTGCCGGTCATTGAGATCGCGGAGTTCTGGAGCATCTTGGATGTGTGACATAGGCGGCGAGTTTAACCACAAATGAAGGACCCCGGAAAGAGGCTAATCTGACGAAATAGGAGAGCCGGCGCGACGCGTTACGACGTGCGGATCACGGTGCTGGCAATCTCGCGCTTGTACACCCCGGCTATTGCGGATTCAAAGATAAACCCACAGAGTTTTTGAGCATCATCGACAACGGCCACGCAGGGCGAATGCTGCAAAAGTGCGAGGGCTTTTTCCAGACTGTCCCCTGGCAGAACGGTCGGTGTAAACATGTCGATCAGATCCCGGATCTCGACCACGCGCTCGACTGCCAGAATATCAGAGGGCTTGGCATCGGCGCGCAGTACATGACGCACGCGGCCCGGCAGCTGCTCTAAAGAAAGCAGGCCGACATACGAGCCACTATCGGCCGAAATCACTCCAAGAAAATTATGCTTCGACGCAGCCGCGGCATCACGCATTTCCCGAATACCGGCATTTTCCTTAATCGTCTGAATGTCGCCGAACATGGCTTCGTTCGTCTTTAGATTTGCCAGCAGATTGATGGCTCGGCCGCCGAGCAGCCGCAGGCCGGTTCGCTCGAGCAGCAACTCATGAAAAGCCTTTACCTTTAACCCTCGGCACACCAGCGTTGACGACAACACGGCCAGTGTCGCCAGCCACCACATCGGGCCGTCGTGCCCAACTTCGAGCACCAGCGCGGCGGCTGCGATTGGAACACGAAACATAGCCGCCAGCGCCGAGGCGGCCCCGGCAATGGCGAGCGGCAAGGTCCAGGTCGCGCCAATCGCGTTTCCCACGCTATAGCCCAGCAGCGCGCCAAGCAGCAGAATGGGAGAAAACATTCCCGAAGTGCCCCAGCCTGAAAATGCGAGTACCAGCAAAACCCACTCGGTAGCCATGATCGTAACGGCCTTGGCCGAAGAGATTCGCAGCCAGGCCAGCTCTTCCCAGGCCCGCCAAGGTTCGACGAACGAGTCGGGCACCAGCCACACGGTAAAGCCCATGAGCACACCCGTCACGACCATACCGAGCTGAAAGCGGGGCCCGAAAAAACGCCCGAAAAAATCGGTTCCACGTTCCAGCGTGCGAGTGGTCACCGCAACCATCAAGGCCGACCCCACACCCACGCAAAGTGCACCCAGACTGAGCAGCGCCCATTGAAATCCTTCCAAATTGAGCGGACGCATTCCTGCGAAAAGTGCCCCCAGGATATTCAGGCGTTCAATAGAGGTATCGGCAAACATTCCTGCGAAAACCGTGCTCTGAAACAACATGGCCGTTCCATAGGCCGTCAGCGCGGCCAGCACTGCGCCGGCCCGTACGCGATGCTCGAGCACATGCACCAGCTCAATGGCCAGCAGGCCACCGCTGAAGGGCGCGCCCAGTGCCACGCTGACCGAAGCGGCGATCGTGCAGATGACGAATGTCTGTTTTTCTTCGATAAACAGGCGCACATAACGCGAGAGCAGTGGCAAGGTGGCGAAGGTCAGCTCAAGCACGCCGCCCTCGAGGCCAAACGTACCTCCTAGAAACGCGTTGAGCAGCGAGACGGTTCCCCGCGCCAGCCAGTTGAGCGGATGCAAAATAAAAATCCCGAAATGATAGCTCTCGAAAACGTCGGCCAGTGCCTGCCGTTTTTCAAGTCGGGCATGGTGCACCGAGCGATCACTGACTCCGCGCGACTGCAGAGTGCGGGCAAACGTATGCAGAACCGCGGCCACGACTCCCAGAGCCGGCGGCACGAGGTACCAGCTGTTTCCAAGCTGGCCATAGATGCCAGGCATGTTGAGAATCAGCTGAATAACGAGCCAGCATCCGGTGCCGATGACACCCGAAAGCATGCCCACGAAAATCGCGATGAACATGTCAAAATTTTATTCCACGGTCAGGGATTTAGCGAGGTTTCTCGGTTTGAGGACTTCCCAAAGCCGAACAGCATCGACTGCCGGATCGAGGCATATTTTTGAGTAAAAACGAATACTTGAGCACTTCATATTTGCTTCAATCATTATTCATAGAATAAGGGAAGAAAGGCCAGGCAGACCGTGAGTACACAGGCTGGACAAACCACATCAAGGCGTAGCACGCCGAAAGTTGAGCGCCGTAAAACGCGACGTGACGTCGTTTTCATGCGCTATCCCGTGCTGGTCCTGACCGAAGCGATGCATGCCAACGGGGAAGCACCAGTGGCCGGTGTGATTACCGACCTCAACCGTGTTGGCGCCGGCATCATCAGCTCTTGCCCCATACCAGCCGGCACCCGGGTTAAAATCATTCTGCAATCGCGGGCGGAATTGGACCGCGAGCTGGAGATGACCGCGGTCTGGAGCAATCCCCTGCCCTCCGCTCATCGCATCATCAAGCAGAACAGTGCCTTCTGGCGCTGCGGCTTGGTCTTTGCCCTCGATGCCGAGCAGGAGCAAAAAGACTTCATCCTCGCCCTGCTCAAGGCGCTGCAAGGTTAAGATGAGCACCGTCGTTACCGGCAAGAAACGCAGTGGGCAGCCCAACCGTCGCAAGTCAAAGCGCAGCTGCATCTATACGCGTTACGCCGTTCTGGTCTATACGGCCGAGGAGTGGAAAGACGGCGGCCGCCCCGCGATCGGAATTCTGACCGACATCGGTAACGAGGGCCTGGGCATCATCATGGACTCCAGCATTGCGTCCGGCACAAAAGTCCTCCTGATCGTGCATCCCACCAAAGCCCAGGAGCGCCAGCTGGCGGGCAGCGTGATCTGGATCAATCCGTTGCCCTCCGCCAATCGCATCATTAAAGAGACCGAGGGCGCGACGTCGTTCTTTCGTGTCGGAATTCGTCTCGATCCCGAAAACAGTGAGCAAAACCAGTACATCCAGGAGTTGCTACAGGGACTTCGTGAAACTGTGGACTGAGTCTGCCGGCTACTTCCGGTATTTTTTCGCGTAACCCGCTTTAGTTACCTGCCGCGTGCGTGCAACCACCAGCGAGTCATTTTCTTTTACGGTGTCGGTCACGGTTGAGCCCGAGGCAATGAAGGAACCCGCCGCGATCTCAATTGGCGCCACCACCTGGCAATCACTGCCGATGAAGACGTTATCGCGAATGACACTGCGATGTTTGCGGCGCCCGTCGCGCACGACACCATCGTAGTTACAGGTAACAAAGCCGCAACCGACGTTCACGCCCGAACCCACCTCGGCATCGCCCAGGTAGCTAAGATGCGACACCGCGGTGTGATTGCCAATGCTCGTCTCTTTCAGTTCCACGAAGTTGCCGATCTTCACATTATCACCCAGTTTCGTGCCGGCTCTGAAATGCGCCATGGGCCCGACCGAGCAATCTTTGCCAAAGATGGCCTTCTCGGCCACCGTCGAATTTTTCACGACGGTACCATCGCCGACAGTCACGTCCGCAAGTTCGCAATGAGCTCCGATCTGCACACGATCGCCCAGTACCGACTCACCCTGAATTGAGGTGAACGGCCCAATTGAGCAGCCACGGCCGGCTTTTACTTTATGTCCGATAGAGGTGTGATGAGGATAGTGAACGAACACCCCGGCTTCCATAAGCCTTTCAGCCGAACGCCGGTAAAGGGCGGACTGTGCTTCGGCCAGCTCCTTCATATTATTGACGCCGGTGAGCACGGTGGGATCATCGAAGTGATAAGCTAAAATGCCCTTCTTGAGCTTGCGGGCCATTTCAAAAACATCAGGCAGATAAAACTCGCGTGCGGCGTTCTTGTTCTTCATCTTGCCCAAAGCGGTAACCAGGACTTTAAGGTCAAAGAGATAGACGCCACCATTATACTCACGAATGCGTCGCTGCGCTGGTGAGGCGTCTTTGTATTCGACAACTCCCGTGAAGGTTTTGCCTTTACGCAGCACCCGTCCGTACTGGCCGGCATCCGGAATAGTCGTGGAGGCCAGCG
Source organism: candidate division WWE3 bacterium (assembly GCA_038231515.1). Lineage (GTDB taxonomy): Bacteria > Bdellovibrionota > UBA1018 > UBA1018 > UBA923 > JACQAX01. The sequence goes on from JBBRLF010000120.1 coordinate 12,271, forward strand.
AAGCCGAGCTGCGCGCCGCCGCGTGGGCCTCGAGAAATTTGGTAAAACAGTCCGCACCGAATAGCGGCAGATCGCCGTTGAAAACCGCGACCTGCGTGGCCTTGCTTGGATGCTCCAGCGCAAGCTTCACCGCATGGCCGGTTCCCAGCTGCTCGGCCTGCACGGTGAACACGACCGGTGCCTTCACCCGCCCGCTTTTTTGAAGCCCGCGCACCAGCTCGGCGACCTCATCGCGGCCGTGCCCGATAACAATGTTGAAATGGGCGCCCGATCGCGGGTCAATCGCCCGATCGAGCTCTTCCATTAGAATACCCAGCATGGCTTGCCCGCAAACGCGGTGCAGGACTTTGGGAGTATCAGACTTCATGCGGGTACCAAGACCCGCGGCCAGAATAACGACGTCAGTGATGGGAGTCTTCATATGTGGCTCTCAGTTTAGAATCGGAACTGTCCAATAACAAGACAATCGTAGGGGCAATTCACGGAATCCACCCAATACGCCCTTGATATTGCTGCCAAAACAGGTGCTTAAAATCTGGCGCCCCGGTTGCATTTTCATCTTCACGCTATGTTGAGCAAGTTGAGATGGATCGCTGTAGCTGCAGCCACAATATTAATGACTCCGGCCTTTGAAGCGCATGCCGCCCCTGTGCATGTTGTCAAAGGCACCGGAATCTATCACACCGAACGTGAATGCGTGAGCTCGCTGCCCGCCTTCAATAGACGTCTGGTGCGACTTGGCTTGCGCCTGAGCAAGCCTACCGAGTGTGAAGAGGTGCAG
>JBBRLF010000121.1:0-13004 GCA_038231515.1 candidate division WWE3 bacterium
GCACCTGTGCGCTGACAGTAAACCAATCAATGAGCATGTGTCACTTTCCCACCGTTTGGACGATAGTGTGATTCCAGAAGGGATTTGCGAAAATTAGAATCATCGACACGACAAAACAGTAAATTGCCGTGGACTCGATCATCGCCAGGCCGACAAACAAAGTTCGAGTTATGGTGGCTGAGGCGTCGGGCTGCTGAGCCAGCGCTGTCAGTGCCGTGGCGACGGAACGCCCTTCGGCCAGCGCCGGCGCCAGACAGCCCAGGCTGGTCGTGATACCAGCCGTCACAATCGAGGCAATGGCAATGAGGGTCATATTATCCATGAGGTCTCCTATCAATGGTTCGTTTTGTGGCGGCTGCAATATAAACGGCGGCCAGAATGGTAAAAATGTAGGCTTGCACCATGCCCGTAAGTAGCCCGAGCGCCGTCATGAAGATCGGAAAAATGAATGGAGTGATCGTAAGTAAAATGGCGACGATCATGGCACCGCTCATCATGTTACCAAACAAACGCACGGCCAGGGCCAGCGTGCGCGAAATTTCGCTGATGATGTTAAATGGCAGCATGATAAACGTCGGCTCGACATACGAGCCCAGATAACCGGCTACGCCCTGGTCTTCGATGCCGTAAAGCGGCACAGCCACAAAAACACATAACGCAAGTGCAACCGTGGTCGAAAGCGAGCCGGTTGGAGGCTCGTACCCTGGAATAACGCAGGCCAAGCTGGCCATGGCTACCAGTAAAAAAAGGGTGCCCAGAAATCCAAGATATTTTCGGGGATTGGCAAGGCCAACGTCTTCGACCTGCTTCAAGATAGCGGTGACTACGATTTCAAGAAGGTTCTGCCACCGGGAGCGCTTAAGACCCGTGGACAGTCGACGCGTCACTAACTTCGAACCGACTGCCAGCACGAGCATCAACCCCCAGGTGAACGCGATCGTGGCGTTAAGTTTCAAAATTCCGTGCTGCCAGAAAATTCTTTCGTCGGGACTAAGACGCATGGCTGACTTCCTGCGATGCCGCAGTTAACCTTGCTACCCCTGGGCGCCCCAACGTAAAACCCAGCAGACAAACCAGCATGTGTTGCCAGCGACCGCCCCCAATCAAATAAAACCCAAACAAGGTAATGCCCATTCGCAGCACCAGGCTGCCCAGGAACCAGAGTGCCGGCCGCTCAGACGAGACTCCCGTGCGAACGGTCCACCATAGTCCGCCGTAAAAGAATCCGCCAAGCAAAATACCCGCCAGCAAGGCTGGCGCGAAACTCAAAATCTCACTCATCATCATTGTCATTCTCCTGCTCCTCTCGCATCGCCTTGTCTTCCTTAACCACCCACAGCCATGCATTTAAACAGCCAAGGGCCAGCCCACCCACGAGTAGCGCCAGCGTCCAGGAGTGGTGACCGGGATGTTGCTTGTCGAGCCAGGTACCCAGGGCCGCTCCCAGCAGCGCCGGCACCACCACCGACCAGCCAATCAGCCCCATCATCCCCAGGCCAAACCAAACACCCTGGGGGTTTCGCTTTGCCTTGAGCTTGCGTTTTGCTTTCGAGCCAATTTGGCGACTGAACTCGTCCCGGCTTTTCCGTTTTGAAGATTCATCCATGACTAAACTCCGCCATTTGCTGAATCAGGCTGCTTTCCATTTTCGCCATGACCTCGCGCACGGTTTGCTCTTTTTCAGTCAAATTCAAAAAATCCCGCTCCACTGCCTCACGCAGCTGCGCAAGGTCCTTCCCGCAGATGGCGTCGCGTACCGACACAAGCACATTCAACCCGGCTTTGACCAACACGCCTTCATTCACGGCCACGTAGACTTCGCCTCTCGATTCTATTTCGTAAATCAGAATCCCGGGGGCAAGCGCCGCGACACAATCCAACCGGTGTGGCAGAATACCAAACGAGCCTTCGCGCGTCTCGGCCACAATGCGCGACACACTGACTTGCTCGGTAAAAATTTGAAAAGGCAGCAAAATTTTAAGAGCCATGAGCTGCGGCTGCATCTTTGCCCTTCTTTTCAGCTGGGGGCGCGGGTGCGACGGTCTTAGCCTTCACTTCGCTTATGGCCCCAATCATATACAAGGCACTTTCAGGATAGTCCTTGAATTCGTCGCGCAGAATTCGCTCGCAGCCATCCAACGAGTCTTTAAGACTGACCAGCTTCCCCTTAAGACCGGTAAACTGCTCTGTCGTAAAAAAAGGTTGTGTCAGAAATCGTTCCAACCGCCGGGCTCGGGCAACCACCTTGCGGTCGTCAGTAGAGAGCTGCTCCAAACCAAGCATGGCAATAATGTCCTTGAGGTCGGCATATTGCGCCAACGTTCGCCGAATCTCCTGCGCCAGACTATAGTGGCGCTCGCCGACAATGGTTGGTGTCGCCATCTTGGAACTCGATTGCAAAGGATCAATGGCAGGATAAAGACCTTCAGCAGCGCGTTTCCGCGACAACACGATCGAAGCAGAAAGGTGAGAGAACGTATGCACCGCTGCCGGATCGGTAAAGTCGTCGGCTGGCACGTACACTGCCTGAATCGAGGTAATTGCGCCAGATGCAGTGTTGGCGATTCGTTCCTCCAACCCTGAAAGCTCGGTGCCCATCGTAGGCTGATACCCGAGACGCGAAGGCATCTGACCCATTAACCCCGAAACTTCCATGCCGGCCTGAATAAAACGAAATATATTGTCAATCAACAGCAGGACGTCGCGATGCTCGTCGTCGCGAAAATACTCCGCCATCGTCAAGGCGGCATGGCCCACGCGAAAACGAGCCCCCGGTGGCTCATTCATCTGACCAAACATCATCACCATGTTCGGCAACACACCCGCCTCTTTCATGGCAAAATATAGCTCCTGACCCTCGCGGCACCGCTCGCCTATTCCACAGAAGATACTCACGCCCTTCTGCTTGCCAATCATGTTGTGAATCATCTCAGTAAGCAGAACCGTCTTGCCCACACCGGCGCCACCGAATAGCCCTGCTTTGCCACCGCGCTCAAGCGGCATAAGCACGTCGATAACCTTGATTCCGGTTTCAAAAACTTCAGATTTGGTAAGGCGCTCAACCAATGGTGGCGGGGCTCGATGCACGGAACGCCATTGGACCTCCGGCAAGGGCTCTTTGCTGTCGATCGTATTGCCAAATACATCAAACATCCGGGATAGTATCGACTTGCCCACGGGCACCTTTAATGGTCCGCCGGTATCCACCACGGTCATACCTCGTGCAAGCCCCTGAGTGGGAGTAAGCGCTATTCCGCGCACATGATGCGCATCGCTTTGCGCCAGCACTTCAATAACGATTCGCCCATCTGTCCCGGCGCGAAGCACCGAATAGATCGACGGTAAATGACTATCGAATCGAATTTCCACGACGCTGCCACGTACCGAGACCACCACGCCCAGATTCGCAGGCGCAGAATCCTTACTCATTAACGCGCCGCCAATTTAATGTACATCAAACGTACCATGCATATGCTGGGCCGAATTATGCACCGTCGATAGACCACAAATCCAGACGAAAGAGACACTTTTCGGGCGAAATTACTCCGGCCCGGGGCAAAGTGTCCCATACTGAGAACCCGCATTTCAAATCGTAGGGCGCTGAAAGCCTTGCGCTCATTGGTGCTGGTGGCTAGCATACTGCCTTGTGACCCCACCTATTTCTCGCGACGCATTAAACGAGCTAAAATCCCGCCAAACAGCGTTTCTAAAAAGCAGACTTGTCTCGTCAAAAGCGAAAGAAGAGTGGCGTACGATCATCGAGCAAGCCTACGCGTCGCTTCTTGCTAGCAGCCTCGAAGAGCTTACGTCGCCAGCTGCTTTGTCTTCGCTGCTCGAATCAGCGCTTGCGCAAGTTACCTCGGCTCACGCGACATCGACGGTTTTTAAACAAATCGAGACCTTCGTGCGAGCCGAGCTTCGGGCGGATAACTCGCCCGTTGGCGTGTACGTTCCAGACTCCGCACGAAAACTCATTGATATATTTCTCGAGCGCCCGAAGCTGATTCCCGAGGGGCTGATCCGGAAAGTATTTGAGCAGGATGCGATGGAAGAGGCCATGCGCGACGTGCTTTTTGACACGCTCAAGACTTTTAATGGCAGCGTTAATCCATTTTTTGCAGACTGGGGCCTGCCAGCCCTCATCAAACGTTTTCTACCGATCGGCTCTGGCGCAGTATTAAAGTCAATGGAAGCCGTGCGAGGCGAATTCGACAAACGACTCGAGCCTGAGATACGCAAGTTCCTTAAAGGATTCTCGCGAAAAGCGCTAAAAAAAATGGCTGACTTCATCGTCGCATCCAGTGACGAGCCAAAGGCAATTGGCGTACGGAAGTCGATTGCCACCTGGCTTTACGAGCAAGAAGTGAAAAACATTGTCGCCAACACCGATGACGCAGGACTTGCGCTTAGCCGGCAAATCGCGACTGAGATCGCGTCGCACGTCACCGGAATGGACAGTACAAAAAACCGTCAAAATGCACTAATGGCCGCTTTTTTTACTCTTCACAATAAGCACACCTTAGCCCAGGTACTTGCCCATTACGAAATTACAGCTAGCCCGGATTTTGCCGCGCTCGCTGACATCACGTGGCCAATTGCAAAAGCCGTATTCGAAAGTGATTCGGTCCATAGCTGGACCTTATCGCTTATCTCGGAGTTCTTTGACGGCGTAGAAACGTCATAGAGCCGGCAAGAGTTTGCGCATCCTGCGCAAACTTACCCTCGAGCTGAGGCGGGCCCAAGCGCTTCGCGGGTGGCGTCCTGCCACCTGGCGCGTCACGCTAATAACTGAACTTAGTAGCGATTGCAGATTCCAGCGGCCTGAAAAAGCGAAAGCAACGAGTACGCGGTCTGGCGACCGTATTCAGCCTGAAAGGAACGGCCATTGCGAATGACCGAGTCACCGCGCACGTAGCAAGGAAAGTGCTCGACCGTCATGCAGGCGCCGGAGTATCTACGGCTTGCCAGAGTACCGATCAGCGAATCATAAAAGCCGACGCTTGAGCCGTGCTGGCTGGACACGATGCGAATGCCCGGGGTCGAGCGGACAAAGGCAGGTTCAGCCGTGCAGATCGAAGGTATATTGAGCTGCAGGGTGACTGCGTCGAGATGCTTGCGGCTGTTTGACATTACCGACAGGCGGAAATGCTTGGAGCCCGGGCTCATGCCGTTATATTTGACAAACAGCTTGCCGCTGAAGCCCGCCGCGTCGCGCGTCAACGACACAGCCAGCTGGCCCTGGCTTGGGTATTCGCTTTGCTGTGAGATCAGGACGATTTTCGAGCAATGCTGCAGCCGTTCGAACTCAATCCAGACACCATCACGTGCCGACGATTCCATCGAGTAAACCGTGCCGCCGCACTCGGGCAGGTAGGTGTGGCCACCGACCATGAGCGAAGCGTTGCCGTCAGCGAGTGCTGCGGCTGGGGCGATTAAACAAAGTAGGGCGGAACCAAGAATACGAAATGAGGTCATGAGAAAACTCCCGAATTGATTGACTGAGTACCGCCACAAGCGCCACTCATTTATTATTGAACTAAGTGCGGGCGAATATAAGACGCACTGCGTCATATGTCAAACATAACTTAACTACTTTTATTTAGTAACCTTCAAAGGTTACTTATGTGCCGAAACGATAACCTATATAGGTTATCTAGAGTAGGACGTGCAGCACAGATCCCGACATACTCTTTCAGAGCAGAAACGGCTTCACGCAGAAATAACCACCAGTAGCCAACAACGTAACGGCCCCGACGCGATGCAATCGAATCATCAACGCACTGGAGCGCGGTAAACGTCCGGCTAACAACGGCTGAGCCCGCGCCCAGCGCGAAGGCCCCAAAGCCGCTGGCCAACCTGCCGGACGGAGTAGCCACCTCGCGGCCGCGCGCCCTGCCCAAGCCGAACCGGGGCGAAAGCCACATCGGCAGCTTTCCGCTTAATGACAACACTCCCGCCACGAGCAAAAGAAGCCCCACGGCCACGTTCGTAGCCGGCGACTCCGGCGGCCCGCCCGTGAACTCGCGCACTGGCCAGAATATCGGCGTTACATCCACCACCATCAGTTTCAATAGCGACTCGGTATTTGGAAAAAAGAGCGAGAGACTTTCCATTTTTACCGACGTCAGCGCGGGCCACGTCGGTGTCAGCAACCCTTTTTAGTTTTTGTGCCGCTTGCTGTATGGACAGTCGTAGGGGCTGATATGGCGCATATACACGGCAATTCCTGCGCGGATATACCCCCGCAAGGTAACGATCGGGTCATCGGAGTACTCTTCCCAATGGCCGGGGCCGGGTTTGGTATCGGCCAAAGTTTTCAATTTGGCTTCGTCGAGCAAGACTGGCTCTGCATCGGTTTTTGCGCCCTCGACAATCCAAATGAGTTTACGAATTCCGTTCCGCTTGTATTCGCTGGCGCTGGGATACTGGTCAGGCCGGAACTCGGCGCGGTTATCGAAGTCATTCTCAAAGATCTTATCGCCACGATGCTGGTCCATGATTAGCACGGGTGGCGCACCCGGCCCGGGCTTTGCCGCGGCGAAATCGGGATAGTGATAACGGAAAGCGGCTACGTCCTGTTCGCTGGCAGAAACTCCATGCGGCGCTATCTCCGAGCCCATCTTCCATACCGCCTGATACGCACCATCTTTGACCAGCTCGGCGGCCATGGCAATACTGTGTGCGCCGCCCGAGCTCATCATGACGGCCACGCCCGGCCCGAAGGCCTCGCGATTCGCGAGCAGGTGCTCAACGCTGCAGCGGTCGCCATCGGAATACCGAAATCCAGTGGCCGAGTAGCAGTCGTCTATGAACGGGCCCTTAGTCAGAAAGCCTATTTCACGGTATTTTGCATACGGGCTGCCGGCGACGGGCAAGGTGGCGGCTCGGGTGGTTTCCAGCGGGGCTGCGGTTGCCTCGCCGGACTTCGGGGCGGGTTGCCCGCCTACAATCGTGACGAACGTGCAGTCCGTGGCCGGGCGCGCACCCGTGGGCTCGCCGGGACAGGGTGGCGCTGCCTTCTCGTTGAGACGTCCCAAGTCGCTTCCCAACCCGGTCCGCTCGTCGGCCCGGCAGGGCGAAGCCATTGGAAGCAGTGCAGGGATCAGCGCGACAAGTAAGAGACAAGCCGTCATTCAGAAATTCTAAATGAGTTTTGGTTTTCTGTCGTCGCGGGTAGATTTTGCCGCGCCTTCAGTTCCGCCCGCTCAGAAATAAAAGATGAGCCTCTAGTGCAACATCGCAAGAAAAAGCATGGCGGCAACGATAAGTCAGACTTGAAAGACACGACGATTGCCGAACCCGAGCCCAAGACCAAGAATTGATTTCGTGAATTGGCGTGGGTCGTCGAAGTGGCTCTCTGTTTGATTCTTTCCAGCATTTGACGGGGTTTGGAGTTATTCTTGAAGATATGAGCCAAGCACTCAAGTCCCGAAAATGGGTGGCCGCCAAGTAGAATGTCTTTGCGAACTATCTCGCGTTCATCAACCCTCTCAATATTGTCGACCCCGTTGGCATAGGCATTCTTGGCTATGGTACGGCCAGAGCACTGACCGCGAGTTCAACTGCGTCTCTGGGTCCGCGCAACAAGCTGGGCGGCCTTACCGAGCTCTTCGCACTGGGCCTGGCGCTGTGCTGGGAAACAAACAACAACGCCAGCGATCTGAGACACGGAATCTTTACGCATGCCTGGTATGACTTTATCGTGGATTACGCGGGCAAAAAGGCCGATGGCGCGTCGCCGGGAACTCTCGGAATTAAGATGTCGATTCCTTTTTAAACCAGCCTGTAAAGCTGAAGGGCGCGGAAAAATATACCGGGCGGCCACCTCGGATTTTGGCGGTAGAATCAAGGGTGATGGGTACGCGCGCCAGTGCATCAATAGCTTTGCTTTGCCTTGGACTTGCATCGCTGTCTTGCGCGCTTTGGGCCGCTGACAGCTGCGACCCGGCCGAGGTGGCGCGTTTGCTGACTGCGGGCACGCTGGGGCCCCACGTGCGGCTCGAAAAATATTCTGCCGAGGCCAAGCTGCTTTTGGCAAAACTGGTGCGTAATGTAAGCATGGGCACGAAGGCCGACACGCTGGCCACCGTGATGAAAAAATCGGATCCGGAACTTGCCCGGCTCGATACGCCGGTGCGTCCGGCGTTTGAATACACCCACCCCACCGTGCCCTTCGTTATTCGTTATCAGCCCGCCGATGCGCAGGCGCTGAGCTTTTTTATGAATCATGGCTTTCACAGCCGCGCCCATGGCATGGCTATTCCCGATATCAAAGAACTCGAAACGCAAGCCGCTGCCTCGAAAGAGGTGCTGGCACCATTCGTTACCCAGCAAAAAGCCGGCTACGATGCGGGTTTTCCTACCTTCATGGTCGAGGCCAGCTCGTCTGGCGAGTTCGTCCGCGAAAAGCTCGGGAGCGCGGTTGCGAGCACCGCAACGGCTCCGATGATTTTCAGCCGACTCAAAGCCGAACGTGCCATTCCCGTGGCGCCGAATTTTTTCGAGTTTGACCGCGAAGGCGGCCAGCTGTTCCTTGGCAACGTGACGCCGGCCGAGGTGATCGATTTCCTGTATAAAGATGCTACCGGCCAGTGGACCCGCTTCAGCCGTGCCGAAGATGGCGCCTGGATTGGCGCGCCGGTTACCGATGTGCTGCAGATCATAAATTATGCCAGGGAGCTGCCGGAGTATGAGGTGCCGCGGAAAGATGCTCTTATCGAGGCGTCGAATATGCTGGCCGCCGCCGAACGTATACAGGGTCTGTCGGCCGCCGATGCCGAGAGCTTCTTTCGCGCCAATCTTTTTCTGATCCCTGATATCCAGGCTCGTGAGGCTTTTGTGGCGCTGACTTCCGGGGGCAAGCTCAAGCCCGCCTGGATTGGAGCACTTCGAAATCCAAGGCGTGCCAAAGAGGCGGAGATACTCGAAGCGGTACTTTCGAAAATTACGAAAACCCAAAGCGCCGTCGTGTTCTGTGACGACTATCCGTTTGAAATCCACGACCCCGTATTACGCGCCCGCATTCAATTCATCCCCGCGCTTACGAAAGATCTTTTGCCCGCTCAGCTTGAAGCGGGACGCATCTATCTGGTAACGGCCCGCACGCTGACGCCGCCCGCGTGGGCCTATCTGGTCAGGACGGGAAATCTCAAGTTTGCTGAACCTTAAACACAGGGTGATCCGGCAACAGGTCCATGAGTTCGAACCCCAACCTCACTGCCACCTTAATTTTAAAAAAATCAATAAATAACAAATACTTAGTGCAGAAATACCAACATTGACGCAATGCGTCGTACTTGGTAGTGTGCGTGAATGAAAAATCATTTTCTCCTGGCAACTATTATAACCGCCACCCTTGGTTCTGGCTGCGTGACGCCGCCCCCGGGCGCGCCGATCAAAAACTTTCGCGTTCCCGATCAGGAGCTCACCACTCTTCTCGGTGTCCAAAATGATGTCGATTCGCTGATTTCGCAAATCGTCGCAACCCGCGCAACGATCCCGGCCACCGAGCAATCGGGTAGCGCCTATGATCTGATGACTTTTGTCACGGGAAGCGCGACACCGGCTACCGTCACCGTGGGCGCGTCAGGTGCGGTATCAGTCGGTACGGCTGGCGGGTTAAGCCAGGGCCTCAGCAATATGGCGCTGGCCGGTGGCGACATTGAAGCCCTTGCGTTCATTGTGCTCATGCAGGCGACTAACGACGTGGACAGCGACCTCAAGGCCATCATGGCCCAGGTAAAAGCCGAGACCGCGGCCAAGAGCCACCTTCGCGACCTGATCAGCAGTCTCCACACTCTCTCGTCGGTTACCGGCGCCCCTGCCCTGGCCCGCGCCTTCGTCAACGGCGAGCGAGTGCTGAGCAATCCACATGTCTTTGAATCCCACTGGAACCTCTACGTCCCGGGCAGCGGCAGCGGCTCGGCGCTGTTCGATGCCGATCAGGGTGGCGTCGTGAGCGCCACGATCACCTGCGATTACGGAAATACCAGTGCATACGTCAATGCAAGCCTCATCAACCTGGCCACCGGTTCTGAAGTCGCGACGATGTCGGCCGATGGACGCGCGAACTTCCAGATCACGGCCAAGCTGCCCGCGGGCCCCGCGCCCCTTCAGCTCAAGCTCGAGCCGATGAATTTCACCGGAGCTCAGATCGTACCCTGCCAGGTCGTATTCTCGCGCGACTCCCGTAAATCGGTGATCGTGCGCGGCTGGGACCCTGTCAAAAAGCGATCGATGCTCGATAACGTCGCCGTGCTGAACTCCACGCTGGGTAATCTTCAAGCCGAAGCCGAACGCCTTTTAAAGGCTCAGCAGCTTGGGACCGAAGATCAGCAGTTTCTTTTGACCGTGATTGCCCGTAACTGCGGCGCAATCAATAAGCTTGGACCCATCTTGAGCGCCGGCGCCGTCGACGCGGTGAGTGCCGAAACTCAGGACTCGAAGGACGATCTCAACAGTATGTCGGAATCAGAGCAGATCGCGCTGCAGATTCAAATGGACCGGCGAAGCAAGGTCTTTCAGACCATTTCCAATCTCATGAAAAAGGCCAGTGATACGGAAAACCAACTCATCGAGAACATGAAATGAGCCGGCCGCGGCATATAAATCCTGCCCTTTCCCTGTTTAGAGAAGCGATTCATGCGTAATTTCATTGCCCCGATTCTTGCCTGTCTCTTCGCGGTGACGACTGCAGGCTGCCTGGGGTCAGATCCTCAAGCTGACTCGGTGACAAAAGCGCTAAGCGCATCGCAAGCGGCGCCGTCGTATTCGGCGATCTTCCGATGGATCTTTTCGACAAGGGCCAACCGGTTGCGCTTGACCCCAATTTGAATCACCTTAAAGCTCACCGTTCGAAATCTCCTGGAAAAGGCCGCGAACTTCGCCGAAACTCTGGGACCTGAGGCGCTCGACAAACAAGGCGGCCTGAGCGCAGTTGCGGATTCGGCCCGTAAACTCAAACAAACTTTGCTGCGTGCGGCAGCCACCCCGCAGCAAGCTCCCGGCCTTGGTAACTCACTAGTGCGCTTCACGCTCGCGCAAGTTTCCCATTCGCTGGGCCAAGTCTATTGCTTGGCGAACACCCCTGGCGCGGGCACTCCGAATGTCGATGCCAAGTGCGCGATCGAAGCCGATCTGAGCGTTTATCTCGAAGGAAACATCGCACTGAACACGACGCTGGCCCGCGTTCAAGGCGTGATGACAGGCCAGCAGAGTGCCATCACGGCTGACGAGGCCCCAATCAATACTACGCTGGCAGACGCACAGCAGACGCAAGCACCTGCCGCTATTCTCAGCTCACTAAAAACCATCTCGGCACAAGCTCAAACGCTTTTGGTCGATGCGAATCAGGCGGTCGACGTGGCGGCAAAATACGTATCAGCTCAAAAGTCTTCGCTCATCAACGCGACAGACCTTTCGGAAGGAGCCGTGGACGCCATTCTTGCCCTGGCTGAAATGATGAATCCAACGGATGCCAGTAAAAATAAAGACATCATTAGTCAGATGCTCGGCCAATTGACAAAAAACGAAAATCAAACAGCCACCGACAGCGGCGCAACCTGCTCTGACGCCACAGATTACGCCTGCATGCTCGAGAGGCTCTTAGGCACCGACTTTCTCTTCGATACGATTGTGATCAAACAGTTCAGCACCAATGTTCAGCGAGTCAGCGCCGACATCGCCAATCTCAACCCGAATCAATACGACGCGCTCGTAAAGGCTTCTCACCAAATGGCAAACGAGCAGACGTCATTTGACGCTATTGACTCCAGCATCGGAGACACCATGAATAGCGAAACCCACCAGTTTTCGTTGGTTTCGAAGGTCATGAAGACCAAGCACGACACGGTAAAGAATTCGATCTCGAATATCCGGTGATCTTCATAAGATTTTCATGGCGAGGTGACGCTTAATAAACGGTGTATTGTGCCCTTGGCGCAGGCGCCGCCCAACTGGATCCTGACCCAGTAACCACTCCAAGCTCGGCTTTCGGCAGCGAGGCTCTCATCACTCGTGGGGATCGCCATGAAATTAAAATATATTTTCAAAATTGACCATTGTTGACTAAATTAGTACAATTTAGTATGGTGCGCCGATATTATGCTGATGCGCATGGGTTTTTTCCAAAATCGAGCTCTGACTATTCTGTGCATGCTCGCCGCCGTGCTGGCCATCGCATTATCAGGTTGCGCGAAAGAAAGCGGGCAGTCCGCTCCTTCCACAACAACGAGTCAATCTGATCCAGGCGTAAAATTCACCCCTCACAGGCCAGCACTCGTCATGCTTTCAGCGCAGGAAGTGGCAAGCAAGCTGGAAGGCCAAGCGGCAGGATCTGCAACACCAACAGCCAAGGACGAATTAAAATCCGCGCAGTTTGCAGCCAGTCTCGAAAAACATGCCCACGACCCAGCCGTCGTCAGAGTCGTTCGGGAAAAGATTCACTCATTTGACTCAATCCCGACCGCTCAAAAACCGTCATTTATTATTCTCGGTGCCGAAGCACTCACCGTCGCCGACATGCTTACCTACTCGCACGCGCTACGCAGTGCCCTTCGCGACAATCAAATTGCGGTCAGAATTGCAGCTCTTGCCACAGTGACCCGACACCAGGAACTATGCTCTGAGTCCGGAATTCACGGTGAAATTTCCGCAATGCTTGCCAGCACCACCCACTGGGACCCGATAAGCGCGCACTGGCTGACAGCCACCGCACATTCCATTCTCAAAAATGCGAAGGTAGCTGGAATAAGCGACTACGACAGATCCGAAATCCTGCGAGCCGCATTATCAAATCCTGATCTCGATCTCGCATTGCTCATCCAGGGCCTTGACCACGGCCTGATTCAGAGCATCCTGGATCGCGACGGCAAATCATTTTCACCTTCGCGTGCCGCCCAAATCCGCAACCTGCTCACCAGCGGGGTACACTCATGAAACTTCTGCACATTCTTTTACTGTTCACATTCAGTACTTCCGCACTTGCTGACGGTGATTGGGGCAAC
>JBBRLF010000122.1:0-12914 GCA_038231515.1 candidate division WWE3 bacterium
CAGTCTTTCCTTTCTGGGCCTCGGGGGTTCCATCGCCAATCCAAGCTGGGGCCATCTGATCGCCGAGGGACGCGAATATCTGGTCGAGGCCCCGCATCTGAGTATCTTTCCGGGGCTGGCCTTCGTCTATACGGTAATCTCTTTTAATCTGGTGGCCGAGGGATTGCGAGCTCGACTCACCCCTTCCCAAGGCACGTTTTAACGTCTAAGCTTCAAGGATATGAGCAAGAGCCAGGACGTCGCAAAACTTTTAGGACAGTGCTTCTTCATTGGCTTCGACGGCCTTGATCTGCCACCGACCGTACAAACCTTTATTCAGGAAAATGCCGTCGCGGGCGTGACGCTCTTTGCAAACAACTACGAAAGTCCGGCGCAAGTAGCCGAGCTCATCAACAGCATTCAGGCGCTGCGTGGCGATGGGCCGCCGCTGGCCATTGCCGTGGACCACGAAGGCGGCAAAGTTCAGCGCTTCCGAAAACATTTCACAAAGTTTCCCGAGGCCCGGGTCATCGGTGATCAGGATTCACCAAAGCTGGCCTACGAGTGTGCCGAGGTTATGGCACGCGAGCTGAAAACCGTGGGCGTGAATCTGGTTTTTGCGCCTGTGGCCGACATCAACACGAATCCGGGCAATCCTGTCATCGGCCATCGCGCCTATGGTGAAACCGAAGAACGGGTTTCGAAGATGGTTTCGGCCTACGTGCGCGGCTTCATCACCAATGGCGTACAATGCGTGGTAAAACATTTTCCGGGCCATGGCGACACGTCGCAGGATTCTCATTTTCATCTGCCCAAGATCAAAACACCTCTCGCCACGATTCTCGACCGCGAGGTCAAACCCTTCGTCAAGGCCTTCAAGGCCCGCTGCGAAATGGTCATGACTGCGCACATCATCGTCGAGGCGGTCGAGCCTAAATTGCCAGCCACAATGAGCCACAAGATATTGAATGATATTCTGCGCGACCAGCTGCGTTTCAAAGGTCTGATTATTTCGGATGACATGGAAATGAAAGCAATTGCCGACCATTTCGGCGAATCCGACGCGGCCATCAAAGCACTGGAAGCCGGCGTGAACATCCTGCTCTACCACACCGAGCCGTTTCAGACGCGTGCGTTCGCGGGTATTCTCTCCAAACTTACGGCGCCGGCTGGTAAAGCCGCACTGGCCCGACTTGAGGAGTCAGCCAAAAAAGTCACTGAGTACCGCGCCAGAACATTTACCGGCTACAAGCCAATCTATATTCCCGAGATCGCTTCAATAATCGGCTCCAAAGAGCACCTGGATCTGGCCCGCCGGCTCGAAAAACTCGCGGCCCGGGCCGCAGCCGCCACGGCCGCGAAGACCTGACCTACACCGTTATTTTTTCACGCCCGCGGCGCGCAGCAGATAGGGATCGACCACGTTTTCGCGGTCAGGGCTGTTCTCGATCAGCGAAGTATAGACGTCATCTTGTGCGGGCGTTTCAAAATGAAAATGATCATGGTGCACGCTGTTCACCGTGGGGTCGAACACTATAAAGCCCGCGTCGGTGAGCGCATTGCGAATGAGAATACCTATCTTGAGCTGCAGCGCCCGTTCGTCGGCAGCCGAAAATCCTTTGTCGCCCGGCTGCCTGGACTTCTTCCTGCTCAGCTCCTCGGCCGCTTCGCGATAGAACTTTCCGACTCCCTCGCGAACGATTTTTTTCCCCTGCACCAGCTCGGCTTCATCGCCGATTTTATTTTTACGAATCAGATAGTCGACCAGCCCGGAGTAGTAAGGCAGCAACCTGCTCTTGGGTCTGCGATCGACGTACATATTGAATGTCCAGTCCTGGCAGCCATCGTGAAAGGTGACTGAAGAAAGATCGCAGGCCGTTCCGCGGGCGTGATCGCTAATATGATTCGCGTGCAGCAGGCGGTCTGCCTCGTCGACATTTGGTAAATTCTTTACGTTATGACCGGTTTCAAATCGTTCAAAGCCACAGCCAATCAAGCCCACTTCTTTAACTTTCATTCCACTGGCTGCTTCAAGATTCTTGATAAAACGTTCGATCCCCAATGGCACTCGATCATCAATGGGCTGCTTCGCAAACGCATCGTTGGTTTTCGACGTAATACAGGCCGCCCCAACCATGCGCCCCTTGGAATGGTCGCAGCCGCAGCCCGGCCATTGCGAAAGTATCGTGCGATTGGCCAGGCTTGAGCCGTGTCGAAAAGTACAGATCAGCTGTTCACGAATATACCTGGAGGCGAACTCATGGCTCTCCACGTCGCCGGGAATAGGTCGCATGTGCAGCTGATCACAGTTTTTGATACCTGAGATAATCTGGCCCCACAGCTCGCTCAGCAGTAACTCCTGCGCATCTTTTGACATGACGTCACTGGGGTCCTTGACAGCGCCCGGCCGAGACTGCGCGCTGATGCGTCGGTAATGTTCTGCAATGTGCCGCGAAGCCTCGAGTAGCACCACGGTTGACGTCAGCCGATTCAAGTCGGTGTTTTCCTCGAGCCGCATGCGATCCAGCTCGTCGTCAGTGGTATAGGTCGCGGCTCTCTTGATTTCTTTGGCAGTAGCCAGATCAAGTCTGATCGTCACCTCACCCGTTTTAGGATCCAGTGCGACTCTTTTTGGCTGGGGCTTCAACCGCACATAGCCTTCGTCATCGGTCGTGCCCAGAACCAGCTCGCCAGTTTCAGAAATCGACGTGCAGCTGCTCGAACCAATCAGCTCGCAGGCGCAGTTCTGCATATTGTTGGCGCAGCCGCGCAGGGTTTCGAGATCAACCACGGTACGAGTCGCTTTGGGCAAACCGCAAATACGGTTCGGTGCATAATCAGCAGCGTTACATTTGCCGTCATCGGGCTGGGCTTCGGGTGTACAGACCTTTTCTGGGGGCTTCGCAAATGCCAGTGCAGCGCTGAAAAGCAAACCCGCGCAAAAGGCAGTGCGAAGTGCCACGAACATGAATATTCCCCCAATATAAAAGGATAATTTACTTGATTGAATCAATCAAGATATCGCCAGCAACTCTATAACTCACGGGAATCAAAGCTAAAACCGGCCGCTCACCCGGGCTAAACTCCGGTCCATTCCACCTGGGTGCCGAAAACTCTGCGAAACGTGTCTGAAATTTCGCCCAGCGTGCAGCCGCTTTCAACTGCCGCTAAAATGCCCGGCATGCTGTTGCGGTCTTCCCGAACGGCTTTTTCAAGCTCACCCAGAATCTTGCAGGCGGCCACGCCATCACGCCGCGCACGCAGCGCCACGATTTCTTCGGCCCGTGCGCGTCCTAACGCTTCGGACACTCTGAGCAGTTGTGTTTTTTCCTGCGCGCTTTCGGTAAATTTATTCACGCCCACGACGACAAACTTACCACTCTCGACAGCGCGCTGCTGAGCATAGGCCGAACCCGAAATCTCACTTTGAATGAAACCGTTCTCAATGCAAGGCACGACGCCACCGCGACGTTCGATCTGTTCGATATACTCGAGCACCTGTTTTTCGATCTCATCGGTTAGGGACTCAACATAGAAGCTGCCGGCCAGCGGATCGACCGTCTTCGTCACGCCGGTTTCGAAGGCCGCGATCTGCTGCGTACGCAAAGCGATACGGGCCGAGCGCTCAGTAGGCAGCGCCAACGCCTCGTCATAACCATTGGTATGCAGACTCTGACAACCGCCCAAAACCGCGGCCAGGGCCTGATAGGCCACGCGCACGATGTTGTTTTCAGGCTGCTGCGCCGTCAGTGTGCTGCCCGCCGTCTGCGCATGAAAACGCAATCGCATGCTCGCGGGCTTTTTGGCGCCAAACCGCTCTTTAAGATAGCGCGCCCAGATTCGCCGGGCCGCTCTGAACTTGGCCACCTCTTCAAGAAACTCGTTATGCACATTCCAGAAAAAACTGAGGCGAGGCGCAAACTCGTCAATCGCGAGGCCTCGTTTGAGAGCGGTCTCGACATAGCAAAGCCCGTTGGCCAGCGTAAACGCCACCTCTTGCGTGGCCGTCGAGCCGGCTTCGCGAATATGGTAACCGCTGATCGAAATCGGATTCCACTTGGGCAGCTCGTGCGCGCAGTACTCGATCACGTCGGTCGTAAGCTTGAGCGAACTCTTGGGTGGATAGATGTAATTCCCGCGCGCGCCAAACTCTTTCAAAAGATCGTTCTGCACGGTGCCCTGGAGCTCGGTGATTTTCGCACCCTGCTTTTTAGCCACCGCCACATACAGCGCCAGCAAAATTCCTGCCGTCGCGTTGATCGTCATCGAGGTACTTACCTTTTCGAGTTCGATACCATCAAAAAGCACGCACATATCGTCGACCGAGGCGATGGAAACGCCCACCTTACCCACCTCGCCCAGCGACCGCTTGTGATCGGGGTCCAGCCCAAGCTGCGTGGGCAGGTCAAACGCCACGCTCAGCCCCGTTTGGCCATTGGCGAGCAGATACTTGTAACGCTCATTGGATTCGCGGGCCGAGCCAAAGCCTGCGTACTGGCGCATGGTCCAAAGCCGGCCGCGATACATATCGGCCTGCACGCCGCGCGTGAAGGGATATTCGCCTGGCTTGCCCAGCTTTTCCTGGAGCTTCTCAGGTACGTGATCATAAACCGGCTCGACCGGAATTCCCGAATTGGTTTCGATCATGACTTACTCCCGTCGGGCTTGCCCAGCTTTACCAGCAGATCACCCGACTGAATGCTCTGCCCCACCTGCACGCCGAGCTCTTCGACGATGCCGGACTGCGGACTGCGAATTTCGTTTTCCATCTTCATGGCCTCGATAATCAGCAGCGGCTGGCCGGCCTCGATCAAGTCACCCACCTTGCACAAAATCTTCAGCACCTTACCGGGCATCGAGCTCTTGATCGCCTTCACGCCTTTGCCCGCGCCGCCGGCCGCTTCAACCGCGGCTCCACGCATCGGCAACAGACGCAAATTTCCCAACGCGGTGGCAATCACGAAAACACCGTCATTGCCCTGACGGCAAGCCGGAAACACCAATCGGCTGCCCTCGGGCGTAGCGAAGCAGACTTCAAGCACGCCCTGAGCAAAGGTCACACGCGCAGCTTTTAAAAGCTGTTTTTTCTCGACACCCTTGTCGTCAAGCAGCCCCAGCTCCCAGTCTGCGACCGCGCCGTCAGTTAAATTTTCCAAGGTCGCCAAACGAGCTTCGGTTTCCGGAGAGGTAATCGAATATTTCATGGGGCATCTCCCCGCAGCTGTCCGCGTCGGCTCGCAAGTTCCCAGGCCGACATTCCCGCGCCACCCGCGCCGTTTGCCGCCAGCACCGGACTACGCAAGGATTCGACGGCTCCCAGCGCCGCCGCGGGCATCAGGCGCGCCAGCTCAGTGTCATAGAGCCGCTTGAGCTCCTCGCGGTGTTTCTCAAGATACGGAGTGCCATACTCGCCCTTCTGAAAGTTCTTCTCGCGAGTAATCGCCCAGAACAGCCCCTGGTTGTTTTGCACACCCAGAATACGCAGCTCATCGAGCGCCCCCCGCAGGCGGGCCACACTTTCTTCGCGGGTCGCGCCCCACACCGAGAGCTTCATCAAAGTGGGATCATAATCGGTCAGGATATCGTAGCCGGTATAGATGGACGAATCCACCCGCACAAACGGCCCCACCGGCAGCTGCAAGGCCTGCACGCGCCCACCCGTCGGCAGGTAATCAAAAGGCGTTTCGGCATAAACGCGAACTTCAATCGAGTGTCCGCGCTGCGCATCGACCAGCGCACCCGTAGGCAAACGTTCACCCTCGGCCACGCGAATCTGCCGCTCAACCAGATCCAGCCCGGTAACCCACTCGGTAACCGGATGCTCTACTTGTAGCCGCGTATTCATCTCGAGAAAATAAAACCCGCCTTCGTCATCGCCCAAAAATTCCAGCGTGCCCGCGTTGGCATATTTCATTTTTTCCACAACCTGAGTCGCAACTTCCAAAATCTTCGCCTTCGATTTGGGATGCCGATTCAGCAAGGGCGCCGGACTCTCTTCAACCAGCTTCTGATGGCGCCGTTGAATCGAGCACTCACGGTCAAAGACATGTCCGCCGCCGCCATAACCGTCACCGACAACCTGCACTTCGATGTGGTGCGGATTTTCGAGATATTTTTCAATATAAACCGTGCCGTCGCCAAAGTAGTTCTTCGCCTCACGAGCCGCGCCCTCCAGGGCTGCTTGCAGTTCGTCGGACTTGCGCACGATGCGCATCCCTTTACCGCCGCCACCCGCCGAGGCTTTCAGCAATACCGGATATCCAATGCGATCGGCCGCCGTTTTGGCATCTGAAAAATCTTTTACGCCACCCTCGGTACCGGGCAGCAGGGGCACGCCCATCAGCTTCATCAAACGTTTGGCTTCGAGCTTGTCACCCATCGAACGAATGCTGTCGGCGCTGGGACCCACAAAAATCGCGCCCGCTCCCTTAACCGCTTCGGCAAACGCCGCGCGTTCAGACAAAAATCCGTAACCGGGGTGCACGGCCTGCGCTCTGGAGCGCCCGATAATATCCGCGATCTTGGGAATATTCAGATAGGTGTCGCCCAATGTGCCGTCACCCAGGCTGAACACCTCATCGCAGTAATCGAGATGCAAACTCTTGCGGTCGAGCTCTGAAAAAATGCCGACCGTCTTGATTCCCATGCGCTTGCAAGTGCGTGCAACCCGAATCGCGATTTCGCCGCGGTTGGCGATGAGCAGTTTTTGAATAGCCATAGCCATTGTTTTTTCATGCCCCGCGCGGTCTTTCAAGCGCTATGTACGCGCTTAAAGGCCTTTGAAACCATGGCTTTGTAATTCGCCACGGCCACGCCGCTCAGGATCAGCAGCGCGCCGACGATCAGGTGCCAATCCGCCTTTTCGTCACGAAATACCACGCCAAGCAGCAAGCCAACCATAGGCACCAGATAGTTCACCAGCGACGTGCGCGCCGCCCCCCACTTATTGAGCAGATGAAAATAGAACAGAAAGGCGGCACAGGTACCAAACAGCCCCATCCAAACCAACGCCAACCAGGTCATGGGCCGATGAGGAAAAATGAACGGCCCCGCGTCAAGAGGCACTGCCAGCCATGAAACGACATCGGCAAAAAACATAACCACGGTGGCCTGAACCACCGGAGAAAGATTTCGCAGGCGGCTGCGCGAATGGACCGTTGAATAGGCGTAAAGCACGCACGCCAGCAGTACGGCGAGCTGGCCCAGCCAGTTGCCCGAAAGAATACCCTCACGGCTTAGGCCCCCACCAAAAAGCACCAGTACGCCCGCGCAGCCGCCAAGCAGCCCCAGAAATTTTGGAACCGTGATCTTCTCGTCCGGCAAAAAAAGATGTGCGGCCCAGATCGTCAGAAGCGGCACCGAACCATTAAGAACGGCAGCGACACTCGAATCAACACGCGTCTCGCCCCAGGAGATGAGCATGAAAGGAATTGCAGGGCTCAGCAGCGACTGGATAAAAAGCGTAGTCAGCGTTTTGCGTGAGCGGGGAATTTTGGCGCGGGTAACCAGCAGCACCGCCACCAGACCCAAAACTGCGAAAAAAAGACGAATGGCCACCAGGGTAAAGGGCCCGATCTCTTCCAGCGCAATCTTGATCCAGAGATACGAAGTACCCCAGAAAACCGCGGCCAGTATAAACGCCGCCCACTCCTTCACGCGAAAGCCCTAAAGCGGAATATTTCCATGTTTGCGCGCAGGCCCCTTTTCACGCTTGCCCTTAAGCATCTGGAGCGCGCGCGCCACCATCACGCGTGTCTCCCGTGGCTCAATAATCGCGTCGATATAGCCCAATTCGGCCGCCTTGTACGGATTCGCAAACACGGTCTGATATTCATCGATGCGCTTTTTGCGTTCATCATCGGGGCTCTTGGCCGTTGAAATTTCCCGCTTATACAGAATGTTCACGGCCCCTTCGGCGCCCATGACAGCGATCTCCGCACCTGGATATGCGAAGTTAAAATCGGCGCGGATATGTTTGCTCGACATGACGTCGTAAGCGCCGCCGTAGGCCTTGCGCGTGATGACCGTAATCTTGGGCACGGTGGCTTCAGCGTAGGCGTATAGAAGTTTTGCGCCATGACGAATAATGCCGCCCAGCTCTTGCGTCGTGCCCGGTAAAAAACCAGGAACATCAACAAAGGTGACCAGTGGAATATTAAACGCGTCACAGAAGCGAACGAAACGAGCGGCTTTTGTCGAAGCATCGATGTCCAGACAACCCGCCAGTACCGCGGGCTGGTTGCCCACGACACCCACGCTCTGTCCGCCGATGCGCGAAAAGCCAACCACGATGTTGCCCGCGTACTCGCGATGCACCTCAAAGAACTTTCCACCGTCGACAACATCTTCGATCACGGCGCGCATGTCGTAGGGACGACGCGAGTTTTCGGGAATCAGCCCCTTGATCTTCTCGCATTTGCGGTCGACGGCATCCGTGGCAGCGATTTCCGGTGCGCCATCCAGATTATTGCCGGGAATGAGCGAGATCAGCTCGCGCACGCCATTGATCGTGGCAATCTCGTTGGGATAGGCGAAATGACAGACGCCAGATTTACTGGCATGCGTGTGAGCACCGCCCAGAGCCTCTTTCGTGACTTCTTCGTGCGTGACCGTCTTGATCACATCAGGCCCGGTCACAAACATATAGCTCGTCTGCTCGGCCATGAAAACGAAGTCGGTCATCGCGGGGCTATACACCGCGCCGCCAGCACAGGGCCCCAGCACCACCGAAATTTGCGGGATGACGCCGCTCGACTGCACGTTACGCCAAAAAATTTCGGCGTACCCACCCAACGATTCCACGCCTTCCTGAATGCGCGCTCCGCCGCTGTCATTCAACCCAATCACGGGGCAGCCGGCTTTCACCGCCAGATCCATGACCTTGCAAATCTTCGAAGCAAAAGCGCCGCTTAGGCTGCCGCCAAAAACAGTGAAGTCCTGAGAAAACACATAAACTTTACGACCATTGATCGTACCAAAACCCGTCACCACGCCGTCGCCTGGAAATTTCTTTTTCTCCATCTCAAAGTCGGCACAGCGGTGCGTCACAAAGCGATCGATCTCGACGAAAGAGCCGGAATCCAATAGATGCTCCACCCGGTCGCGCGCCGTAAGCCTGCCGTTCTCGCGCTGCTTCTTCAGACGGTCCAAGCCTCCGCCTTCGAGTGCTTCTTTGTCTTTGGCTGCCAGTCTTTCGTAGGGATTCTGTTGAGTCATAGTGGCCCAAGACTGGAACAAGACAGTGAAATTGTCCAGCACCTAGCTTGTCTAAAGACAGCCCCCCGAAGTTCCGAAAAGTAGGGGTTATGAAACTAAAACAGGCCTATCTGACCGGCTTTTTGCTATTCGCACTGGCTGCCGACACTTGGGCGCGCGGTGGTGGCGGGGGCGGAGGTAGCGGCGGCGGCGGTGGGCATTTCGGCTCTTTCGGCCATCGTTCCACCGGTCCCATGCGCTGGATCGACTGGTTGGTTTACGGATTCGCCTTCATATTCGTATTCGGCTTGGGCTGGCTTCAAAAATACCGCATTTCAAAAAAGCAGCAGCGCGTCTCTCAGACCCTGCAACGCATCGCCGTGACCGAACGAGTCTGGGATGAGGCTTTGCTTTGCGGCATGATCCGCAAATCTTTTGTCCAGCTACAGACGGCCTGGTCGAATCAGGATGTCCATCTGCTGCAGACGCTGCTGCACCCCGTGCTCTTTCCCGACTGGCTAAGCCAGATCGACATGATGATCGCCAAAGGCGAGCGCAACGTACTCGGGGACTTCGACATCAAAAACCTGGCGATCATCGACGTACAAAACTATCAGGACAACGAGCGCGACTGCTTCACGGTCTGCATCGACGCCTACGTCGACGACGTCACTGTCGACAGCTCAGGCAAAAAAGCCCGGGATCAAACCGGGCTATTCCGCGAATTCTGGACCTACGAATGGCATGACGGCGCCTGGCGCCTGCTGGCCGTTTCGCAGAAAAATAAATGGCAGAAGTTCGTGGATGCCCCCATCATTGATGAGGGCCGTTCCCCGAGAAACAAAAAGGTCAGCTGACTTTCAACGTCTCAGTTGTCGGCAGACCGGCCAGCAGCAGCAGCAGCCGCGGCAGCCTTCAGAATCTTACGCTTATCGAGCCCGTACTTCTCGACCTTCATAATCAAGCCGGCGCGGCTGATACCCAGCTCCTTGGCCAGACGAGACTTATTCCAGTTCGTACGCTTGAGCCCTTCGCGAATCATGGTCTTCTCAAGCTCCTCTAAAGCATCCTTGAGCTTGCCCTGAATGCGCACGCCCTGAACCTTGGCCTTTTCGCCCCATTCCTTGATACGCGGCGAAAGCAGATCGGCGCTGATCTTGAGCTCTTCGTTGGCCAGAACGAGCAGGCGCTCCATCTCGTTTTCGAGTTCGCGGATATTGCCCGGCCATGGATAGTCGAAAACCTTTTCAATGGCGCGTTTGGCCAGCTGCTTGACGGGAATGTTCTTTTCTTTGCAGCCGCGACCCAGGAAAAACTCCACCAGAAGCGGAATATCTTCTTTACGCTCGCGCAGCGGCGGAACAGTCAGGTTGATGACGTTGATTCGATAGTACAAATCTTCGCGAAACTCGCCCGTCTCGGTCATCTCTTTCAAGTCTTTATTGGTTGCCGCCAGCACCCGCACATCCACCTTGCGAGGCTCGGTGCCGCCAACCGGAGTCAGCGTACCCTCTTGCAGGACGCGCAACAGCTTTACCTGCATGCTGGGCGACATATCGCCGATTTCATCGAGGAACAGCGTGCCCTTGTCAGCCGCTTCGAACAGGCCCTGCTTGTCTTTCACCGCGCCGGTAAAGGCACCTTTGACGTGACCGAAAAGTTCGGAGTCGAGCAGGTTTTCATTGAAGGCCGAGCAGTTCACCGTCACGAACGCGCCGTCTTTACGAGGACTGTTGTAATGAATCGCGCGCGCGATCAGCTCTTTACCAGTTCCGTTCTCGCCCTGAATCATGACGGTGCTTTCGCTCTGTCTGATTTTATCCAGCAGCAGATACATGTCCTGCATCGGCTTGGACTTACCAATCATGTTTTCATAACGATAGCGCGTGCCCAGCTCGTTATTGAGGGCATTGATGCGCTCTTCGCGCCGCGAGATCTCGGTATGAAAGGTTACGATTTCCTGTGCAACCAGGTCGACGAGCTGCCTGAAGTAATCCAGGTCGCCCCCCGCGAAGGCCTTCATCTTGCCCAGGGCCTTTTCGACGTCGCCCAGATCCAGCTCGGCCAGCTTGGCGGCTTCCTTGGCCTTGGTCTTGTCGGCGCTCATCAAGTCGGCAGCCAGCATCGGATAAGCAATCACGCTGCCGAGGAATTCGCCTTCCACGGTAATTTTTGAAACCAGGCCGCGATCCGGGCCCAACACGCCTTCCAAGATGAGGCTGGTTTTATCCGAGCGCGAAATCTTCTCCGTCCCTCGGTGCGCCAGGTCGATTAGCAGCCTTTGGCCGGCTTCCTTGTTCGCAAGAATAGAGGCCAGCGAACTCTTGAATTCATGTTTGTCGCCCGGCTCCCAGTTCTTGAACTGGCCCTTTTCGTCGATGAAAAAAATCTCGGTATCGAACCAATTGCTGAGAATCTCTTCCAGCTTCTTGATGACATGAATGTGTTTCAGCTCTTCCCAATTGATCATCTGGCGCTCTCCTAGTCCTAAAATTATAAGTCCACTGCCAAAACAATCAACAGTCTTCGTAAAACTTATCGACACTTGAGTGCTTACTTTTTAAGCACCCAGGTATTTAAGGCTTTAGGTAGGCACTTTAGTTCATGACTCAACGCATTACCCATGTAATCCCCGTCGAGTTCCAGGGCAGCGGGCCTGTCAAAATGAAATACGATCTCGGCACCCTGAAAGTCGGTATGAGCCATCGGCGGATCTTCTTTTGCCTTTATCGCGTTCATCGAGCGAATCATGTCGAGCATGCCCGGCTTCGGAAATACAATTCCATCGATCTTGCCGTCGTCAAAGCGCGCGCTCGTGGTCCAAAAAAGCCCGCTGCCATTGGCCTGGCCATTTCCAACAAACGCGCCGAAGAACGGCCCGCGATAAACGGATTTACCATCTACCTTCACCTCACACGAGCTGCTGCCGCCGCCCGCCATCGCCAGCACGCCTTCGACCTGATAGACGAGCGAGGTTTTCGACCAGAACATCTTTCGATTCTGCGCATTTTCGACCACTCGGCCGCCATAACCGATGCTGGCCATATTAATGAACAGCTTGCCGTTGGCACTGGCCAGATCGAGGGCTGCCTTCTGCCAGCTGCGGCCTTCGCGCTCGATGGTGTTGGCCGCCCAATCCCAAAACTCGCCTTGCTCCAGCGAGTAACCATAAAACGCACGCGAAAAATCGTTGCCACGTCCGCCAGGAATCGGAATCATCGAAAGGCCGCCCAGCGCGCGTAACGAGTAGAGCAACGCTGCCGCCTCCATCAGCGTGCCATCGCCACCAATCACCATGACCGTACGCAGGCCGCGCGTCCTGAGCAAGGCCTCGACCTCGATCTTCCAGGTCCCGTCGCGGGTGGTGCGCACCACCGGCCAGTCACTCGGATTGCCGGCTCCACAGCGCTCAGCAAGCTGCATCACGGCGCCTTCGGCCCGACAGGCGCCGCCCAGCAACGCTTCGCCGCGCCCATTGCCCGCCGTGGGATTCACCAGAATCAGGATGCGGTGGTCTTGGTTACTTGTTGCCATCGACCAGCTCATCCAACCAATAGGTTACTTTTACATCGGTCAGACCGTGCAGATGCTGCATGCAGGAGTAGCTCTGACACACGATCTTATCCAGCTTTCGCTCGTCTTTTACCAGATCGTGCAAAAAGCGCAGACCAATCTCGCGGGCTGTTCCCGGATGCGCGTGCTGATAGAAGCCCTCGCCGCCGCAGTCCAGCGAGTTCCAG
>JBBRLF010000123.1:0-12829 GCA_038231515.1 candidate division WWE3 bacterium
CGACGCCGACGCCAACGCCGACGCCAACGCCCGTCCCATTCTCGGTCAACGGCTTCGACTCGGCAACAGACTGCTACGACGCCTTCCTCGTGTTGTTCACGGTGAATACGCCGTCTTCAAGTCAAATACTGTGGGGCCTTACGCCACAGCTGGAGAACACCAGTGCGCTCAATCCAGCCACGGTCACGAATCACAGCTTCACGATAAGCGGCCTGCAGCCGAACACGACCTACTATTTTCAAGCAGTGTCGGTGGATGCCAGCGGCTATGCGGCCTCTAGCCCGGTGATCACGAAGACCACCAAACCATAATCAGAAAAAAATGGTTCCAGCCCCGACTGCCGGGACTGGAACCGAAGAACTACTAAGGATTAACTTCAACCTTACGGCCGGTAACCACGACATTGAACTGTGGATACGTATAGCGGTAGGTGAAGATGGCCGGAACGAATCCCAGCAGCTTCGCGTTTTTGTAGTCAGCCGGGATTTTTTCCCAGATGTGCTTGCGATCGAGATAAAACTCAAGCGCCCCGCGATAGATTCCCTCAGTTTTGATGATCGTGCGACCGTTTACCTTGTTCCACTGGCCGGTACCGACGCGATAATAAAGCTCGTCGTCAACCGAAGGCCAGGTCTTGCCTGACCAACGATACCAGTTCAACGTGGTGTCATAGGCGCTGCGGGCCGAGAAAGCGAAGACAGCATTGATGATGTACTGCTCGTCTTCACCAACTGTAATGCCACTCGAGAATGGCTTATTAGCCTCATTGGTGGATTCCACGATGAAGGTACGCTTCGCGAGCGGAGTAACCTTCATCTTCGACTTCACTGCCGCAGGCGCGGTTGAGAGGTACACGGGAATAGCCGCAACCTCGCTGGCGTCAACGAAGTGGGTCTGGTTATAGTAAAACGCCTTATCCACGTTCGAGAGCTCTTTCTTGAAGGTGAACTGAAGCGACAAATCGCCATTGTCGGCACTGTTGTTACCATTACCATTGCCATTACCGTTGCCTGGCCAGCCACTGTCGCTGCCGCGTGAGCCGCTGCTGCCACTGCTGCCGCTAGTGCCACTTGCGCCACTGCTACCCTTTGGCGGATTCGTGCCCCAAGGAGCATCGTCTCCGGTAGGATCCCAGGCGCCGCCGGACAGAAGCTCCTGGGTAAGGGCCTGCTTGCTCAACGCGTCG
Organism: candidate division WWE3 bacterium; assembly: GCA_038231515.1. Lineage (GTDB taxonomy): Bacteria > Bdellovibrionota > UBA1018 > UBA1018 > UBA923 > JACQAX01. The sequence goes on from JBBRLF010000123.1 coordinate 1,187, forward strand.
AGCACTTCCGGAGTCTGAGGAACTTCGGTGGCAAACCAGTTGTCCCAGTCTTTGTAAGTTTTCTTCTGATCGACGGTGGGATTGGTCTTCTTGTAAGGCGTGAAGCACTCCTCAATGGCCTTGTTGACGATATCCGGAATCGCGATGTCGCCTTTGCTTTTCACATTCAGATATTTTTTGGCGACGAGATCGGTGATTGAAATCGCGATTTCGGCTTTGGTGAACTTGTACTTGCCGGTGGCTCCGATATTGAGCGCGTCGTACACTTCTTTGTAAGTGAGTTCGATGTTGAGATATTTATCCATGCGCTCCGACTCATAGTCGAACAGCACATTGGCCTGAATGCCCGGCTTGTTGGCCACGAAGAAATCGAAGTCATCGGCGGCCGAGGCATCGAGCGAAAAGCTGATGAGCTGCGGCTGATTGAGATAATGAAAGTCGGTGATCTTTTCGCCCATTGCGGCAGCGCCAAACTGCTTCACCTGAATGCCAAACTGGCGGGCGATGACGGGCTTGAGCTGTGTCTTGTTCTGGAGACCGGGAATTTCGCCGGCGAGCAGATCAATGAGCTCGTCGTTCATATAGGCTTGAACGTAGAAATAGTAGTTAACCTTATCGCCCTTCACGCGGCGGTAGTTCACAACTTTTCCCTCTGCTTCATAAAGACGAACCGGCGGCAGATACCAGAATACGTTCGGGTCCTGACTGTCTTTATAGATAACCGTGTTCAAACGGTCGCTGCGATAAACTTCATCACGAGTTGGAACCGCGTAGGCGGAAGCCATACCCATGAACCCCATCATAACCCCGATTACCAATTGCTTCATTCCAGTTACCCCCAAGTAGTGGGAGGTGCTAACGGGCACGACGCGGCATGACAAGACTCGGTGCGTCATGCATAAACATGTCTCTTTATGCAGAGCCAATCTGGGTGCGGTTCTTCAAATCAGGCCGACAGGGGCGGAACCGCCAAAACCGGACAATGCGCCTCGCGAATAACATAGCGGCTGACACTTCCCAGTAACGCATATTTGAGTCGTGATACGTGCTGATGCCCCAGAATGATAAGGTCTGCGCGGCACTGACTGGCCTCGCGCACAATTGCGCCACCAACGGCCGGTGCGCGCTCAATGAGTCGCATATTGGCCCGCACTCCGGCCGCGATCATCGGCTTCAATACCTCGCGCAGCTGCTGATCGCGCGTATTGGCCAGCTCCTCAACCTCGCGCTCGAGCGGCATCACGAAACCACCCGCCAGCAGCGACGCACTTTGAACGACGGGATAGATCCATTCTTCGATAATGGTGAGCAGCTCCACCTCGGCGTCAAACGCGCGCGCCATCTCGAGGGCCACCTTCGTGATCTGCGGCGAAGGCTCGGATAGATCCAGGGGCACCAGGATCTTGCGGGGGCGATAGCGCGGTAGCAGCTCGACGTGCGGACTAATACTCAGCGCCGGCACCAGCGAGCGTCGAATCACCTCTTCGGCCACGCTACCCAGCACGGCTCGTTTCAAGCCGCGTCTGGCATGAGTGCCGATTACGACCAGCATGCAATCTTGCTGCGTAAGCGCTCGCAAAATCACGTCAACCGATGGCCCTTTCTCGACCGAGGTGTGGATTTTCAGTCCCGGATGTTCGGCGCGAACAATGGTGGCCTCGGCCTCGAGCGCCTGGGCCATCTCGTCCAAATATGGAATCTCCACCAGACTCATCGCCTCGCTGGGCACCGGGAACTCTGGAATATTATAAGCGTGAATCAGGTGCAGCTCGGCATTCAAGGCAGCTGCGGTATCTGCCGCCAGCAGCAGCGCGGCCGTGGGACGATACTTGTCGGCCCGCGCCAAATCATCAGCCACCAGAATTCGGTTGATTGGTCTGCTCCCAGTGCTCATGCTCCCAATCTAGCAGCGGAATCCGGATCGAAAAGGCGCTAGGCGCCTGACGCGCGCAGCTGATCGATTGCGGCATTGAGCGACTGCACGTCAAGCGTATGCCCCAGCACCACGAGTCGGTTGGGACCGGCATAAGACTTCGGCGCATTGGATCGCTCCATCCACGACTGTACGCCTTGAATCAGCCAGGGGCGGCTTTCGCCCGTCACGTGCAGCAACGCCTTGGTGCGCACCACGCGGGAATCGGCCACCAGGGCGCGAAAAAAAGTCTGAATACTTTGAGCTGAGACGGCTCCGTCCCAGGAAGCCGCAACTGAGGTCAGCGAACCGTGCGAGCGACTGGACTGCTCGGCCGGCTCCAGACGCCACAATCCCGGCTGTGGTTTGCGATAGGCGTCGAGTGCCAGCAGATTGACCTGCTCGAGCCCAGCCCCTGTGCGCAGCTCGCACTCAAAACAGGACGCGGTCGGATTGAGCTCGCCAAGGGTCTGGCGCAGCAGGGTCCGCTGCGCGGCACTGCGCGAATCCACCTTGGAAATCAAAGTAACGTCGGCAACCGCCGCCTGTAAAATCGCAATCGGATCCCGTGCGCAGGTTTCCGAAAAATTTTCGCCATCGACAACGCAGACCACGCCATCGAGACGATAGCGGGCAGTAAGCTCGGGGGCGCCCCAAAACATGCGAATCACTGCCGTGGGATCCGCAGCGCCGCTGGTTTCGACCAGAATGTGGTCAAAGTTATCCGCGGCCAACTCATCGAGCGTCTTGCGAAACTCACCGGTAACCACGCAGCAGATGCAGCCATTGGCGAGCTCCACGACCCGCTCGCGGCCGGCGGCTTCCGAGAGCAGCTCGCCATCAATGCCCACGGCGCCAAACTCGTTGACGATCACGGCTATTCTGGCGCCCGCGGCGCGCTCCAGCAGGCGGTTCATCAACGTCGTTTTGCCGGCACCGAGGTAGCCCGTAATCAGGGTAATGGGAGTCTTTGCGCGCGCCATATCGAAAGTATATACAAAAGCAGTTTCTGCAGCTAAATTTCTGACTATGCCCATTCGAAAAAAACTCGATGACCTGCTCGCCAGCGTTGAAAAGCCCGTCGCCATTTTCGATCTGGATGGAACGGTTTTTGACGTCGTTTACCGCTCGATGGAAATCATGCGGCGCTTTGCCCAGCAGCCCGAGATTCGGACGCGGTTTCCCGAGCAGCTCGCAAAAATCGCCAAGCTGCGGCATCAAGATTACCTGTATAGCCTCGACGCCACCCTCAACAATGTGGGCATCGACCGCTACTCCGAGCATTCCGCGCATTTTCTGCATGCCGCGGAAACATTCTGGTACAAACATTTTTTTATCGACGAGCTGCTGGCCTATGACGTGCCTTATCCCGGCGCACTGGCCTGCGTGAATCACCTGCGCGCCAAGGGCACGCAGATCGTTTATCTCTCGGGCCGCGACGTTCCAAATATGAGCCAGGGCACGATCAACTCCCTCGAAAAGCACGGCTTTCCGCACACCGGGCAAAATATCGCGATCTGCCTGAAGCCCGCCTATGGGCTCGATGATCTGCTGTTCAAAAAGCAATCCATCGAAAATATTTCGACTCAAGGCGAGGTCATCATCACCCTGGACAATGAGCCGGCCAACGTGCAGCTGTTTGCCGACCGCTTTCCCAAGGCGGTCCACATTCATTTCAACTCGCACTACGCCAAAAAGCTGGACCTCAAGGGCCGCCACCTGCATGTGATTAAAAGTTTTTCGGAGCTCGGCTTCAGCGATGCCCCAGTGGTTTAATACTATTGCCCAGACTGCTCTGCGCCGTGGCGGCTTTGAGCTCAAGTCTTTTGAGTATCGCGCCTCACCCGTCTATTACGTCGAGGGCGGCAAGGCCGATGGCCCGGTCTTCGTCGTCTTTCCGGGTTTCGGCGACAATATCTTTTCCTGGACGCGATTCCTGCTGCGCTTCGGGCGCCACTACCGCGTGCTGGGCGTCGACTTTCCGGGCTACACGGGTAAAAGTCCACATCCGCCCACGGGCGCCATTCTGCGCTTTAGCGACCAGGAGGCGGTGGCCGAGTATTTCTTGAAACACATTGCCAAGCACATCGACGTGCTGGTGGGCAACAGCATGGGCGGCTGGATGGCGATGCGCATGGCCAAGAAGCATCCGAAGAAAATCGGCCACATCGTTGCCCTGAATCCGGCCGGCGTGTTTACCAGCGAGAACGAGCTTAAGCGCGTGCGCGCTTTATATGACATCAACTCGTACGCCGACTACGTCCACATGATGCGCCATCTCTGGGCGAAAATTCCGCTCTATTTCTATCCCTTTTCATTTTTCGGCTTCTACCAGTTCACTCGCCACCCGGTCGTAAGAACAATTCTGGACTCCATCGAACGCGAACACTTCCTGAACGAAATTCTGCCTTCGCTGCAAACTCCCATCAGCGTGGTCTGGGGCGAGCGCGATACCCTTTTTCCGAAAGCCATGGGAAAGTTCATTGCCAAAACGGCGCCCAATGCCAGCTATTATCCCATTGCCGAGGCCGGGCATATGCCTCAAGTCGAAACGCCCGAGCAGGTTTATCTCCTGTTGGATCAAATTCTGAAGCTGAAAGCAGCGAGGTAACGCTGATGTGGTTTTTTCTTTTTCTTCTGTCCGCCACCACTTACGCCGGAAAGCCCCTGACCCACGCGCAGGCAGGCCAGCTTATCATGACCACCCTGGCCCAGGGGCCAACCGCGCCGTCGCTGGACTGGGAGCGTTCACTCGCAACGGGCGCGCGCGTTCACGGATTGCTGCTCGAAAAGCTTGGCCTGAAGCCTTGAAATTCCACGGCTAATCAAACCCCTCGCGCGGCGCCCGACGCCGGCATAAAATAAAGCCAATTCGAGGGACCACCATGCCCAATTTCAATCATCTGAAAATTTATCTCACGGCCAATATGCTGACTCTGCAAGAGTTCGCGCTGGCGCTGCTGATGGCCCTGGGCGCCCAGCGCATGCTGGCCGACGCCACGCTGAGCTGGTTTAGCGTGCATTCGCCCGCGGCGAGCGCGGAATGGCTGCCATACGACTTGCTCGCTATCGCGGTGCTTGTCGCGCTAACACCGGTTCCGAGCTTCGCGGCAGCGCCAAAAACCGCGCAGCTGAGCGGCGCGGACAACGTTCACCGTCTGCCCGAGGTGGAAAACCTCGAGCGGAAAATGGCGGCCTGAGCGCGAAGCTCGCGCTTTCTGCCGGGCCGACCTAGTCGACCATCGACTTTACGACTTCGCGCAGCTGATTTTCGGTCAGCGGCGGCCGCTTGAGCAGCTCCATATTATGCGTGACGTGTTCGGCGGCCTTCATGCCGACCATCGCGGCGTCAACGCCCGGAAATCCGGTGGCAAAGCTAAGCGCGCAGTGAGCCTGTGAAAGCTCTTTCGGAAATTTTTCAAGAATGAAGTCCGGCAGGTTGTGACAAAGCCGTGCCTGAAACAGTGGCACACTCACCGCGACGTTAAGATCGAATCCGGCCGCCGCGTCGATGGCCGACATCATGTTCTGGCCAAACTTCTGGGTCTTGAGCATCGCAGCTTCGGGCATGGCCAGATTCAGCGGCAGTTGAATCGCCTTGAAGCTGTGCGTACGGTGACCTACGAGGTCGGCGGCCTTTTCGGCAGCCAAAATGCATTTTTCGAGCTGCAGTGAAGTCTGCGAGGTCGCCTCTTCGCGCAGGCCATTCCAGGTCGCGATGCCATAGGCCGCAATTCGACCTTCGCTTACGGCCTTTTCCAATGCCCCGAAGGCTGTGACCAGCTTGTCGTAAAAGATACGGTCCGGCAGCTCTTCGAGCTGCGTTTCGGGATTGTGAATGTAATAAAGATCGATGGTTTCAACATTCAGGTTTTTGCGGCTTTTATCGATCTGATCGCTCAGATAGCTGGGCTCCATGCAATGGCAGCCGCCCAGCAGATCGCCGGGCTTTGCGATTCCGCGGCTCACATACTGCTCTTCGAAAAGTTTCGTAACGTCACTCACCGGACGTCCGTCAAAAGGGACAAAGCCACCCTTGGTTGAGATAAAAACTTCTTCGCGGGTCATTTTGCCCGAAAGCGTCAGCCGCCGTAGCGCCTCGCCAATCGAACGTTCCCCACGTTGAGCCCGGTAATTGATGGCCGAATCAAAAAAATTACAGCCGTTGTCAGTGGCCAGCACGCAGGCCAGCGCAACCTTTACGTCTACCACCTCGTTCATCTCGCCCAGGTAGGTGCCTAGCGCAAGCGAGGAGACTGGAATTCCGCAAAACTCACGAATCTGCCCGGGATGTACCCCCCGGCGTTCTAAAAATTGCTTCGCTGCGTCAGCCCGTGCTCGTCCTTTAAACATAGAGATTCCATTCGTATAACTCAATCTGATTGTCCATCGTCAAGACAAAGTTTAGAATTTCAGTATGTCCATCACCGCTCGCCATAAAAAGCCCGGAGCCTTTCGCAAGCTGGTCAACTCGCTTGAGACGACACCCGCCGATCGTCGTCAAAAAATTCTGGACGCGCTGAAGGCCGAAGACAAGGAGCTGGCGCAGAATGCTGAAAAGAGTCTGTTTTATTTTGAAGACTTTCTGACGGCCAGCGACAACATGATTGCGGAGATTTGCCAGGCAATGAAGTCTGAGATGAGGGTCATGGCCATTGCGCTTAGCGGGCGCGGTGAGGCGATGATCAAGAAGTTTGTCGATAATATGCAGCACGCTGAAAAATATGAGTTCGACCAGCAGACCGAAGCACTCAAAGCCGTACTCGGACGCGAGCAGATGTCGGCGCAGTTTCGCATTATCGCCAAGGCGCGTGAGATTGAAGACCGGGACTCGATTACGCTTAAGATGTATTCCGGCTCTTATCCCGGCAATCTCTAAGATTAAGAGCGGTTTACCGGTTCTGGATCGTATCCCGCGGCAGATTATATTTCACCAACCGCGAAAGCGGCCACTGCAGCTCTGCCAGCTGCCGCAGCTTATCCGCCCGATCATCACCCGCAATGGGGTTAAAAGTATCGCGTAGCCATGCCTGTGCAAACTCGAGCATCCCCCATTCTTGAGGAAGATAAGTAATATCGGTATTGAGCGTGATGGCCGCCTCGGCTTCGGACTGCTTGCCCAGATAACCGTAATAAAAAATCTTGAGTGCGCGCACCATCGGGCGGTCGCCCCAGAAAGTTTCAATCTCTTCGATGTGCTTGGCCAGCGACCGGTTCAGGCGAATTTCGACGAGGGTTTCCCAAAAGGCGCCTTCAATATCGAATGGAAAACGGCGCCGGTACTCGAGCGCAAGCTTGGCGGCATCCGTATAACGCCCCTCGAGAAACGAGCACTGAACGATCAGCAGCTCGCGACGATGATCGAAGTAGCGCCACTCCAGCGGCATTTCGGCGATACACTTATTGAACTGACTTAGCTGCTGGCGGGCCAGGGCCCGCTGCCAGTGAAACGGTTCGGCTGACGAGTCAATTTTGAGCCCTTCCTGCGCGCTGGCGATGGCATCAGCCCAGCGGTGGTGCGAAAGCAGCACCGACCCGCGCAGGTAGATTCGGGCCAGCTTGGCCGTGACCAGCTTGTCGCGGGCGATCAGCTCGTCGTTGCGTTCGACGAACTCGTCGAGCTCGCTGGCCAGGGAGGTTTTACGCGTCTGCCGGGTGGCCGTCAGAATTTTTTCGGTACGCACGTCGGAGTGCTCGTTGTACTGCTCGCGCACCTGAGCGATATTGATGGTCCGCTGCGTGACGAATTCGCGATAGGGCACCAGCTCGAGCATCCATGGATAATGCTGCACGCTACTGCGTTCAATTTCAACTTCGGCCTGCGCGTAGGTGGCCCGGTTCACCACCGAGTCGACCGGCGTGATTGGACACTTGGGGCGATCATGCGGCAGCCGAATGGCCAGCGCCAGATTTGTGTGCAGCCGCGCCAGCGAGCTCGAGCCGGGTATTACGTTAAGCTGGGGCAGCAGATCTGAAAGTAGTCTGTTGATACCGTCGTACTCCCACACATTGGCGGCAAAGAAGCGGTAAACCAGCTCCAGCGCATCGCTTTCTTGCTGAAGCGTGTAGGTGAAGCCGCCCCGGTCAATCGGGTCGTGTCCCACCATAAACGCCCAGAACTCGACGGGCCAGCCATCGTAGTCACCTTCACGCCAGCTGCCCGGCTCCCACTTGATATCGCCCGCGCGAATCGGCACCATATTGTGCCCCAGCGTCTCGTGGGCCAGCTCGAGAGCGATCAGAAACGCGAACTGCCGCTCGTCGCGCAGATGCCTGAGCAGCCCGGCGTGTATCACAAAAAATCCGCCCCCCACTGGCCACAGCGACGGGTTCAGGGTGTCGGCGACATAAAAATGAAACCGCGGCAGCGGCAGCCAGGGAATTACCTTGGTGAAGCCCTCGGCCAGCGCGGACAGATAAATTTCAATCGAGCTGCTGGTGGCACGTGGAAATTTTTCGCGCGCCGACATCCAGCGCCGCCAGCCGGCCTCGCGCCGATCCCACCACTTCACGCTGTCGCCCAGCTCATTGGTAGGAGCCATCTTGAGGCCCATGGTTACCGTGACGCTGGGCTCATCCGTGACATGAGTCACGCCTGGAGAATTTGTTAAACTCTTGCCCAGCACGAACTCGGCATGAGCCGAAGCAAGCGAAAAAATTGACGCCAGAAGCGCGGTGGCGGCGAAAATCACCAGTCCACCCCCATCTCCTGCCCAAGCTTGAGTAGCTTGAACTCGTCGTAAAGTTTTGGGGGCAACGGACAGCGCGCCACATTGGTCTTGAACTTCACCGCCGTTCGATACGCAATGCTGTGGCCCTGCCCCACCGACCAGGCCCGCCACCAGAAGGCTGGTGAATCATACTCGTGCAGCTTCCACTTTCGAGCCCCCGGATTTGAGTCCCGACTTTCGAGCACCACCTCAAAGCCCACGCTTTCGTCTTTTGAAATCACGTCCCAGTTCAGCTCGTGGCAGCCGTCAAAAATCGCGCGCAGCAAAGGATCGGGAAACTGCACGGGGCTGACCGAAAGGTAACCTTTGCGAGGAACTTCCTTGATTGCCTTGGTGCCGAGCACCACGACGATGAGATTCTGATAGCGGGCGACACGAGCGTCGTCGCGTTTTTCCCAGTTGCCCAGCGGAAATAGCTCCGTTTCAAGCCAACGCAGGTAACGCTGGTCACCGCCGTGAGCCGTAATGGTGGCCTCAAGCCGGCGCCGGTCGTTGTCGTCGTGCACGATGAAGTTATACTGCTTGAGTACGATCGCTTTCTTGGCATCGAGCAGATAGGGTTCCCAGCTTACTTTGAGCCGCCAGATGCGGTTGGGTTGAAAAGGCAGGGTGTTGTCGAAATAGTAGCTCGCGGTTTCAAGCGAACGCGAAAGCGGGCGGTGGCGACACGCGGCCAAGGTACTGCAAAGCAAAAGGGAAAATAGGATGAGCGCGCTCGTCTGAGCGCGGAGCAAGGGCATTATCCTTATATGGTCAGGCAGGGCTGGGATTGGGGCAAGGGTGGGACGAAGATGGGGGAAAATATTTCCTAGGGTTGGGGAATTCCGGTACCGAAAACCAGCGGTCTACCTCTCCCGCAAAGTCTTACCCGCCACCACCGCCGCCACTTTAGAAGGCCGCTCGGTACTCACCGTAACCCCAACCCGCGGACAAACATCCGCCAGTTCACACCGAAGGCAGTCCGGCCTGCGTGATATGCAGCGCGCCCGCCCGTGCGAGATAAGCAGATGCCCAAACTCAGTCCAGTCCTCACGCGGCACGATTTCCATCATCTCGTGTTCGACCTTCACCGGATCCAGATGCCTGGTAAAGCCCAGCCGGCGCGAAAGCCTGCCAATGTGCGTGTCGACGACAAAACCCGGCGTATTAAAGGCGTTGCCCAGAATCACGTTTGCAGTTTTGCGTCCGACGCCACGAAGCGCGGTCAGCGCGTCAAGCGTCGAGGGCACCTCGCCGCCGTGGTTTTCGACCAGGGCCTGCGAACAACCCACGAGTGACTTTGCCTTGTTCTTGTAAAAGCCCGTACTCTGGATCAGCTTCTCGACCTCGGTAAGCCGGGCGTTGCCCATCGCCCGTGAGTCCGGAAAGCGCGCAAAAAGCGCGGGCGTCACCATATTCACGCGCGCATCAGTACACTGCGCCGACAGGATCGTGGCCATCAGCAGCTCGAAGGGATTGCGGTGGTTGAGAAAACATTTCTGCGGCCCGTAGGTCTCGCGCAGCCGACGAGTCACTTCACTGGCCCGTGCCTGCTTTTCAGGCAGCGTTTCTTTTTTTGCGGTCCGGGGCTTCAATGCCGCAGACGTTGTTTTCTTTCCCAAAGATACTTCTCCATCTGGTCCACGGGCATGAGATTAAGAATCTGCCCTCGCGGAATCATCGCCTTCTCGGCCATGTATTCGCCATACTCCGTGTCGTCAAGCCCATCGACACTGTGGGCGTCGGGATTGATGCAAACCCGGGCCTTGTGGGTTTCGAGCTGCGCGCCCAGCCGCCAGTCCACATCGAGCCGATGCGGATTGGCGTTGAACTCGATGGCAACGTTATTGGCCACGGCGGCTTCGAGCACCTCGTCCCAGTTCAGCTCATAGCCTTGCCGGCCCAGCAGCAGGCGGCCGGTTGGGTGTCCCCACATGGTGATGTGCGGATTGTCCAGCGCGCGCACGATACGCGAGGTCATCGACGGCTCATCCATTTTGAAGCGGCTGTGAATCGAGCCGACGATGAAATCAAAAGCCGCGAGGATCTCAACCTCGTAGTCGAGCGCACCATCTTGCAGGATATCGCTTTCGATGCCGTGAAAAATTTTGATCTTAACTTTCTTCTGCAGCTCCTGAATCATCTGGTGCTGTTGCAGGATGCGTTCGGGCTTGAGCCCCTGCGCATAAAACGCGGACTGGCTGTGGTCGCTGATGCCGATATACTCATAGCCGCGTTTTTCCGCCGCCCGCACCATCTGCTCCAGCGTGGCCGCGCCATCGCTGAAGTCGGTGTGGCAGTGAAAAACGCCTTTCACGCCGCCATCGCGCGCGCGGCGATAAGCGTCGTCGGCGGGTTTGCGCTTGGCATCGAACCACTCCGTTTCGAGCCACGAAGCCTCAAACCCCTCGAACTCGGCAGGCGCGCCCGCGAACTCGTCACGAATGGCATCGTCAGCGCAAAGCCACAGCAGCGTGCGCTTGTCGGGACGCTCTTCACTCACCCACAACGTCACCCGAGTGCCGTCGCTCAGATTTCCGGTCAGGCCCGCAACTTCGGTTTGAAAGGGGCTGGCCCGGCGTTCTTCGAGACCGTTTTGCCATTGCAGCGACCCCACTGCCGCCGAAATCTGATCGAGCGTGCCCGAGAAGTAGACTTCGATGGACTCCACGATTTCGGCATGGCGGCCAATCGCGCCCACGCGGGTGATTTCGGCGGTTTTTCCCAGATGCTTGCGCAGCGCCGCCTCAAGCGTCTCGGACTTGGCCACCGCCTCGTCGAGCCGGTACTTGCCCACGTTGGAGTTGATCTGGACAATCGCCTTTAGAATTTTTTCCTGAATAGCGGGACCAAAACCCTTGAGGGTGACGAGCCGGTTTTCGCGACAGGCGTATTCGAGCTCTCCCACCGAACTGATGCCCAGCTCTTTTTGCACGAGCAGCGCTTTTTTCGGGCCCAGCCCCGGAATTTGCATCAGCTCCAGGACGCCCGGCGGAATTTTAGCCGCAAGCTCACCGCGCG
>JBBRLF010000124.1:0-12754 GCA_038231515.1 candidate division WWE3 bacterium
GATCTTGCCGAGGTCGAGCAGGTAGTTCTGTTCCTGCAGCAGCAGCTCGGAGGCCGCCACGCTGGTTTCGCCAATGGCCATCCGGGCCTTTTCACCCGAGATGTCGGCAATGACCGATTCCAGTGAGCGAGCCAGCTCAAGGCCCAGCTCGTGCTGGCGAATTTCGACGTCCTTGACGCTGCGTTTTGAAAGGCTTAGCGCCGGGAAGTAGCCGTAGCCAAGGTTCAGGCTCGCGCCGGTGGAGATGCTAAAGACGCTTGCTGCCGCGCCAGAGCCTACGCCCACCGAAGCGGAGTTACCCGAACAGCCGCCCAGAAAGGCCCAGCGTGCGGTACCGACGCCGGCTTCGGCTGACTCGTGCAAAAATTCAAGCTGGGTGCGTTCAGGGGCGCGGTTAAGCATTTTTTCCAACAAGGGGCTGTTGGCCGGAAGATCTTCATAGCGCGACGGAGTTTCTTCGGCGACGTTGATCTGGAATTTCTGATCAATGCCGAAGCCGAGCATCTTGCGAAGAGCGGCATGTTCGTCGGCAATGGCCTCGCCAATCTTAATCATGTCACTCGAAAGCCGGCCACGTTCGATGATGCCTTTCAAGACTTCCGCGTGTGGCATCAGACCGATTTTTGACTGAACATCCAGGCCGTTTACGTATTCGTCCACGCTCGCCATGGTTTGGGTGACAATGTCCAGAACCTGTTCGTCGCCCTTGACGCGCACAAGCAGGGAGTAGGCCACGGAGTAGATGTTCAGGCGCGTGATTTCCAGGCCCGTTACGTCTGCGGCATAAGATTTTTCGGCGGCGCTTAGTGCATACCATTTTGCAGGAAACAGGAACGGTACGAGGCAGCTGGCGAAGTTGATCAGAAACGCGGGAGTGTTCGAGATTGCCGCGATGAAGTTAAGATTCAGCGAGGGAATCAGCTCGGCGCGGGCGGCATTTACCTGATCCTTGGCGCGAAGAACCTGGTTCATCGAGCGCGCCAGATCGGTGTTCTTGTTAAAAAGAAAGCCATCGAGATTCAGCGGCGTGACCACAATGGTTTTGCTGCTGACGGCTCCGTTCAGCTCGGGGCTGTTGGCCTGCGCGGGCAGTGCCAGGGCGGTTGCGAGTACCAGGTTGATGGTGAACAAAAACATCTTATTCATTTTATTACACTTTCACTAATTGAGTCAGGCCGGTTTTGAGATCGTGTTCAGGATTGAAATTGATGACGTCGCGCGCCCGTTGAATGTTCGCCAGCGAATGGATCACATCACCTTCGCGAGCCGGCGCATTGATTAGCGTTGATTTGCCGCCCGCTATTTCGCAGATCATTTCGGCGAGCTGGCGCACGGTGATCGATTTTCCGGTGCCCAGATTGATGGGCTTTGCGTCCCAGCTCGTGTTTGGCAGGCTCAGCGCTGCCGCGCAGGCATTGGCGATGTCGTAGACCGAGATAAAGTCGCGCGTCTGAATGCCGCCGGCATTGAGCGGCAAGGGTAAATCCTCGCGCGCGAACTTGGCGAAGATCGTGATGACGCCGGAGTAAGGCGAGGTTGGGTCCTGGCCCGGGCCAAAGATGTTGAAAAAACGGTAAACCACCGATGGAATTCCAAACGTGCTCTTGTAGAGTTCAATGGCTTTTTCACTGGCGTGTTTTTGGGCGGCGTAGAACGAAAAGAACTCAGCGGCAGTATCGTTTTCGGTAAGCGCGCGGCCATCGTCGCCCTGGCTGCCGTAAAGCGCAGCAGTGCTTGCGAACACCAGGCGAATGGGCGTGGGGCGCCCCTCGGAATGTTTGCGAATGGATTCGAGAACGGCAATGGTGGCCGTAAAATTGTTGGAATAACTTTCGAGCGGATCTTTCTGGCAAAGCGGAACGCTTACCGTCGCGGCCAGATGGTAAACCGTCGAGACGCCGGCCACGAGCTCATGCAGCAGCTTTTGATCGCGCACGTCACCTTGAATGTATTCGACACCATCGACTACCGTTGTTGGTTTGCGAAGATCCAACACGCGTACGGAATAGCCGAGGCCGATGAGCTTGCGGCTCAGGTGTGTTCCAACAAATCCTGCACCACCGGTGACAAGAATGGATCGATTCTGGTTCGTTTGCATTGCTGTGCGTTATCCTTTTCGGGTTGACTTATACCAGGCGCGTCAAAAGATGTCATCAAATTAAGTTGTGTAATTTTGTCCAGTATATAAATAACTGATATTAAAAGATATTTACTGCAGAAAAGCGATGATCGCCCTGCTGTTTTTACTTAATCGTAGAAAGAACTCGTCCGGGTACGCCGCCGATGATTGAGCGATCGGGATAGTGGCCTGCTAAAACTACGCAACCCGTGGCCACCACGCAGCCGTTGCCGATGTGAGCACCTTTTAGGATCGTGGTGTTGGCGCCCAGCCAAACGTCATCGCCAATGGTGATCGGCGCGACTGGAAAATCAAATTTGAAAGTTTCCGGCCCTTGCGGAGTGCGATAGCTCGGACGGAATTTTGAGGTCAGGTAGCGAATCTGCTCTCCGCGAGTTTCCGGGTCGACCGGATGCGGATCGAAATCCTGGATGAAAACATTCCAGCTCGTAATAACCCGGTTGCCCAGAGTGATTGAGCTGCGCGCATAGATTCGGACATCGCCGAGCATCGTCGCTTCGCCGATGGTGATGGTGCCGGTGCCGTAGGCGCCTATTTGAGCCTTTTCATAGATAACGGAGTCGTTGCCCACAGTGATGCTTGCGCCCGGACGTTCGGCGCTCATGGCGGTCAGACTTTGAATTCGGACGTTTTCGCCAAACGTCACGCCACTGGCCTGCGAGTACGTCAGAAAACGGAACATACGTGTTCTGGCAAAGCGAAAGTATTGGCCGAAATAGCCCAGGAAGCTCGCGGGACGCGTACGCAATATTACCCAGGCTTTTTTAAACGTGTCGAACATACGCAGTAACCATACCTCAGTTCGGGTCGCTTGAACACGCTATTGACGCTACTGCGCTGTTCCTGGCAAGCGTTGGGAATGTTTTGCAGGCGAGAAAATGTAAGGGTGGTGCTAACTTGTACGCACTATGAACTTGGTGAAAAAAGCTCAATTCTTCCTCTTCTTCCTGCCCCTGGTGGTTATGAACTTCGCCTGGGCGGACGAGCTTGAGATTTATTCAAACGGCGAGAAGCCTTTTCTTTCGCAGCCTTTGTCGGCCGATGCCGCCGCTGCTCTGAGGCTTGATTTGCCTCGTGACGGCAATGCAACTGTCACCGTACGGTTGCCCACTCCTGGCCATGGCAAGCTGATGAGTCTGTTGAAAGCCAGCCTAATTCTGAAGGACGCCGCAAAGCACACCGCCACCTTGCGCAGCTACGTCGTGGGCGTTCATTATTTTCCGAAATCGTCATTCAAGCGAGGCAGCGCCGGCGAGATGACGGATATCCTTGTACCCGAGGCCCTCGCGCGGAGCCCTGGCTTCAAGATTCCGGTGGCGAATATTCCGTCGCGGCCAATCTATGTTTTTGACGTTCACGCGGGTGTGTCGGCCAAGCCCGGGCTTTATGAAGGTGACATCACCTTTGAGACCAACGACGAAAAATATTCGTTTCCGTTGAAGATCCGCATCTACTCCACGCTGCTGCCCAAGAAGTTCAAGCTGCGCACCACCTTTGGCTATGCCCCGTGGACGGTGTTGCTAAAGCATTATGGCGCCTGGAATTCTGAAGAGCTGAAACTTTATCGAAAGTACTTCGAGATCGCCAGCGATCACCGCGTCGACCTGCATAAGATTTATCTTTCGCTGCCCGACAAGCCCGATAGCGGCGATTTGCTGCTGGCCGGCGGCAAGGGGCAGAGCTTCATGGATTTATGGAAGAGCGTTGAGTCCGGCGACCTTTCGACCGAGGGCTATCGGTGGTCCACGACGGATCTTCCCATTCCCGAAACCATGAAGTACCCGTCCACGCGGCCGGTGTCCGAGCATGCGGTAATCAAGAAGTACTGGCAGGCGCTGAACCAGTCGGTGAAGCAGCATGGCTTGCAGAAAGATGTCTTCGTCTATTTCGTCGATGAGCCCAAGCCCGAAACTTTCCCCATGCTCGCGGCTTCACTCAAGCTGATTCGTCCCTGGGCACCCGATTTGAAGTTTCTGGTGACCACGCATCACAAGCCGATTCTCGAAGGGGCCTTCAACATCTGGTGCATCAATCTTATCGAGTGGGATGTGCCCAAGCTTCCCCGGCCTGAGTTCTATGCCGCGCGACAGGCAAAGGGTGACGAGCTGTGGTTTTATGTCAGCTGCAACTCCAACGGCTGCTCGGGGCCGGATGACGTGCACCTGCCCGATCTGATCACCGACCGGCCTTCGGCATTTCTGCGCGTTTTACCTTGGATGGCCCTGCGCTACAAAGCCACGGGAATTCTGCACTACGATACCGTCTATGGTTACAACGCCGGCCCAGATTCACCGTGGAAAGATCCGTTTCAGTTTACCGGCTATGGCGAGGGCAACCTTTACTACCCTTGCAAGCCCCAGGTGTGCGGCACGAAAGAGCACGAGGTATTGCCCTCATTTCGTTTCAAGACACTACGCGACGGGCTTGAAGACGCGCAGCTTCTGGCCATGGCACGCGACAAGGGGTTACCAGTGGATCAGTGGATCAAGGAGCTGATTCCCAGCGTGCGGCAATTTCCATCCGATACCGCGGCCTATGAAAAAATCAAGGTGCGGGCTCTGGAAGCGCTGGAGGCGCAGTAAGGCGCGACAGCTCAGACCGCCGGCGCCGGAGTGACATCGGTCCCGCCAGCCGCGGGCAGTGCCTCGTCGGACTTGCCCCCGTATTGCGCGTACGCGACACAGATAAGCACGCAAAGTAGATACGGGTAAATAAGGTAGGTGTGGGAAAGAAAGCTCATGGCGATGCCATAGCCCACAAGCGCCATCAAAAATTCCGGCTTCTGTTTGCGGATCTTCCACGCCAGCAGTCCTACCGAGCCGAAGAATGCGAGGAAAAGCGCAAGGCCGACTCCGCCTGTTTCGCCAAAGGCCAGCACCCAGCTGTTGTGCGCGGTACGATGGTCGGTGCTCTCGACCTCACCCGTCTGATAACGGGTAAATGCATCGCCGTAGCCATTGAAGCCCACGCCCAGGATGGGGTTTTTGAGCCCCATGACAATTCCGGTTTCGAGGTAAATCACCCGGAAGCGTTTGCTTTCGTCAAGATCGGCTTCGTTGCGACTCGAGAGCTGGCTTGCCCCCGCGCTTGCGAGCAGCGCAAGAACGACCATGCCAACCGCATGTTTGCGGTTTTTCATTTTTACGAATGAGTAGATGCCAATCGAAGCCACCACGCCCAGCTGGGCGCCGCGCGATTTGCACATAAAGATACAGCCAGCGTCGATGACGATGGCGATCAGGCTGCCCAGACGAACCCAGCGATTCGCGGCGCTGTTCAGCACCGGAACAATCATAAACGGCAATACCATGACCATTATTGCACCGATGTCGTTGGAATTTTCAAAGGCGCCGAAACCCAGTAGGCGCACTTCCTCGCCTTCGGCTCCAGTCAGCGCGCCACTCAGCGCGGCCAGCATCGGAGAGTCCATGTATTGCCAGGTCTGGTAAACCGACGCTACCCCCACGCCGCACATGGTGATGACGATGGTCCATACAATGAGATCAAGCTCTTGGGGAGTCTTCACCAGATTCAGGATGAGCACGAAAAGAAAAATATCCTTGAATACGACGTCGAAGAAAAAAGACATGGCTTCTTCGGGGTTGCCCGATTTGACAGTGGTCAGCAGCAGCCAGACGGCGAAGCCCATCAGAAACGAAGCTGTTCTGTTCCATTCAATCTTGATGCGCCCGCGTTTCGTATAGTCGATCATGCCGTTAACCAGGCAGAGCGACATGGTCAGGCGTGGCAGTACCGCGAAGTAATCGTTGTTTTGGATGATTTCCCAAGGTCGCAGAAACAGCAGAGCGAGAAACACGCAGATTGAAATCGAGGTGTCGCAAAGACCAAGTGCGATACAGCAGGCCAGCATCGCGGCCAGCCCGAAGAATTCGGTGCCCCACTCGATAGTGAACATCGTGCCCAGAAACAGCGAAAAAAGGATGATAACCCCGAGCATGGTCGGACCCAGGTTTTCGCGCGAGAATTTCGCCCTGATCGCCTCCCAGCGGCTGAAGCTCCAGTAAACAGCCAGCATACAAAGAATGGCGGCTTCAAATTGAGCCAGGGTATCCGCGAATCCGACTCTGAGTGTTGCTAGGACTGTTTTGGTTGCCATCGGAAAAGTTTTTCAGCCAACTTTGTTTTTTTCGTTCCTGAGAACATCGATAGGCAAGGTGCCCGCGCGCCGGCGCGAGTAGAGCTCCTTGAGCAGGCCCAGCAGCGAGCCCACCAAGAATCCGCTGATCACCGACCAGATCAGGATAATCGGGCGCTTGGGCCACATGGGCGCCGTTGGAATGTACGGTTCCTGAAGAACGCTGATAAAGGTGTCGATGCTTTGTTCGTCGAGGTACATCACGACTTCAAGATAGTGAAACTTCTTGATCAGATCCTGGAAAAGATCTTTAGAGGCATCGTCAACCTTGGCGCCCGAAAAAATGCCCGGATTGGTTCGCTGAACCTTGCCTTCGTTGGCCGGATCAAGCAGGTTGGAAATTTCAATGAGCCGCTTGGTGAGCGCTGCGATTTTGGGATGTTTGTCGCTGTACGTGCTGCGAAGCGCGGTGATCTCTTCCTTGATACGGTCAATTTCTTTTTTGATCAGATCGGGGCGTTGAGACATCAGCGGCGAGGCGCCGCCACCCTTTCCGAACGACAACACCTCGAGGCGGTCCTGAATGGCGTTGTGCAGGCGCACCAGCTTCGCATGTCGATCCTGGGCCAGCATGCTGCGGATGTGCGCGATGCAGTCCTTCATGATGTCGTAGCCGACATAGGGATTGCTGCTGAAAAATCCGATCAGGTAAGACGATGGCCCGGCCTGTATAAGCTCGAAGCGGCTGATAAGTTCGGCAACATCGGCAGTGGTGGGCTCTTCGCCCGGCTTCGTCCGAAAGAGATTGTACTTCTTGCCCAGCTCTCTGACGTATTCCTGGTTGAGGGCCTTGCGAAACAGGGCTTCGCGTTGCGCGCGCAGTTCCTGGCCGTCAAAGGTCTCGGGCACGAAATCTCGAATCATGGGAATCTGGAAATACTGGGTCTGAATGCTGATGGTCGTCTGCACCTTGAACTTCTTGGTCAGAAAACGAAAGCCCGCCATCGATACGAAGCTGAAAACGAAAACGGTTCCCAGGATGAGAAATTTTTGTCGGAGTAGAACTGCCAGGAAGGCGTTTGTTTGTTTCAGCATAAGTTACTTGTTATTGGTGCGAAAAAGCAAAAGCGCAGTCAGAGTGATTGCCGATGCGATTGAAGTTATAATTGCGGCCGTTTGCAGGGCCTGTTGACCGCTCGACGGTCGGGTTGCAGGAAAAATCAGAAGATCTCCGTCTTTGATTCCCTTCATTTCATATATGGGACCCAGAATGATGGGTTTGCGTTCGCCCGTCTTGGGGTCGGCCCTGACGAGCTGAACCGTGTCCAGGTCGGCCTGCGTGGTTGGGCCGCCGGCCTTGACAAGATAATGGTAGGCGTCGCTGTCGGCACGATAGGTCACGTCGCCGGGCGTCCTGACCTCGCCCAGAACTTGTACCCGGCGCAACGAGTCGCTGCCGCTTCCGGCCGACCCGGCCTCTGGGCCTTCCTTTTGGAAAAAGATGCGGTCGCCGCCTTGCCAGGCTGGCAAGTCGATACGGCCGCTCTTGAAGTAATCGTTCAGGTCGAGCCAGTGCACGACGCCATCATTTTGCTCAACGCGAATGAAACCCACGGCCAGCTTTTCAGAAAGCCCGCCGCCCAGTTCGATGATTTCATCCAGCGCCGTGTCTTGCTTGACGAGGTAAGTTCCGGGGTGCGAGACCATGCCGCGCACATCGACCCAGTAGCGTCGCTGCTTGAGTGCTACCTGAATGGTGTTGGTGTTTTTGAAATAGGCTCGATAGATTTTGTGAATTTCGGCGCGAAAAACTTTAAGCGTCATGCCCTTGGTTTCGATCGACTGTGAATAGGGCAGGTTGATTCTTCCGTCGATTTGAATGCGAAAGGTGCCACTCAGAGTCTGGTCCTGAGGCGATTTGAGCGCGATAAGAAAGCCCGGTGCAAGTTTGACATTTTCGCCACCCTGTTCGGCGGGTTCGGTTTCAGCCTCAGTCGTGGCGGCTGAAGCCGAAGGTACGACGACCGGCTCTTTGGCCAGGGCCTGGAACGAGGTGCCAAACGTGATTGAATACACGAGTGCCCAGCAAAGCAGACGAACTGCAGAATGCGGCACAGAGGAATTGGTAAGCATTTTACTCCACTATCTGAAATTTTAATGCAACGCAACGAGGCGATGATTTACTGAAAATTTTACAAGTAATGTCGTAATTGTACATAGGCAATAAGCGCAGGCTTAAAACTTGACTATATATATCAGGCATTTGGCTTAAGTCGTTGTTATCTGAGTATTTACGTCTTGCATTGAACGGCGCAGTGCGTTAGAATCCGGCAACTTTAAAGTGTTTCGAAGGAGTTTCCATGTCGGCTCGTTGGTTACAAGTACTGTCCCTCTGTAGTTTTACGGCTCTCTTTGCGGGATGCGGTGACAAGATGCCGTCGCCTCAAGACATGGCAAAGTATTCGAGCAAGGCTCTGGGTATTCCCGTTTTTATCTGGGCACAGCCTGACGACGCCTGCGTAAACAAGCAGCTGCGCGCTTTCTTCGAAGAATATAACAAGAACACCGATGCCGGCAAAAAGCAGCTCGTGGAAAAATTCAAAGCCTTCAATGCGGTAATCGTGCAGGTCAGCGAAGACGTAGGCACCATTCAGCGCAACACTTACGCCATCGATCTGTTTCAGAAAGTCTGTCGTGCGCAGTGGTCGCCCACTAGCGTGAACAACACGCAAAGCTACTGCGCCTCAGAGCAGACCAAAATCTGGCAGACGGCCGATTCCTGGACCAGCACAACGGGCAGATACCCGGGCACGCGGGTCGAACTGGGCGGCGACAACGATGGGTCGCCACGTGAACTTTATATCACCCCCTCTTTTGCCAACGATAGTTCGGTATCGACGATTTACAAGACCAGCGACACCAAGCTGGTCTCTGCTTTGCGAGGCAGCTCCGACATGTATCTGATGGAGTCCGCCGTTAAAAGCAAGAACGCCACGCTGGTTTCCGTCACCCACAGTGCACCTGTGAACTGCGGAAAGCTCGCCAAGCTGGCTGACCTGTTCGGGAAGAAGTAATTTTGAATATTTGGAGTAAAACAATGCTGAGTTGCAACACGCTGAAAAAGTTGATGATCCCCGCCGTATTAATGGCGGCCGTTTTACAAAGCGCCTGCGGTCCTGGCGATCCGAACTCTCTCACCCTTGAAGGCGTAGCCCCTTTAACCGGCTCGATCTACGGCAACACCATGTTGACCCTGACGGGCGTGAATTTTGCTGCGGGCATGGTCATCAACGTTGGCCCGAATAACTGCACGCCAGTAACTGTCGTATCTGATACTCAGGCCACCTGCCGAACCGTGGCGCATGCCGCGGGCCCGGTTGATGTTGTCGTAATGTCCAGAGACAGCACCGTAGTGTCCTCGCTACCCGATGCGTTCACCTACGGCTGTGTGGCTCCAATGGGAATCACGGGATTGCAGATCTGGGCTAACGATGGCTCGGATAAAGTTACGCAAGACGAGCAGCGCGCTTTCTGCGATCCTGTTGCGCAGAAAAACAGCGTCTGGGATGGCACGACCATCAAGCTTTTCGGCGCGAAGAACGAAGTTGTCGCCTTTAACCTGGTTTTGGAAGCCATCAAAGCAGCGGCTCCGAATGTCTCGGTGTCGTTTGATACGCTGAATGGACCCGGTGGGTCTGTGATTCGGTCAGTGCCCGCGAATCCGACCGGCATTTTCGACTGGACCAACCGCAATATCGAGCTTTTCTACGTACGTTATCTGCAAATCAATGGCTTGAGTACCTCGGGCTACGGCAGCATCGACGAACGTCAGGTTCCCAAGCGTTTACAGCGTCCGTGGACCGGTGATGGCCTGGCCAACGGTGGCTGGCTCGATCGTCCGGACCACAACAAGTTTTATCCCGACATCGCGGTTCCGCTCGAGCTTGAGCCGACCTTTAATATCGCGGCGGGACAGAACCAGTCGATCTGGACTGATATCTTCATTCCAAAAAATTCGGCTCCTGGTATTTATACCGGTAACGTGACCGTGTCGCAAAACGGGACTACGGTTACGACTGTGCCTGTGCAGCTTACGGTTCGTGGCTTCGCGCTGCCCGACGTTCCAAGTTCCAAGACGATGGTTTACCTGGGTTATGCCGACCTAAGCGAGCGCTACTACGGCCAACGCTATGTCGACAACGATCCAGTCAAGGGCCCCGGTCTTGACCTGATTCGCGATCGCCATTTTCAAATGGCCCATCGGCACAAAATTGCGATGATCGATGAGAACGATCCCTGGGAGGCTTCTGAGTACGGCATCGATGCTCCGCGCGCGGTATGGTTGCCACGTCTTAACGGCAGCCTCTTTACGGCAGCCAAGGGCTACGACGGTCCAGGAATAGGCACCGGCAACGGCATCTATACGGTTGGCACCTATGGCATCTGGACCTGGTCGCATACCGACGAGCAGGAAATGTGGGACCACACCAATGCCTGGGAAAGCTGGTTCATCGCGAACTCGCCTTCGACGACTCGTTATATGTTCCTCGAAGACGAGCCACCAGCCTCGGACTATGCCCAGATTCAGCAATGGAACAAGTGGATCCATGAAAATCCGGGTCCTGGCAGCACCATTAGAACTTTTGTCGCAACTTCGTTGCTCGATGCCAACAGCTCGCTCAATGGCCTGGCGTCGGTGGGTTCCACTATCGGACAAGGCGATACGGCCACCTGGCAGACCGCCCTGGATTCGTGGAAAGCCAAAGGCAAGACCTTCATGATGTACAACGGCAAGCGCCCGGCATCGGGAACGTTTGCTACCGAAGCCGAAGGTCTCGACCTGCGTGAGATTCCATGGGGTCAGTTTAAAAAGGGTGTCGATCGCTGGTTCTTCTGGGAGTCGACGTACTATAACGACTACCAGTACGGCCGTAGCGAGAACAACTTGTTCCACGACGCGCAGACGTTCGGTACCAATGACTATGATGACTCGTCGCTTGGACGTACCGGCAGTAACTACATGAACGGTAACGGCGTGCTGTTTTATCCAGGTACGGATACGGTGCATCAGGCTGATTCCTATGGCGTTGAAGGTCCGATTGCCAGCATCAGGCTTAAGCTCTGGCGCCGCGGTATTCAGGACGTGGATTATCTCACACTGGCGATGGCCAAGAGCCCCGCACGCACTAAAGCCATCATCGACGCTTTGGTTCCCAAAGTTCTTTGGGAAAATGGCGTTAATGAAATCAATGATCCGAGCTTCGTAAAAGCCCCCTTGGGCTGGAGCGCAAATCCAGATGACTGGGAAGCAGCTCGGGCTCAGCTGGCCGATATCATCGAAGGGCTTTGATTCAGCTCAAGACCCGCAGCTCGACTGCGGTGTGCACGAGGTCCGTGATCGCAAAACGGGCCTCAAGCTCAAAGCCGGCCGCAAACCCGGCACCCAGGTCAGCTTCGAGGCGAATGCGAATTTCTCCGGTAGCGGTTGATAGCTCTACGACCTGAGCGTCTTGAAAATCGAAGTATCTTTGCACCAGTGGGGCCAGAGCTTTATAAAGGCTTTCCTTGGCCGAAAAAATAACACCGGTGTAAAGTCCGCGGCCAAGCCCGCTGGCAGCTTGACGGCGCAGCTCTTCGGGACGAAGGATCTGCGCTTGAATCTCGAGGGCAGCGGCGTCATCTAAAACCCGTTCGGAATCGCGTCCCAATGCGCGTACGGCTGAGCTGCGGCCCGCGACCGCGGATGCGTAACCCGTTACATGGGTAATCGAGCCGACGAATCCAGGTGGCCAGGACACGGATCGATCTTCGCGGATGGCCAGGTCGGGCACGCCCTGGTACCCAGCCGCCCTGAGGGCGGTAGTGGCCGCAAACCGTCCGGCGACGAATTCCGCCTGTCGCACGGGTGCGGCCCGCAGCAGCGAGGGCGGTAGCACCACGCCCAGCTGGCTTGGCGTAAGTTGGGGGTCAAAAGCCGCCAAATCGAAGCGGGCTGAATACTCATGGCAGGCTTCAGAGAAAAGTGTGGGGGCCGTCACTTGAAGCAACATAAAGATTATAACCAGTGTACCATGAAACACATCGATTCTATTAGACTATCTTCTTGGCGGCGTTGGCAGTTATTGCCAAGATTTTTTGAGTTTAAGTTGGATAAAAAAGTACCGATAACGCATCATCCCAACTTGTCGTTTGACGCAATGCATGATAAAAAGAGTCAAGTAAAAATCCCGTACGTACCAGGAGCCCGGCATGAGCAAATCCACACCTATGAATCAGCGCAAAATCATCGAAGACGTTTGGAAAGAAATTTTGCGCATGTCGACGATCGACGCCGATCTGACCTTCATGGACCTGGGTGGAACATCTTTGACTGCCAATATGCTGGTTGCGAAACTTGGCAAGAGCCTGGGCATGTCCATTCCGGTGATCAGAGTTTTTGAATATCCCACACTGCGCCAGTTCACGAAATTTTTAATCGGCGCTGACGTTGCTGAAAGCGCGAAGGCCGGCGCACCCAA
>JBBRLF010000125.1:0-12641 GCA_038231515.1 candidate division WWE3 bacterium
AAAAAAGAAGCCGGTATCCGGAGGGCACGCAAAAGCTCGGTATCCCATTCCCATTTATCAGAGTCGGCACGTCTCAGTGCACCGGTGCTTTGTGCGAGGGTTACGTGAGTGCGCAAAGCACTTTTCGACAGAGTAGCGGCAATATAATCCGGAAGGAGCGCGACCTTTTTGCAGTTAGAATGCATTATCCCGCCTTGGGCCAAGGCGTATAATATGCTGATCGTGTGCCCGGCCCGAAGGTGGGGGTTTTGAGTCAGCTGACGGAGTACGGAGAGGTCAGCCTCGGCTCGTAGATCTTGCCAGCCAATGAAGGGTCTGATTGCCCGCTCCTGCGCATCCAGTAGCAGTGCTCCGTGCATCTGACCACATACCGCAATTCCAGTTACCTCGGATCCGCCTATAAGCCCGGCCACCTCTTTTAAAATCGCAATAACCTGGGCAGTCAGCTGAATCGTGTCGACTTCCCCGGCCTGAACGTCGCGGCTGCGCGCTGCGACGATGCGCTTGGACTCAATGTCGACAGCCGCTACTTTAAGATGGGTTGAGCCAATGTCGAGTCCCAGATAAATCATTTCAATCCTACGGTGTAGAATCGACCCTATCAACAAAAGAGTGGACAGCAAAGCCAGATTGGCGGTAACAAAAAAGATCATGAAAACGTGGAGAAAAGCGCTCGTTTCAAAAGACCTGTCGGTCCGTGACGTGATCAAGGTTATCAATACCGTGGCGCTGCAAATCGCTCTGGTCGCCGATAGTGACGACCTGCTGCTTGGTACGGTCACTGATGGTGATATCCGGCGAGGAATTCTCAAAGGAGTCCTGCTCGAAAGCCCGATTGAACTCATCATGAACAAGAACCCCGTTACCGCCAGCCGCAAGGATGGTAAGAAGAAGATCCTGGATCTCATGATGAAGAACGTTTTTCGTCACATGCCCATAGTCGATGACAAGCGACGCATCGTGGGCCTTGAGGTGCTGGGAGAATTACTTGAGCCCACCGTGCGCGACAACTGGGTTATTCTAATGGCAGGCGGCATGGGTCAGCGCATGCGTCCGTTGACCGACTCCCGTCCCAAGCCGATGTTGCTCGTCGGCGACAAGCCCATTCTCGAAGACATTCTCAACACCTTCATCGAGTACGGTTTTCGTAAATTCTACATTTCGGTTAACTATATGGCTGAGATGATCGAAGACTATTTTGGCGATGGCTCGAAGTGGAATGTCGAGATCCGTTATCTGCGCGAGGGCCAGAAGATGGGTACGGTCGGTGCCGTGAGTCTGCTGCCGGAAGCTCCGACCCAACCGTTTTTCGTGATGAATGGCGACCTGGTCACCAAGATTAACCCTCAAAGGCTGCTGGAGTTTCACGAGGATCAAAAGGCAAAATTCACGATGGCCGTGCGGGAGTACGATTTTCAGGTGCCGTTCGGTGTCGTGAAACTCGAGAAGCACCACATTACCGGAATTGACGAAAAGCCCGTGCACAAATTTTTTGTGAACGCCGGCATCTACATTCTGGATCCCGAAGTCTTCACCATGATTCCCAAAGGCGAACATCTGGACATGCCAACGCTGGTTCAGCAGTTGATCGACCGGCAATGGGAAACGGCGGCATTTCCGATCATGGAATATTGGCTGGATATCGGACGTCGCTCGGATTTCGAGCGAGCCAAGACCGATCACGCCGGAGAGACAGAGTAGAACCCATGAAAATCCTGGTTTCGATTTGTGCGAGAAAAGGCTCCAAGGGCTTGCCGTCCAAGAATATCCACCCACTCCTGGGGCAGCCGTTGATCACGCACACCATCGAACAGGCCTTGGCCTGGCCCAAAAGCACTAAGGTTGTTGTTTCCACCAATTGCGAGAAAACAGCCGAAATCGCAAAAAACTCCGGGGCGGAAGTACCTTTTTTACGTGCGGAACATCTGGCCACCGATACGATCGGAAAAATGCCGGTTTTGATCGATGCGTTTCAAAGAAGCGAAGAATACTTCAAGGAAAAATTCGATTTGCTTCTGGATCTCGATCCTACTGCGCCCATACGTACGCCGAAGGATCTGGATAAGGGCCTCGAAACGTTTCAAAAGTCGGGTTGTGCCGTCTGCTTTTCGGTAACCAAGGCCCGGAAAAGCCCCTATTTCAATATGGTGGAGCGCGATGACCAGGGCCGCGTTGTCCTGTCAAAGCGGCCGGCTAAACCGTTTGCCTCGCGACAGGCTGGTCACGATGTTTGGGATATGAATGCTTCGATCTATCTTTATTCGCGCGAGTTCCTGCTTTCGAATCCGGGCAGCCTCTGGGATGCCCGGCTGGAGATGTTTGAAATGCCGCCGGAATCAGCCTTTGATATCGACCTGGAAAGAGACCTGGTCATTGTCGAAGCCTTAATGAAACACATGCAAAAATGAAGACAAAGAAAATCAAAGCGGCAAAAGCGCGCTTCGGGCAGTACTTGCCAGTTGTGGTATTTGGCGCTGGTGGGCATGCCAAGGTGATCCTCGACATTCTGGCTCAGCAGAAGCGTTATAAGGCCGTAGCAGTGATCGATCCGGCCGGACGAGCCCTCGATGGCGGCACCACGCTTCTGGGAGTACCGGTTTTGAAGACCCTGCCAAAGCGAATCAGCCGGGGAATCGTGGCGATTGGCGATAACTGGCTGCGCTCAAAAGTAGTGGGCGATATTTTGCGCGAGCTGCCCTTGTTTGAATTCGTGTCGGCAGTGCACCCGAGCGCCGTACTTGCAAACGACATTGAGCCGGGCGCGGGTACGGTGATCATGGCTGGGGCCTGTATAAATTTGATGAGCCGTATCGGCTCTCACTGCATCGTAAACACCCGGGCAGTCGTCGATCACGACTGCGTGCTGGGAGATTTTTCCAGCCTTGCTCCAGGAGTCACGCTGGGCGGGGGCGTGCAGATTGGACAATTCGCGGCGCTGGGTGTCGGCGCAGCCTGTGCTCATGGCCTTTCCATCGGCGGCCATGCCGTGGTTGGCGTGGGAGCTGCCATAGTCCGTAACGTGCCGGCCAATGTAGTGGCCTTTGGCGTGCCGTGCCGGGTTGTGCGCAAGCGCAAGCCCGGTGACCGCTATTTGTAATCAGAGCAGACTGTCCTCTGAGTAGTCTTTTGCTGCGGGGCTGCCCAGCAGCTTCCAATAGCTCATGGGCGAAACTCCATTACCCGGCCGCTTAATGACCACGTTTTTTTCGGTAAAAAGCTCACCTTTACGAATGTCACATCCAGCGACCAGGCTCTTGCGCACCACCTCGCGATTAAGCAGCTCGACCGGTGAGGGTGCCTTGATGGTGCTTCCCAACGCCAGCTCGATCTGGCGAATGCCTTCGATCATGGTGCGCAGCTCAAGCGTATCCAGCGAGGCCTTCTGATCAGGGCCTGGCAGGCTCTTATCGATGGTAAAGTGTTTTTCGATCACAACCGCGCCTCGAGCGACAGCTGCGAGAGGAATATTGATTCCCGGCGTATGATCGGAAAGCCCAACAGGCAGGCCGAACGTCGCGGCCATCGAGGCCATCGCGTGAAGATTTACGTCGACGTAAGCCGCAGGGTACTCGGTGGTGCAATGCAACAGCACAAGCTTCTGCTGCAAAACTGGCTGCGCCTGTTTTGAAACTGCCAGCTCAAGGAAAAACTCCCTCGAAGGTGTACTCGTAAGACCAAGATAGCCAAAAGCCAGTGCGCCCACTGCCGCTTGGACTTCCTCCAGGGTGCTCATGCCGGTCGAGAGGATGATGGACTTGCCGGTGCGGGCGGCCTCGACCAGAAAAGGGCCGTTGGTCACCTCTCCCGAAGACAGCTTGAGGCGAGCAAGGTTAAGTTTTCGTGCAAGCAGCTTCAGGCTTTCTGACTCAAAAGGGGTGGAGAGAAATTCGATCTTCCGCGCCTGACAGTGCGCCACAAGCTTTTCGTGGTCAGCTTCGCTTAATTCAAGTTTCTTAAGCATCTGCAGCTGCGACTCGGCGGTATCCGTGGTTAGCGTCTGATACTTTGCCTTGGGCGCCGACTTCGAAACCAGCTGTTCCGCTTTAAAGGACTGAAACTTTACGATGTCCGCTCCCGCATCAGCAGCGGCGTCGATCAGCTTAAACGCCAGCTCAAGCGAGCCATTATGGTTTACGCCAGCTTCAGCAATGATGAGGGTCTTAGACATGGTCATTGGCTCCCCCAAAAAGCTCGGCGTAGGTTCCGGCTTTTTCGATCGTTCCGTTTACGAGCTTATAGATCCGGTCGCATTTGGAAGTGGTGGAAATTCGATGGGCGATGATGATGAGCGTTTTTTCTCCGCTCAAGCGTTCGATGGCGTCAGTCACTTCTTTTTCAGTGTCGTGATCCAGCGCCGAAGTTGCCTCGTCGAGCACGAGAATTTCCGGATTCGAGTAAAGCGCGCGCGCAATTCCAATGCGCTGGCGCTGTCCGCCACTCAAGCGAACTCCCCGTTCACCTACGAATGTATCCAAGCCTTGCGGCAGGTCGCGCACAAAGGTCTCAAGTTGGGCTGCTCGCAAGGCGATCCAAACCTGGGTGTCCTCTATCGCGGAGTCGGCGATTCCAAATGCGATGTTGCGGCGAATGGAGTCATCTGACAAATGGATCGCCTGAGGAATATAACCCAGCCGATTTCGCCAGAGGCCAGGGTCTTGCTGAATGTCAATGCCGTCCACCAGCACCTGTCCGGTGGTTGGCGCTAAAAGGCCCAGGATGATATCGACTAACGTCGTCTTGCCGGCACCCGAAGGGCCAACGAAGGCTATGGATTGACGAAGCGGAATGCGGAGTGACACATTATGTAACACGCGTGCAGTACCGGGATAACTATAAGAGATGTTCCGTAGCTCTATGGCTTCGACAATCGGAGGCCTGACTCCCGGTAGCAGTGGCCGGTCGCTGAAGTCGAGCTGCTTTAAGTCAGCATGCAGAATATCGACGCAATGTTTCTGCGTACGTATCAGAGTCAGACTGCTGACGATACGAGTCATTGAGGGCATGATACGCATCGTGGCTAGTGCAAAAAGACTCAAAGCCGGCAAAATAGTTTGAGGCGCCGCATTTTTCAAAAGCATGATGCAGACGATGAGAATTGTGCCGCACACTGCGATCGTCTCAATGAAAAGCGCTGGTAGCTTCTGCGCAACCTGAAGATAGATCGAGGAGGTGGTGAGGCCCTGCAGAATAGCTTCGTAGTTGTTCACGAAGTAATCCTCGCGCCCGAGCACCTTGGTTTCCTTGATGCCACCAAAGCTTTGTTGAATGCACTTATAGTTCTCGATCGAAGCGCGGGTCATCGAGACGCCAAGTTCCCTGAGCTTGCGCCGAATAAACTGATAAAATACCCACGTAATCAGGGCCAACGCAGCCAGTACCACGAGCGCGGGAGCGGGCTCGGCAACAACAAGCATACTCATGATTAACGTCAGAATCATGACCTCAATGGTAATCTGAAACAAGGGCATGACTATCGCGCTGAAGACCGTACCTACCATGGCCAGATTGGTTTGCAGCTCGGCCGTATTTCGGTTCAGAAAATAGACGTAGGGCCGATAGATGTATGAGCGCATCAGCGCGCGGCTAAAGGCCACCTGCTTGTCCGAGACGAACTTGATTTGAATAAAGTTCAGAAACCCGAGATAGATGTTTTTGAATAGAAAAACCGCAATGATGGCAAAGCCACAGCCTACAACGAAGGTCGCAGGCGCCGGCGACCCCGTGTGCGTATAAACCCAGGCCAGGTATCTTCTTTTCTCGATCAACGATGGGTCTGAAACCAGCCCGACAAAGGGCATGACCATGCCAACACCCAGGGTCTCAAGGCCAGCACCCACAAGCATCAGGGCCAGAAGCCCAAGTCCCTTGATTCGTTCCTGCCGGTCAAAAAAAGCGAGGAGCTTTTGGAGTAGGTCCATTCAATACAGAAACTTAGTGCATATGCACTCATCAGACAAGCAAGTTCCTTGGCTAGTTTAAGCTGTTCCTGGACCAGTTTCGCTCGAGAAATTCCTTGCCTATCATACCCCGTTGAGAAGCTTCATATACCGCATATTGATACCGTTCGCCGACCAGCGAGTTCTCTAGATCCCGCTTCCAAAGCGCTTTGCTGTGGGTATCGGCCGCGCCGGTCTGATACTCATCAACCCAACGCCGGATGTACGCGCTATGCCGTTTATAGAACTCCGCCTTCAACAATGAAAAGGGCTCCGTGGGAATGGCCTCCGCGCTCTGCCGGGGCCGAAGCGCCTCACGAATGACCGCCTGAATTTCATCGGGGGAGTTCTCGCGAAAGCTGAAGTCGCTGCCCGCGTTGGAAAGCTCATTGGAAGACTTATTGGGGTTTTCACCAAGAGCTTCCTGGACTGAAAGAAAGCGATTCAGCTTCTTTGAAAACATGTGCTTAGGAATGAACAACCCATTGCTTCGCTGGCCCACCCCGATCCAACCCATAATATTCAGCAAAACATTCGGCTTCTGAAACAGATGCGCCACATCCATGGGCCCCGATGTCGTCCCGACATAGAGGCGGCAATTCTGAATGAGATAGAGATCCATGAGTTCGGACTTGAACGGAGTGAACGGATACTCGATCAGACCCGGAATCTCTGGCAGACGCGTCATGTTCGAATCGCCGATCCGGACGACTTTTCCGCCCATTGCGATAATATCCCGGATGGCGGGCAGGCAGTTCTTCACGTCGCTGTTGCGCTCACTCTTGGTGTCGCCCCAGAATCCGCCGTCACGAACATGAAGACAGACAAACCAGTCCTGCTCCAAAATTCCCATCTCACGCAGGATCCCGGCAGCCTTGCTGGCTTTGGCCGCGCTGAATGTCACGGGAAGGTACGAATCGAACTCCTGGCCCCAGTTCACGGACCGGGAATTTTCCCACGTAAACCGGTCGGAGCGATTGGGGTTCCAAAGGAAGTCTTTACCAATATGCGAGCCATAATACAGGTGCCAGCGTTGCTGATAACAAAAGACAGGCTTCGCACCTTGCCTGCCCGACAGGCGATAACGAGCCGTCGCTTGCAGATGGTGCACCAGGCGGTTGCCATTGATTGCCAGATAATAAGCGGTTATTGGAAGATGACCGAAGAAAAGCGTCAAAACGGCATTGCCCAGAAACTGAAAGAACCGGGCACCAAATCGCAGGGAGTCCGGTGAGGTCAGCTTAAAAATTTCGCGGTTGCAGATATGCGGCTTCCCAAAAAGGCTGAAAGGACGAAGAATCAATATCTTTTTGCGCATCCGTCTGGCGTAAAGAAAACCGAAATATATTTCTATCGAACAGTTTCCGAAGGCCCGCTCATCGGGAGCCAGTATGAAGACGGGACTCCACGAGTTAAACCAGGTGAATAGGCGCAATAGCCAAACTTCGAAGATTCCAAGATCAAAAAAACCCATACCAGCCGGCAGACTAGCCGAACCTCTGATTCTTGACAACACTGGTCCCGAAGTAGCTATAAATAAGCAAAAACAGTGACCGGTGAGCCATCAGCGCCATTCACGCGAAGTGGTGCCACGAGCACGGTTTTGGGAGTCGCGGGCAAGCCAGCCAGGCTCATGTCTTCAATGATCAGGATAGAGCGACTTGCCGGGGCCGGATCGAGAAAGGATTTATGCGCCGTGCGGCCCACGGCACGGTGCTGAAAAGCCGTAAGCGACAGGAAATCGAATCCGATGGCGCGAACGGCGGGACGGTGCGTACGCAGCCAGGTGCCAAACTCCGGCGTGAGGCCGGGATTGTTTTCCCAGTAAAGGGCGTCGGCGCGATGCCGCTCAAAGCCGGTTCGCAATAAGACGAGGTCGGCATCGACTGGAATAAGTTCTTCAATTCCAACGGGCCCGATAAGTTCTCCGGGCAAGGCGGCTCGGTCAACGAGAACAGGGCGTGAAAAAATCCACTCCTCGGCGGCATATCGCTCGATGGTCTGCCCGGAGTCAAAGAAATGAAATGGCGCATCGACATGGGTTCCCAGGTGATTGGAAAAGGTCCAGACCGCGCTGTTCGAAGAGTCGCCATGGGCGATGCAGCGAGCTGATTTGAGTTCAAAGCCGGGTTTGCCGCCAAAGCCCGGTGTCGCAGCTCCCAGCACGTGTGAAAGAAAGATGGCCGTCACGAAAAATGTTCCGGCAGCGCCTCTTTGCCCGCCTCAAGGCCGTCGATGGCCGCGCGTCCCATGGCAAGAATTGCTTCGGCTGATGAGCCGCCAATATGTGGCGTGCAGAAAAAATTCGGCAATTCGAGCAGCTCGCGGTCTGCGGGCGGCTCCTTTTCAAAGACGTCAAAGGCCGCGCCGGCCAGCTCGCCCGCGCGCAGCCGCTGTTTGAGCGCACCTTCATCGACGATGCTACCGCGACTGGTATTGATCAGTACCGCCGATCTTTTCAGAAGTGACAGGCGTTCGGCGCCAAGCAGGCCACGCGTGGAAGCATCGAGCGGAAGGTGCAGGCTTACGGCATCGGCCTGGGCAAGCAGCTCGTCAAGTCCCACGGGGGTAACGCCATTGCTGCTGCAGAATGCAGGAAATGGCTTGAGATCGTGCGCCAGTATGCGGCAGGAAAACGGCTGCAGCAGCGTCGCCACATCTTTTCCGATATGCCCGAGCCCGACGATGCCGACGGTTTTACCCGTAAGATTTGCGCCGACCCATTGCTTCCAGGTATTTTTCAAGATCGCATCATGGGCCGCGAAGCTTCCGCGCAACGATCCGAGAATAAAGAAAAGCGCGAGCTCGGCAACGGCGCGCTTGTTCACCCCACCGGACCAGGCGAGCTGAATGCCATGCCTGTGTAATGCGGCGAGATCGATCATGTCGAGTCCAACCCCGTATTTGCTGATCAGCTTCAGCTGTGGCAACTTCGAAACTACCGTCTCATCGATAACCTCGAGCGCGGTGATCGCACGCTCATGGCCTTGCAGAAAATTTACAAGTGAATCCCCGACCAGCGTCAGGCCCTGATCATTGAACGTTACGTTCGGGTAACGTGCCGAAAGCTCGCGCCGCAGCTCCGGATTTTTTGAAAAAGAACGGGAAGTAACCGCGACTTTCATGCCGTTCGCACCCGTTCGAAATATTGCGCGCAGAGCGCCTGAAAGCGGTCATCATTGGCCAGCTCAACCCGCTCAACGCCACCCGCACCACGCGGCAGGATGACGCCCAGCTTGGCACCGACATTTTTCTTATCCTTGCCGATTGCGCCCAAAAATTCGGGCAACGGCACCTTGGTCTTCTCGAAGCCCCGATAGTTTTCGCTGAGCGTACCGTGCATTGCCGCAAACTGCTCAAGGGTGATACGGCCCAGCTCGCTGGCCACGAAGTTTGCCAGGTCCATGCCCAAAGTTACGGCAATTCCGTGCGGAACACCAAAGGAAGTCGCGGCCTCGATCGCGTGCCCGAAGCTATGGCCGTAATTCATGACGTTGCGCAAGCCCGTATCGAACTCGTCCTGCTCAATGATGCTTTTTTTGATTTTGAGCGAAGCGCGGATGTACTTCGTCATCAGCGCCGGATCACCTGCGATGCGGGAATAGTCCTTGGCGATACGCACGAAGCTGGCAGGACCGTCAATGACGTGCACCTTGAGCATCTCGCCGATGCCCGAGCGGATGTCTTGCGCATCAAGCGTTTTCAATACGCGGGTGGAAACAACAATTTCAACCGGCGGATGAAAGGTGCCGAGTAGATTTTTGACCTGGCCTACGTTTACCGAGCTTTTGGAGCCAATGCACGAGTCGGCCTGGGCCAGCAGCGTGGTCGGATAAAACTGCCAGCGCATTCCGCGAAAAAGTGTCGACGCCAGAAAACAGGTCACATCCTGGATCACGCCGCCACCGATCGCAACCAGAGTATGACCTTTGCGAACGCCCTTTTCGAGAAGATGGTCCACGTAGCGCTCCAATTTTGCGAAGCTCTTGTTTGGCTCATTGGCCTCGAGCATCAGCACGGAATGCGACTTTAAAACAGCCGCGAGCGGCTCCGCGTAAAGCGCCGCGACACGCTGATCGACGATGAAGTGCAACGTCGCGGACAGACTTTCGGGAATTTGAGCCAGTCCGGCGAACGGCTCATTTTCGAATCGCACCTGATAGGGGCCTTTGTGCGACTGAATCGTGAGCGTGGGCTCAGACATTCGAAAAGCCCCCGTCGGCGATGATGTTTTGTCCGGTAATGAAGCTATTGCTGCGGCTTGCAAGAAAAAGCACGACCTTCGCGATCTCCTCCGGCGTGCCCAGACGTCCCAGCGGCACTTGGTCAATCAGCTCCTGCGTTTGCTCTGCCGTAAGGATCGAACGGGTCAGCTCGGTGTCGATGAAGCCGGGCGCGACGCAATTCGCCAACACGTTTTGTTTGGCGTAATCAAGCGCCAGCGCGCGAGTCAGCCCGGCCAGCGCCGACTTGCTCGTGGAATAAGAAAGCCGCATACTCTTGCTGAGCTGAGCGAAAATCGAAGTGATATTGACGATTCGGCCAAAACCCCGCTCTGCCATCTTGGGCGCCAGCGCGCGGCAAAGCAAAAAAGGCGCTCGCACATTGACGGACTGTATTTCGTCCCAGTCCTCGAGCTTCACGTCACCAGCCAGCGCGATGCGGTTGATGCCGGCATTATTGACCAAAATATCGATTCGCTCGCCCGCAAGTCGAGCAGCAAAAAGTTCGGTTGCCCGGGCGTCTGAAAAATCGACCGCCTCATAGCGCGTGCCGGCGATCTTACTCTTGGGCGGGCGGGTTCCGCAGACGATAACCGTAGCGCCAGCCGCGGCCATTTCGCGTACAATGGCTTCGCCAATTCCCCGCGTGCCACCGGTAACCAGGGCGGTGTATCCCTGAAGCTCGATCTTCATGGTGAAAGGCGGTACTTATCCCGCCACTCAGTATCAGCACAATAAATCTTATAGACCGTTTCCATCGCGCACTGAGCTTCCAGGCTGCTGCCCGTAGCTACCTTGCGATCATTAATGATCACGTCGGCGAACTCGAAAATTTCATCTTTCCACGAGTTGTCATGGACGTAGCTGGTGATTTGCTCTTTGGGATTACCCCAGTCATTTTCACCGCGGAACACCCGAACCAGTTTTTCCTGCCCGTAGGATTTCGTACCTGAAAGGATGCCGGACAAAATCAGCCCGCCGTTGGTCATGGCGATTTCAAGCTCGAAGTGGTGGCGCCACTGCGTCGCCGTGGAATGCAGCATGGCCACAATACCCGAATCGGTGCGCATCAGCGCAAACGCATTGTCCTCCACATCATGGTTCCAGAAAGCATTCGACACCATGCTTTTGATGTCGGTGAAACCGCTGCCCGCGAAAAGCAGCATCAGATCGACCATGTGAATACCCTGGTCGAGCAGGATTCCGCCGCCGGCTATCGCACGCTGGGAGCGCCAGGAATTGTCGCGTCCGGCGATCGCCGATTTACCGTATACGCCGCGCAAATTAATGATTTTTCCCATCTCGCCGGTTCCAATGATCGCGAGCGCGTCTTTAACGGAGTCATGGTAACGATGGTTGAAGCCAAATTTGAGCTTGAGCTTGGGAAAGCGCGCTTCTACCTCGCGCACACGTTTAATGTCTGCAACGGATCTTCCGGGAGGTTTTTCGCAGAACACGTGCAGCCCCGCCTCGAGTCCGAGAATCGTGACTTCGGGCGCCACGTCATGCGTCAGGCAGACAAAAAGCACGTCGAGTTTTTGTTCGAGCAGCTTGCGGTAGTCGCCGAAATACCGCACGCCATCCGGAAAGGTGCCATCTTCCTTAAAGGACTTGTCGCAGACCGCCACGGTCTGTAACGAGGGATGGAGGTCGATGAATTGGCGGCGACGCGGCCCCACCACGCCGTAGCCTGCGATGCCCACTCTTAGTTTTTGCCCGGCATTCATACTCAAAGGACCCTCTCCATGATCTGTTGAAAATGCGCGATTTCATCCGCGCTCACCGCAAGGTTTGGGCGCATACGCACGGTACTTTCGCCCGCCGAATTGCACAGAAATCGATTTTCCCGGCATTTCGCGATAAAGCTATCACGGGCGGCACGATTTTCGAGATCAAACGCGATGAGATGACCGGCGCTACGATAGTTGACCGTGCGGTGCGCCAATATCTCGCGAAAACGTGTGCTGTTCGAGTTGGCCCGCTCGATCAGTCCGTCACGCTCATAAGCACGAAGTATGTACTCACTGCGAATGGCATCGATCAGCTCGCCATCGAAGGTGACCTCGAGTTTCTGGTAAGGGCTGGTCATGCACTCGCTGTACTTGGGGCTTGCGACCAGGCCACAGACCTGCGACTTTTTGCCGAAAACCAGAATATCCGGAGTAAGTCCGATTTTGTCCGAATACCACATTGCACCGGTCGTACCGAAACCGGTTTGAATTTCGTCCACGATGACGCAGATGTCGTTTTTACGGCAAACTTCCTGCAGAGCCAGCAATTCGGCCGTTTTCAGATAGATATCGCCGATTGTGCATTGCACGGGCTCGATTAGAACCGCCGCGATAGTCTTCGGATCGTGCCCGGCGATGTACTGCGTGATCTCGGCAATCGACAGATTTTGCCAGCTGTTCTTCGGATAATACTTCATCCGCTCGGCCGAAGGAAAAACCCGGTCCGTCAGAAACCCCCAACTATTGACGCC
>JBBRLF010000126.1:0-12623 GCA_038231515.1 candidate division WWE3 bacterium
CAGCTCGTTTCCCCGGGAAATCCGGCTTGCGGGAATGCCTCTTCGGCCTTACTTTCGGGACTACTTTCAGGATGCCGAAAATACAAAATACTTCGAGACTTCTTTTCTGGACTTTACGCATGGCGCACCACCCAAGCCCTGTGTTGATAAAAGCTATTTTACGGCCAATGAAATTCATCTCGACCCAAGTTGTCCGCCGGGGACCTGCGTGCTTTTCAATGGAATAAATTTCTATCGCGAATCGAAGCTGATCCTGGATGCCAGAAAAAATCTCTATTGCCTACCGTGAAAGATTCACCATCATCCCCTTCCCCCGGGAACACCACCCAAAGCCAACCCCCCATCCGTCAAGTGAGTGCCACTCCCTCCCAACATCATGTTAGCAAACTCAGACCATGATCTCCGCAATCCTACTCCCCCTGCTCTTTGCAGCAACCCCAAGCTGGCAAACCTTCGAAGCCCAATCCCTTCCAAGTAACTCCCTGAAGCTTTTGACCGATGGAAAAACCCTGACCGCTGAGCGCCTCGAACTGATCGACAACGCTCAGGACTCCATCGCCATTGCAACCTTCGAAATCACGCAAGATCAGTCCTCGATGACCATCGTCAATCACCTGTGCACCAAAGCGAAAGAAGGTATCGACGTCCGTCTGCTGCTCGACAGCTTCGGCTCAAAGCCCTTTAAACGAGTCGCCAGGTTGCTTCGAGCCTGCGGCGCACGTGTGCTGTTCTACAATCCCTTCAACTGGGGGCTGTTGGATTTTCGAGAGACCCTTCACGAAAAATTTTTGGGCGTCGATGGGCACGCCGCCCTCATCGGCGGCAGCAACTACAAAGACGACTATTCCGACCACTCCTTCGAATCAACCCGCTGGCACGATCTGGATGTGCGAATTGACGGCCCGGCGGCCTGCTGGTTCCACTATCGCTTCCAACGCGAATGGAAACGTGTCGCGACCATGGAACTCCGACCCGTTCGGCAGCTCTTTTGGGATGCGCGCGGCCAGGCCCTCTTGGAACGCAAGTTCGGGTTAAAGAGCTTTCGGCCGTGCAAATTTACGCAGAATGCGGGCAACGTGCGAGTCTTTCCCATTCAGCAAGACCCAATCTTCGAACACAATCATTGGCTTCTCAAAACCCATCTTCGTGCGATTCGCGCAAGCCAGCACAGTATACGCCTTTACGCGCCCTACTTCACGCCCCACAAAGAACTGCTGCGTGCCCTGCTTGACGCGCGAGCGCGAGGCGTCGAGGTGACGATCCTCACGAACTCGGCCCTCTCAGTCGATGACGGCTCCACGTATCAGGGAATGTTGAGAATCGCAGAACCCCTGCTGCGGGCTGGTGTAAGAATACTGCTTTGGCACCGGCCGGGTGTGTTCCACCGCAAAGGCGGTATCTACGACAATCGCTGGTCATACCTGGGCAGCGACAATCTTGATCGCGCCGCACACGTTTACAATACAGAAAACCTCGCGTTCACAGACGACCCCGAAACGGCGCGCGAGCTGGGCGAGCTGATGGATAGAGACGCAGCCGCCAGTATTCCTTTGACGCTCGAGCTGCGTAAAGAGGAATACGACCGCCACTCGTGGTGGTCTCACGTCAAAATCTGGTTCATTTCGCGATACCTCTGAGGCTTTGACGCTTTGTGATCTGACAGTTACACTGAGCTGAAATGAAACTCAAACTCTTGCAACTGCTGCTTTTTGCTCTCGTCATTCAAGGCATTTCGGCCAACGCGGCGGTGACCGCCGATGGGTATACGATAGGAGCGACGAGCTGCTCTGACGGAATACAGAATTATTATTCCCTTAGTCGTAAGAACTGTCCTCAGTATGTCGAAGCCAGCACCAAAACTCCTGCCGCGCGTCACCAGTTCCAGGAACGTTTCGGAAAATCGCGAAATGACTCAACCTCGCTCATCGAGCTTTGTGCGCAGAATATGTCCATGCTTGAAAAGAAAGATCTCGAAAAGCTGCAAAAGTGGACGACCAGGGCGCTGGTAAAAGAAGACGGCTGCCGGCTGCCCGCTGGCCTCATATTCAGCAAAAGATTCAGCGATGCATTAAAATTGCATCAAACCGAAGCCCTCGACTATCAAGGCCTCAAGCTCACCGAGTGCCCGTATGATCGTTTTTTTTCAGCCGACCCCCACGCGCTAATCTCGGACGACTCGCTGGGGTCTCTGGCTTGCGACAATGGCATTGTCAGCTATCTGGTCCGATTCGAACGGGCCAACTATAGCGAGATCAGCCAGGAGCTCGAAAAAAAATACGGAAAACCCTATCTCTCCCGAGTCACGCCCAACCTGAACGGCGACCAATCGGGCCACGGACGATCCTACTTTGTTGCGACATTTTTTCGACAGGGCCCCGCGCAGGTTATCCTTGTCAATCACGCGGGACTCACGGGATCACTCTTTTACGGCAATGAACCGCCACTGGACGGACTTCGATACGCACCTACCTCGATGCTCTACTATGTCACCTCGGAGATGATTCGCAAGCTTGAGGCCAATGATAAAACCCACGAGCAGCTTCGCGCAACCCAGGAAGCTGATCGCAAAGCGCGAGCTGCCAGAGGCGAAAATCGATTTTAGAAAAACTAGAATCCCCGCGGGAGCAAATGGCGCCGCGTCGCTTCCGTCATCGCCCCAAAAAGCCCTGCCATCGGACAGATAAGATACGAGGCCCGAAGAAACAGGTGTCTTAATCGTCGATGATAACGCTGACCTGCGCAACTTCCTGAGGCAGCTTGATGTTTACAGTTGGGTAAAAGAGCAGGGTTTCAAGGGCAAATGCATATTGCTGCCCAGCCGATTTTTCTAAACGTAAAAAAACTTCCCAAATTTCAGGTTTTTGCTCATAGTATTGCAGATGCTTCGCCTTTTCTTTATATTACTAACCTTCGCCGCGTTTACCCAGAGTGCACAGGCATTTTTTGATTTTGACCTGTCGCTACAGGGTGGCGAGATGAAGACTGCCTTGCAAGGCGACAGCTACTCCACCAATAAGCTTTACTCGTATGGTGGCGCCGTCTCGGTGCTCATCCCGGTCTATCGAATTATCGGCGTCGGAGCGCGCACGGACTATCACCTCTATGCGCAGCAATCGGTGGCAGATCTGGCGAAAGGCGGCAATCGCTCAGGCCGTCGCTGGGTGCCCGTCTCGCCGTTTATGGATCTGCACTTTGGAATATTTCGCCTGCGTTTTGAGTATCAGTTCACCGGAACGTACACCCTGAGCTATGAAACGGCATCGGGCAAAGCCTTGAGCTATGGCTCGCCAACAGGATTTACCGGAGAAATTCATGCATGCCTGGTCACAACGGCAGAGCGCTACTACAAGATCCCCGGTCGTTGCATCATTTACGCGGGTCTGTATTTCACGCAGGTCAAATTTGGAACAGAAATTCTTGGAAGTCGCAATGTTCCGCTCGACACAAAATTGTCCTTACAAGATGTTGGGCTTACTATCGGGCTGGGGTTTTGAAAAAATGATCACCAAGAACAACAAACTGCTCCTCGTGCTCGCGCTATGCTCCCTCTCGGCTTTGCCGTCTGGCTGCGCCGATAAGCTTCATACCTCGTCAACCTACGCGGCGGCGAATCTCGATGGCAATACTCCAAGTACCGGTGCAGCAGGTGGAAGCCGGCGCCTCTTCGTAACCGCTACGACTACTGACGGCAATCTCGCCGCGGGCATTCCTGGCGCGGGGTTGACTGGTGGCGACGCTTTTTGTCAAACTGACGCTGACACCTTTGGCCTGGGTGGCACCTGGATCGCCTATCTTTCGGTTGTAGGAACAAATGCCATTGATCGAATCGCAGATCATGCCTACTACGAGGTTGATCGGACAACTTTGATTTTTCCGAACAAGGCGGCACTGACAACCACAGGCCCATCGAATTCAATTCTGATGGGCCCGGACGGCCTCTTCTATGGTCACAAGTTTTGGACCGGAACAAAATCGGATGGGACCGATGACTTGTTCAAAAACTGCTCCAATTGGACAAACGCCTTCGTCGGGAATGGACTTGCCGGCACGTCCAGCACGGGCAGCTCGGCCTGGCAGTCCGACGCGAATGCCGGAGGGGTGAGCTGCAGCACCAGCATCAACATGGCACTTTTATGCTTCGAACAGTAATGATGTTCTCGTCAGTTGCTCCGCCGCGCTTCTGAGTCCTCATTACTACCTATCATTCTCGCTGCTTGCCATTTCCGGAGTCTGCCCTTAGATTGTGAAAAATTACAAACAAGGGGGCTCCTATGACCGATACGCGTTCGCCGGAAAAAATTCTACAGCTGGGTACTGCTTTTTGGGCATCGAAGACAATGTTGAGCGCTGTAGAGTTGGGTGTTTTTTCAATACTGGCGAAAGGGCCACAAAATCTTGACGAACTGACTCGGGCCACCAAGCTGCACACCCGCAGCGCGCGTGATTTTTTTGACACCCTGGTCTCGTTACACATGCTGGAGCGCGACGGCGGGCAGTATCGTAATACGCCCGAAGCCGATCTCTTTCTGGACCGGGCCAAACCCTCCTATGTCGGCGGTATTCTCGAGATGATGAATGCGCGGCTCTATGGTTTCTGGGGCGAGCTGACCACCGCGCTTAAAACCGGTCTGCCTCAAAACGAGACAAAATCCGATCCTGACATGTTCGAGAAGCTGTACAATGACCCCAACAAACTCAAACTGTTTTTAAAGGCTATGACGGGAATCAGCACCGGAACCGCAATCGCGATTGCCCACAAGTTTCCCTGGGCCAAGCACCGCACCTTCGCCGACGTGGGCGGCGCCCAAGGCGCGGCCTCGGTACAGATTGCCATGGCCAACAAGCACCTGACCGGCATGAACTTTGATCTGGCCGTTGTTGGTCCAATCTATAATGAATTCGTGCAGTCCATGGGCCTTTCCGATCGTCTGAGTTTTCGCCCTGGCAATTTCTTTAACGAGCAGCTGCCAACAGCGGACGTCCTGATCATGGGTCACATTCTTCATGACTGGGATCTGGAACAGAAAAAACTGCTGCTGAAGAAGGCCTATGATGCGCTACCAAAAGGCGGAGCTTTGATTGTGTACGAGGCGTTGATCGATGACGACCGCCGCACCAACACGTTTGGTTTGCTCATGAGCCTGAACATGCTGATCGAAACCAAGGGTGGTTATGACTACACTGGCGCTGACTGCATGGGCTGGATGAAAGAGGCCGGCTTTAGCGACATGCGCATGGAGCATCTGGTCGGCCCTGACTCGATGGTCGTCGGCATCAAGTAAAAATTGTCCGCGGTAGCAGGCCTTTCAAGCTGGGCCACCGATGAGACCTGAGCGAATGGTCCTCGCTGGAAGATCACAGCGCGTGGCCAGCAACGAACACTCTGCGCGAGTTCAAACTCAAGGCGTTTCATAGCGTGATTCTGGCGCTTTTCGCGGGGACGGCCGAAGCTTTGGGCAGCAGCACGCGCCGGTGAGCGAAAATCGCCGAGGCAAGCAAGGTTAAACCCCCGCCGATCCTAAGCGAGGCGGCGACACCAAAATAATGCGCGGCCAGGCCCGACTCCCATTCGCTGAGCTCGTCAGAGGCGTTGACCAGAAAGTTATTGAGCGAATACACCCGCCCCTTCAAAGCCGCGGGCGTTTCCTGCTGCAGCAGCACCTCGCGCACCGACAGGCTAAGGGCGTCGAACAGCCCGGCCCCGACGAGCAAGAGATAGCTCAGATTGAATGCCGTCGAAAGCGACAGCAGCAGCCAGGACGTACCGAAGCCCGAGGTCGCAAAAAAAAGCCAGCCTGCCCAGTTTCGCGTTAGTGGCTTGCGCAGCACGAATACGGTGCCGAGTATCACCCCACAAGGCATCGCCGAACGCAGCAGGCCCACATCGAAGGCCGTGCCGCGATTCGCATGCAGAAAAGGCAGAAGCGCGGTCGCGCCGGCAAAAAACACAACGACGAAGTCGAGCAACAGGGCCCAGTGAAGTTTTTCGTTCGACAGGAAAAAGTTTCGCAGCTGCTTTAGAGTCGCGCGCGCGGCCGGCGCTTTGCGGGGCTCGAGCACCCGCACGATTACGAGCTGACAGCAGAATGCGGCCAAAAATAGCGCGGTCGCCAACGAAAAGCAACGGCTCGAGCCACCCACGAACCCCGCAAGAATCGGCCCACCGAACGCCGCAAGCTGCCACGACAATGTCGAGAGATTCACCCAACGCCCCGGCTCCGCCTGCTCGCGCAGCAGCTCGCCAAAAACCGTGAACTGCGAAATGCTTCGAAAATTTCGCAGCACCGCAATCAGCGCGGCGGCCACGACCAAAGCGCCGAAGCTCATCTGCCCTACCGCCGCTATCACGGCGGCCAAAGCCGCCAGCAGGGCGTGCGAGACTAAGATTGCCCACCGTTTTTCGAGATGGTCAACGAGCTGGCCCAGCGGCAGCGAGGCCGCCAAAGAGCTGAGCGTTGCCGCCAGCCCAAGCTTTCCCAACCCCAGCGGGCCGTCGCCCAGCTCCAGTACTCGAAACACGAGCGCGCTGGCCATGAGCTGCAGCCCCAGCACCGACAGGGCGCGCGAAGCAAGAAAGGTACGCAGCTCACGAGTCGACCTAGCCACGAGCGCGCGCCTTCATAACAGCTCCTTTCGCGGGGCCTGGCGTTTCGTGGCATAGCGCAGGACAACGTCGGGGCCGAACTGCTCTTGCGACTCCAGCTCGAACCGGTCCACGTTGCTAAGCAGACTCAACATCTCGATGCGATGACGTTTGCCGCCTAAAATCAAAGGCGAGATGGCGACCTCGATTGCGTCGGCCAGGCCAGCCTTTAAAAACAAGGCCAGCGTCGAAGCGCCACCTTCGACCATAACTGTTCGAAGCTCGCGTTTTTCAAGCTCGACAAACTTTCTCGCGAACAGATAGAGCACGCCCTCGAGCCAGCTCGAAAAATCGCCGAGGCGGTAAGAGATGACCACAAGCCCCGGCACCAGCTCGGACAGCTCTTCCTGCCGATGGTCTTCGAAAACGTCAGAAAGCACATAGGTCTTTCTCAGCCCCGAACGCAGCGCTGCTGCGACGCGCGGGTGACCTCGCACCGACTCGAAAAGTCTTCCGCGCGGATCAAAAATGACCCGCACGGGCTGGCGCTCCGGAACCGGTCCTTCGCGTACCGTCAGCTGACAAAGATCTTTAAGAAAGGTCTGCGCGCCCACCAGAACGGCGTCATGGCGCGAACGCACCAGATGCGTATAGCGGCGCTCTTCGGGCCCGCTAATCCACTGCGACTGGTCGCGATCGTCGGCAAGCTGCCCATCGATGGTCTGCGCCCACTTCAACGTAACTTGAAGGCGCCTAGTCATGCCCCACCTCGGTCAAGCTTAACGGTATTTCAATACGGTGTTTGCTCACGGCCACCTTGGCCCGGAGATAGCACAGGTTGTCGTCCGTGAGGAAAA
Organism: candidate division WWE3 bacterium; assembly: GCA_038231515.1. Lineage (GTDB taxonomy): Bacteria > Bdellovibrionota > UBA1018 > UBA1018 > UBA923 > JACQAX01. Next base: position 7,441 of record JBBRLF010000126.1, read on the forward strand.
CCCCGGTCGAAACCTGCTCAACAACCTCAATTCCGTGTCGCTGCAGCTGAAGCGCCTTGTCGGGATTGTTCGAGAGCAGACGAATGCTCGAGATACCCAGCGCCGACAGCATCTGCTGGGCAACCTTGTAGTCACGCAGATCGTCTTTCAAGCCCAGCATCCGATTCGCCTCGTAGGTGTCATGGCCCTGGGCCTGTAGCGAGTACGCATCGAGCTTATTGTAGAGGCCGATGCCGCGACCTTCCTGGCGCAGGTAGAGCACCACTCCCCCCACCTTCGAGAGGCTTTCAACCGCCTCTTTGAGCTGCTCACCGCAGTCACATTTACCCGATGCGAAGACGTCGCCAGTGAGGCACTCCGAGTGGATGCGCACCAGGGGGTTGGCCTGGGCCTGCCAGTTCCCCAGTCCCAGGGCCAGATGCTCCTGACCGTCAACCAACCCATGAAAGGTCATAAAGTCGGCTTCGGTGCGGCCAATCGGAATCCGGACACTCTGTCGAACCATTTCTACTCTTGTCATCGCTGCTTCTCCCATGAACTGAAAGATAGCGAACTGCGCCGTTGGCGGGAAGCCTGCCAGGCTGGCGTTAGATGTTTCCATTCTGGAAACACTGAGGTAGGACCTCGATTATGAATCCCTTGATGCCCAACGTCAGCCTGACCGAGCTCGATCTGTTTCTCAGGGTCGGCAAGCTCAAATCACTTCGCGAGTGCTCGCGTCAGCTCAATATGACCCCTGGCGCGATTTCCAAAGTGCTCAAGCGCCTCGAGCAGAAACTCGACGCCACTCTCATGACCCGTTCGATCTCAGGAATCGTACTCACGTCTGAGGGAAGTGAGCTCATTCAGATGGCGGAAAAAATGTTGCAACTGGCAGCCCAGGCCAGCCCCAAGCTTGGCCGGCGCCAGGGCTTTAAAGAGAAAGTCTGGGGCATCGGGGCGGTAAGCTTTCTGAGCAGCCGCTTGATCTCGCAATGCGTGCCTACGCTGGCGCGGCTGCGACCCAACACGCGCTTTCGCGTTGTCGAGTTCACGACCAACGAGCTGGTCTCCTATGGCCTGAACGGGGCCTTTGAAATCGCGGTGCACGGCGAGCCGCTTGAATGGACCCGCGTCTGGAGCACGCACGAAATCGGCGCGCTGACCTGGGGCCTGTTCGCGGCAACCAACCATCCACTGACCAAACTCAAATCAGTCGCGGAAAGCGACGTCATTCGATATCCGTTCACCATGCCGACCCAGTGGACGACCCAGGGATTTCTGCGGGGCGACGACCAGTGTCCGGTGCCCTGGGGCCGGCGCTTTCCGGGGCACGAGGCCGTCACGGCGGAAACCTCGCTCGAAATCGTACAGGCAAGCCAGCAGCTCACGTTCGTGCCCTCGATTCTTGCGCAGCGATCGCTGAACGCGAATCTTGTTCGACAGCTCAAGGTGAAAGACTGGCCTTCGGTGCAAAAGAGCATCTACCTTTCAATCCGGGATGACCTGATCTCGAAGCCGTTTTTGCAGTCATTAACTGACGTCATCGGGCGGCGGCTTCGGACGCCGAGCTGATCTTACTCAAGGCCAGCTTTCCTCGGTCGCTCACCTGCGCCCCTTGCGGAGCGCGTTCGCTTCCGGTCGGTCAAAGGCGTAAGGGCTGCTTCAGGATGCTCAGTGAGTGCCTGTGGGATGCGTCGACTCATCTTTTACGTACGGCATCATTTACCCAGCTGCCTGTCGACATACTCCCCGGGATAGCAAAATAAGCCGTTAAAAGAAGTAGGATGATCCACCTTCGAGCCGTATTTATCGCACTTTATGCGCTGCTCTTATTACTGGCTGGCCAGCTTGCCTATGCCTCGGTCGCGATTGAAGATTTGGCCAAGGGCAGCCCCACCACCCTGGGCACCGCGCTTGGCTCTAAAACTTACGTGAAAGTTACGGCACGACGATTAACCGGCGCGCGCCTGGTCTGGGTGAATCTAGAGCTGCTGCGCGAGCGTGGAGTACCCATACCGCCCGAAGGCCTCACCCCCCAACTCGAGCAGGCGATCCTCAAGGCCTTCGCCTTTGGAATACCGGGCAAAGACGAACCCGAATCCGCCTTTGGCCCAGAGGAAAAGATTTTTTTTGCCGATCGTTATGGCGGCAGTGGCGTGGGCGACAACTTCGGAAGTGGACGTGCGGCCTCGAGTGGAGAAATCCAGATCAAAGGAATTGGAAAAACCCCTCTCGTCGCAAACCAAGGCGACGACCACTCCAACGGCTTTGCCCCGCTGGAAGAAGCCGTGCGTGAGGCGATCTGGGGCGAGATCAACCGCGACCTGCCCCATGGGTCCAACCGCGTCATAGCCGTCATTGATCGTGGTACGACAACCCGGCTGCCCAATGGTACACATCAATGCAACACCCTCATCGTACGCGAAAATGCCGTGCGCCCCGCCCACTTCCTGGCCAACTTCAATACGCGCGGACGCTACGGAAAATCCGATCCAGCGCGCCTGAACCAGAACGCCAAACTTCTGGAAGAAGCGCTTCCTGTCCCCGCCCAATACAAGGGCGACTCGCGCAAAACGCGCATTAGCGCAGGCCTGTTTGAATTCGCCACACGTGTGGCCCAGCAGTATGCGGCCGCATTTGCCCGAATGTTTTATCACGGCGCCACCAGTCCCTCGAACATTGAGCTGTCTGGAAAATTTCTCGACTTTGGCACTCAGACTGCGCTGCCGGGCTACCCGCGCCTGCGCATCATCGACAACGAAGCCCCGTCGGGCAGCATCGCCGAGGTGCGAAAAGAGCTCATCACCGGTTTTCTTCGCAATCTCAAAGCCGATATGCCACCCGACGTAGCACGCACTCTTCCGACCGGAAAAGAATTTGCAGCGCACTTTGACACAGCCTATGCCGAAGCCCGAACTAATGAATTTAGCCTGCTTGCCGGCGCACCACCCGAGCTGGCGCAGTTGCTCGCACCCACTTTGTCAGCGCAGAACCTTGCCAAGGTACTGGAAGAGGTCGCGGTCCATGGAGCAAAGCAGGTCAAAGGCCGCTACCAGGTACCAGAACAGCTCAACACCTACGACCTGGGCGCGATTCTAAACAGCCTGGCCGCCGCCAAGACAAACGATCGAAAAAGTTTAAGCCAGGCCCTTGAAACGGAATTCCCCCAGAAGAGCAATCCGGAACTTCATGAACTTCTGCTTACGAGTTATCAAAACTATATGGCCAAACTGTATGCGCTCGGCTGGAACTCAGGATTTGAGACAGCATCGCTAAAGGCCTTGATTAGGGCCAACACAAAAACACGCAACGCCCGTCACCCCGAACTGTATCGTTGGAAGATGATGGATCTCAACTTCGAACTCATCCACGAATACGAAATCACCCATGATCCCAGCGCCATCCGTGCATCGATCGATCGGCGCGCGCGCACCGGCGAGCCACGCTGTAACCGTGCGCACGTCGAACAGTTGCTTACTCAGTAGGTTAGTGCTGCCAGAGTTCGAAGATGCGCTGCCCGCACCTAGAACTTGAACGCGACTTGAAGGGATCAGATACTGAAGATTGAAACTCTCCTGTATACCCGGGCGCGCACGGCTGGGATGGACCTAAATTGGGCGTAGCCCACTGCTTGAAAGCCAGCACCTGGCGCGGCGCCTGTTTTTGGGGTAAAATTCTAAGGTGGAACGCCTCGTCGGCTTCCGGCATTTTTTCGGGGGAAAAATTCATGGGCTCTAAATTCGTAATGGTGACCATTGTGTTGGCCTCGACCCTGCTCTCTCTGTCGGCGCTGGCGGGACCGCCTCGCGTCGGAGCGTTCTCCGACTACCGTGCCTGCTATAACGGGATTCGCGAGCTCAGCTCAATCGATGGCGTGGAGCCGATTCAGAGCCCCTGGCAACACCTTCTGGTCAGTGGTGTCGACGACGTGGGCGTTGAGCACGGCGAATCGATCGATTACCAGATCGAACTCCGCGGCAACGCCCCGCGAGTGGTGCTTCTCACCGAAAAAAAGTACATCGAAATTCCGTTCAATGCGAAAAAATACCCCGGGGGCGACCAGGGCGTGGCGCTAAAGCTTCCTTCCGGAAAAGCCGTCATCCTGAATTTTTCAGTCACTCACACCGAGGCGATGCACGTGAATAACGCGTTCTTTGAGCCCGGCAGCAGCTCCATTACGCTCAACGGCAGCTACACATCGGTGCTCAACACCAACAGCATTCGATCGTCGTTCGATGCCGCGACTTCTGATTTCACGAACACCGTGCGGGACTTGGTCAAAACGCTTCCCGAGAAGTTCGTCCAGGCTGAAAAGTCCCTCGTCAAAACCAATACCTTCACGAACTCGAAGATGAGCGGCGTGCCGTACCTCAAAAGCCGCTTCGACGCCGTACTGGCAGCCTGTGCAAAAGCCAAGCTCACCGAGCCGGCAACCCCGGACACGAGCCTGCTCGAACCCATCCGTGCGACGATCGACGAGAAGTACCAGTACGCGCAGAACCTGCTCAGCGAGGCAGGGCGGCCGCATGGCAAACACGCGACGGTGACTGAGATCAAGTAGAGTTAGCGACAGTTCAGCTTAACTTTGAAATCGACGTGCGAGTATTCCCTGCTGAGGGCTATAGCGACAGAAAGTATCGAGCACTTCAGCTCCTTTATCCCACATATGGAACGGAACCGCCGGCATCTTGAAAGTTCGCTGAACCGGATCAGGCCACGTCAGAATTTGCCAACTCCCGCTTAAAAAACGGCGCGGACCACTGGCCTATGCGGTCTGACAGCAAATTAAGCACGTCCAACCTGTACAAAGAGTCGACGTCAATCAGGGCATCACGCAACTGCAGGAAATCAGGCAGCGCTAACGATTCGAAAGGTAACGCTATCGCCGGGCACGGCTCGTGCAACCTATGAGGCAAATAGGAGATCGAACCATGGCGTTGTTTATTTCCGCATTGGCCCTCATGACCGCTTTCTTGTCCCCAACCGCTAGAGCCGATGTCAACGCCCACTCAGAGCACCTCTGGGATCGCGAGCTTATCCATTTCACGAACAACAATCCCTACCCCGTCAACGGCCGGTACTACTTCTCCTACAACTCCAAATGCGGCGAGGCGTATTCCACCTGGCAGCACTACAGCAGCGATATTCAGGGAATATCGCTGAATGCGAATAGCCCGGGCCTCGCGGTTTATGTTCTTCCC
>JBBRLF010000127.1:0-12596 GCA_038231515.1 candidate division WWE3 bacterium
ACCAACGTGGAGTATTGGCTGTTTCCGGCAGTCAATGCGCTGCCGGCAGATCGATGCGCTGGGCTTAAGCGAGAGTTGACTCATATTCAAGCGACGATGCATGCGCTGCCCGAATATGCGGACGCGCGCGCCGAGATCGTGCAAGACGTTCGAGGCGGTGAGCAGATGCGAAAAAAAACGGTCGCCTAGTAAAGCAAAATGCCGCGGCGACTTTCTTCCCAGGCTTTTTCATCGGGCAGGCAAAGTGCTTCGAACTGCTCGGTGGTTGACTTTGGGGCATCCACCCACTCGCGCAGCTCGGGCCCACCGTTGATCAGGTCAATGGCCAGGCGATCACTCTCGTACTCATATGCGAAGTCGCGCCAGATCAGGTAGTTGGGATGTACGAGGCGAATCGCCTTAAACCAGAGCGCAATCAGCCGATAAGGCTTGAAAAGCGCGTGCCCGTAACTGGCATCATCGCAGTGGAGCTGAAAGCCGCTGTTGAGGGTCTTCTGATGTTTGTGAAACGTGGGTTCAAAATAGCAGGGCCGCAGCTTTACGCCATCGAGCCACTGCGGCGCAAGTTCGCGCATCTTGGTCAAGATGCGTGGCATGTCCAGATCAGGCGCGCCCACCGTTTCAAGCGGACGCGTGGTGCCACGCGCTTCTGACAGCGTGGTGCCCTCGACCATGACCGTACCGGCATAAGCGCGAGCCATGCTTAGCGACGCGGCGTTTGGACTGGGGTTAACCCAAGGCAGCTCGCCCAGGGGCCAGCCATAACCCGGAGCTTGATCCATTTTATAATCCTTCATGGCCACGACGTTCAGATCAACGTTCAGCTGAAACTCGCGCACAAACCACTGAGCCGCTTCGCCCAGCGTAAGGCCATGGCGCATGGGCATGCCCGCGGCACAGCCCACGAAACTTTCCCAGCCCTTGCGTAGTGCCATTCCTTCAATGGGGCGGCCGGCGGGATTGGGTCGGTCGAGCACCCAGATGGCTTTGCCGTGTTTGGCGCCAGCTTCGAGCACATACAGTAGAGTGGTCAGAAAGGTGTAGATGCGGCAGCCCACATCTTGAATGTCGACGAGCAGCACATCAAAGGTATCGAGCATAGCCGGCGTGGGCCGGCGCACTTTGCCGTAAAGGCTGAACACCGGAATCCCATGCACGGGATCCATAAAGTCGTCAGACTCCACCATATTGTCCTGCTTGTCGCCGCGCAGGCCGTGCTGGGGCCCAAATGCCGAGGTCAGCTTGAAATCACCGCATTGCACCAGCGCGTCCAGACTATGCTGAAAACTTCCGTTCATTGAAGCCGGATGCGCCAGCAAGGCAATGCGCTTGCCCTTGAGGCGCGCGCGCAGGCGGGGGTCTGCAAGAAGTACGTCGATGCCGAGTTGCATCTGCTTATTCTAGCCCAGCACTGAATTTTCGCAAGGAACTTGGCTTATTGCACTCCAACCAGCGTGGCGGCGAAAGTTACGCCAACTTGCGCGATTTTGAAAAAATAGCCCTGATCAATCTTGTCGTAGGTGTCGCCGCCGTTTTGGTCAAAATGCGGATTGTTGAAGGGCGTATGCTCTGAAAAAACAACCGATGGCACGCCGATTTCCCACATGGCATAGTGGTCGCTGTTTTGACCAATGCAACCGCGGGTGGTTTTCAACGTCGAGTACAGGGCCGCGGTCTGCTCAAGGGCATCGCCGATTTCCTTATAGTCGTAATTCTTCGAGTCGCCCGAGCAGCTGAAGACGTCAAAGGAGTCGCCCGGACTGTTGTCAGAACAGCCACCTTCGGCTGCGCAGTTCCAGCCGGTTTGCTCGTCGTCAACTGCGGCTACGATTTTAAAACCCTCATCTTGTGCGAGCTTTTGCAGATAAGCGGCGTAGTTGCGCGCGCCTTCCAGGCCAGGTGACGCATGTTCCTCGTAATCGGCAGCCACAAAACGCACGGTGTGCTGGAGCGTGCCACGATACTGAGCCAGAATTCGCGCGGTTTCGAGCATAATGCTCATGCCGCTCATGTCGTCGTCGACGCCGGGGTTTTCGGCTTCGTGGCCCCAGGGCCCGATGCTGTCGTAGTGGACGATGATGACGATGGAGTCTTTGGATTTGCCGGGCAGCACCGCTTCGAGATTGTGCCCTTGCGTTTCGCCGACATTGTGGCGGGTACGATAGCTGTACTCCTGGGCAGCGATGCCCAGGCCTTGAAAGTACTGTAGCCAGAAGGCGCGAAACTTGGCCTTGGAGGCGGGTAGATACCGATCCGAAATCAGGTAGCTTGTGCCTTTAACGGTAACGGGTACGCCGCCCGTGAGCTCTTTGAGCAGCAGCTGCAGATTGTCTTGCTGCACAGAAGCGAAAATCTTTTGATAAACCGGATTTGGCACCGCCGTCTGCGGCGTAATGGGCCGGAGTGGCAGGTACTGGGCTTTTGACCAGTCCGAGGCGAATGCCGAAGCGTTTACGAGGCAGAGTGATGCGAGTACGGCGAGCCAGGGTGCTGATTTTGACATGAATTTTATCATGGTTAAAAAGCTACTATGATTGCCGGTGCTAGAGAAGCGGGATTTCGCAGCTGACGTGCTTGGTAATCGCTTCTAGCCGGGGGTCCAAGAAATGAGCGTGGTCGGAGGCCTGCCTGCTGCTAGTTGACCAGCAGATCCAGCGTCCAGTCGTCTTGCCAAAGCTGAGGCCGCGGCCGTCGTTGCAGGCGCTCGAGCACCTCGGCCAGGCGTTCGGCGCGCGAAAATTTATGATAGGTGCAGAAGCGGTCTTGCAGGCGCTTGCCCTTGAGTCGAGTTTCGAGCTCGCCGATATGCACGGTAAGCGGGTCGTTGGAATTTTTTTGTGACTTATTGGGATCGCTATAAAGACTACTCAGGTTTTGCTTGCGACAGATCTCGCCAGTCTTCTTGTCGGGCCAGTCATAGCCCGTGCTGATCAGCAGCATGCAAAGCTTTGCCAAGGTTTGGCTATGCGGACGGTCAACGCCGGTGTCGGGCTCACCCGTGGCATCTTTGGGGTGTGCCGCCGCAAAAAGCGCCGCAATGGCTTTGACGAAAGATGGGCCAAAATATTTACGAAATACGACAATGTTGTTTTCGGTCAGGCTGCGTGAGCCGTTGATGTCGGCCAGCACGGGCCCCAGGTTGTCGATGCCTGCTGACTGCAGACGCGCTCGCACGTCGCCGCCCGAAGAGCGCAGGATATCAGAAATTTCCCGGGGCAGCTCGCCCTGGTCGATGCGCTTCTGAACGTCGGTGGTGACGACCTCGGTAACGAGCTGCAAGAAGGCGCGGGCGCTGTGTTTGAGATCAAGCGTGTCAATTAAGGCGCGCACACGTCCCACGGCGCCGGTTTCCTTGGAATACCGGTTTTCGATTATCGCCAGGGAGTCGTTGATGGCGGCCAGGGTATCGACCATCACCGGACGGTCATTGGGGTTGCGGTCATCGAGCGTAGTCAGCAGCGTGGTGACATAGTCGCGCAACATGATGAGAACTTCGTGCGCCGAGATGTTGTCGGCGTCGTGCGCGTAGGACTGACGCAGCAGCTCGGCCGGATTAAGCGTGATCGTCTGCGAGAACTCGATATCAGCCAGACTTTTGGCCGCCAGAAAAATCTGCTTCCAATGGTCTTCGAAAGTCTTGATGTCGGAGTGACCAGCCAGCACGCGGCGCACATAACCTTCAATCGTCGGATCGACCTGGGGGTTGTAGATCGGGCAGCGCGCGTCGTTGCCACGGCTTACGTCGCGGTAACCATCGACGAGCCAGCAGGCGTAATAGTTGAGCTGCGACGAAAGACCGGCCAGCGGCCCGGTGCAGCCCGGGCACTGCGGCACCATGCCGTTGGCAAAGGTTACAATCGTATTGACGGTGAGATTCAGGCGATCGGTATCGTTGGTTGCGCCGCTATAGATCTGTAAAGCCCCGTGAATGCCGCCTACGACGCTGATATCCGTATTTTCGATGTTCTGAATTTTCTGCCAGATCGCGATCTGCTTCTGGGCTTCGGTGGAGTCGTTGGGGCTCACACCCGTCTTCACTTGCAGCAGCCACTTGGTCAGCACGGGCAGGCGGCGATTGAGAATGTCCATGCCGGTCCAGGCCACGCTGGGCAGCTGGCCATTGGAAGGGTAGTTGGCCTTTTGAAATTCGATGAGCTCAACGGAGTCTGAAGCCTGGCAGTAAAGATTGGCCATCGCCTCCAATCCACAAGTCAGCGCCAGTGGCATTTTGGCCGAGTATAACTCCCAGAGTGCCTTGTTCGTGGAATGAAAGCGCACGTAATCGATGGCGCCGTTCATGAGCGAGCCCAGTGTGGCCACGCCCGCACCGACGACAGGTGAGATGAAGCTGCCGGCCACGGCCAGCGCGTTGGTGGCAAGCTTCAGGCCCACGGCGGGCGATTCATTAAAGCAATACGACAGATCACCCGCCTGCTGCACCAGCGATTGCATGGTCGTACCCATCTGCGAGGTGGCACTACTGAACTTGTCGACAAAGTAACGTGACCTCAGCGTGGTCTGCTGCGCCTGAGCCTGGGCCAGTGTTGACGTCAGGCTTGCTTGTAGTGCCGGGTCAAGGCCAGGCTGCTTCAGGGCGAGCACCAGCTCTTGAATATTTTCTTCATTGTAGCGGTAGCTGGCATAGCTATTGGGATTGGACGGGTCGCTGGAGCTTTGCAAGAGTACCGAGAGCTGGTTGTTCATGCTCTGAATCTGCGTCAGATTGCCGTTGAGTGCCTGGCAGGGACCCGTGGTTTTGATTTTCATCAGCACATTGACCAGCGAGTTGGTGTGACTCAATGCGGAATCGGTCCAGAAGCCATGACTGCTGCAGCCAGCCGAAAAAGCATCGATCAGGTCTTGTGCGATGTCGGGGCGATCAGGCTGACAGCTGCTCATCATCGCAGCCAGCGCCAGAACCAAACCCACCTTGGCAATCTTGGATATCATTCCCTAAAGTCCTAAATGGGGGTGGAGTGCTTCGTCAAGGCCGGACGGTTTTGGCGTTGGCTTTGCATCGTGATTTCCAAACCCAAACTTTGGAGGATCCTCACGATGAACGTCACGATTGCCATGCCCCCGGTCTCTTCTTGCGCGGTAACCAACTGTGCTTATAACAAGACGAGCTCCTGCCGCGCCCGCGCCATCACGGTGGGTGATGGCAATAACCCAGGGTGTGACACCTTTCTTGGTAATGCTGCGGGCCAGACGCGCGAGTCAAATCGAATTGCCGGCGTCGGTGCCTGCAAGGTTGCGAGCTGTAAGTTCAATGACGATCTTGAATGCGGCGCAGAATCCATTGATGTCGGAGCGACCGATGGCATTAATATTCGTTGTATGACTTATGTGCCGCGACCCTAGGCGGAATCAGTCCTATGCAGCCAGGGGGCGGCGAGCGTGCCGCCTTTTATTCCGGGCAAGCCGCACATGGTCTTCGAGCTCACGCCTGGCGGCATCGAAGGCGTCCCGAATTGCGACGTAAATGTCTTCGTGGGATTGGTGTTGAGACGACGAGCGGCCTACGACAAGCTCAGCCCCGGGAACGATAAGATCGATGCGTATATGCCAGAGCTTTCCCTGACGGGGACGGCGCGTGCTGGGTTCGACCATCACCCGACAGACGATGATTCTGGAGTAGAACTTCTCAAGCTTGGCGGCTCGCCTGCGAATGGCTCGCGCGACTGACGCGGAGTAGTCGAGATGTCTAAAAGAGATCTGAACGGGGAGTTCCATCGGAGATCTGAAAAGCAGTAAATATGCCAAGCACCGGCTTTTGCCGGGAGATGGGTCGGGAGCACAGGCCCATTGCCTGTGTCCCCCCGTTTACCCCATCTTTCCCCCGAAATTTGAGGTAACCCACTCGAGGGACGTATCTACTGGGCAACCGAATTGTAGTCAATTTACTAGTTTCAAAGCTCAGGCAACTTTGGCTAGCTTGCGAGCGGCCCCCTTGACCAGCTGCTGGTGAGCCTCGACGAACCAAAGATTCTTGTCCGTTCCCCGGGCCACCTCAATAAGGATGTCTGCCGTAACCTCGTCACCAAGCTCGGACGCACGCTTGATGCTTTGGTTCAGGTGTTTTCCAAATGCGGCAAGCGCGGTAGACAGCGCGTCGACATGCTCGGCGCCGCTGGCGATATGGGGCGGGTATTCGGGCAGGTCGGAGTTCTGCGCAATCGAGGCCGCCGAGCCTTCGACGAGCCCGCCCAGCTGCGCAATTCGTTCGGCTAGTAGGTCCGTTTGCTTGCGCGCGTCTTTATTAACCTGATCAAAGAGCTCGTGAAGGCTGATAAAGTGGGGGCCTTTAACGTTCCAATGCGCCTGTTTGCTTTGCAGCATCAGATCCAAACCCTCCGACAGGCTGTTCTGTAGCACCTCGGCAAGATCCTGTCTGGTCGCTTCGGAAAGATCATTTTTGGTTTTGAGCATGTGAGTTCCCCCTACCCAGCGGCTTGCGCGATTCATGCCAGCGCGCGGGTTCGACTCACTGACTCAAACGGGTGGCGCTGCCGCGTCGTCGCAGTGCCTGGCAGCCGATATCGTGATTGAAGTAGCTCTGACTGAGTTTGAAATAAGTTCCGTCCCGGGTGAGCTCGGTCAGGGCGCTGTTGATCTTGTCTCGCAGCTCGGTATCGCCCTTGGCTACGGCCATAGCGATCATTTCCGAGAACAGCACCTCGCCGGGTTCCAGAGTTGTGGCTACGCCATTGACGGGCTTGAGCAGCGCACTGGCCGCAAAACGATCGGTAACCCACGCATCAATATTGCCCGCGACAAGATTGCGCATGGCCTCGCCGTCGTCGTGGAAGAGTTTGATTTCTTTGAAACGAGGCATCGCTTTGAGGCGCTGGGAATAAGTCGTGCCCAGCGAGACGCCCAGAGTTTTTCCCGTGAGCCCCTTGAGCGACCCGCGCCCGCCGGCTCGCGTGACGATCACCGCGCCCGAGCAATAGTGCGGGTTGATGAACTCGACTGCTTTGGCGCGTTCGGGCGTAATGGCATGAGAGGCGGCAACCAGGTCATAACTGTGCCGGCTCAATCCGCTGAGCAGGGATTCGAAGGAGTGGGCTGACCACTCCACTTTAAGACCCAGCTTTTTAGCGACCGCATTGACGAGCTCGACTTCAAAGCCGGAGAAGGTTTTTCCCTCGACGAAGTTGAAGGGGCGAAAGCTGCCTTCAGTGGCGACGCGCAGGACTCCCGATTTTCGGATCTGAGACCAGCTGGCTTGGGCTGGGCCGGTTAACGTCGCGAGCGCAATCGCAATGAGGAGTGCTGAGAAGTATATTTTCATGGGTGTCCGTCTGCACTCAAGCTTAACTCATCGTGTGCCTGCTGCCAACCATGGGGCGAGTAGGGGCAGGGGCGCTTTGGGGAAAAGTAAATATCGCGCCTGGCCGTGGAAATGAGTCAGAGGTGAGCCGCTTTCGTCTGCCGCCCACCTCTGAATTTTTCTAGCTCATGGTTTGTGAGCTGCTACTAGGACTTGATCTGACCACCTTTGGCCTGACCACCTTTTTCCTGTCCGCCTTTTGCTTGACCGCCTTTGGCCTGACCGCCTTTGGCCTGTCCGCCTTTTTCCTGACCGCCTTTGGCCTGACCACCTTTTTCCTGTCCGCCCTTAGCTTGGCCACCTTTCTCCTGACCACCCAAGATCTGACCGCCCTTTTCCTGTCCGCCTTTGACCTGGCCACCTTTGGCCTGACCACCCTTTAGGGCGTCAGCAGTGTCTTGCAGGAAGAGACCGCCGTACCCGTAAATGCCAGAGAGGTAAGGCATGTAGAACCCGGTATAGTATGGCGTGTACAGTCCGCTGTAGAGTCCGCCGTATAGGCCACCGTAGCCGCCACATCCGCCACAGCCGTAGCCGCCGTAGCCGCCGTAACCGTAGCCGCCGTAACCGTAGCCGCCATAGCCGTAGCCGCCGTAACCACCCCAACCACCCCAACCCAAGCCACCGCCGTAGCCACCCCAGCCACCACCCCAGCCGCCGCCCCAGCCGCGGCCGCCGCCACCCCAACCACCGTGTCCGTGATGAGCAAACGAGCTGGCGCTAATCATCATCCCTACTGCCGTCAATACTGCAATAATAGACTTCTTCATTTTTCAGCCTCCGTGTGTAAATAGGTTCGCTTTACAGTTTCATAAAAACGCAACATCTCGGGTCTGTCGAATGTTATTCAACGATGACCCGCGCCAGCCGCCTTGTTTGTGGCGGTAAACCGGTCCAATAGCAGTGCAAAGGGCGGCTCGCCGTTTCGCTGCAGAGGGCTGGCACATGGCTGACAGGTTGTTTGCTTTTTCTTAAGAGCCCTTTCAGAAAAGCGGAGGTTTGGTGCGAGCATTTTTTTCGAGGGTAAGGAATGGGGTCTGACTCGTCTGCGCACGGCCACACCCTAAGGCCGTTTTGACTCAAAGTTGCCAGAGTCAATGCGGCACCGGTAACAGAGCGCGCCAGCCTTCGGGCGTTGGCCTGCGCCAAGTCGTGATTAACGCAGCTCTTTTTCCAGGCGTTTTTGGCACCCGTCTTGCGATATCTCGGCGCGGGGGTACTTATGAATTGCCAAGGCAGGCTTTTCTCTCTCCTTGTTCTTTTACTATTGGTGGTTTCGGGTTGCGCGAAAGACAACGGTAAAAACAACGGAAGTTCTAATGGATGGAGCTCTTTTCCGGTAACGATTTACGCAGGGGCGAATGTGGTTTCGTCGCCTGCGGCAGTGTCGGACTTCAATGATGCGATGAGGTTCTGGGAAACCAAAGCCGGGCGCAAGCTGTTCGACTTCAAAGGTGCGTGGGCACAGCCCCAGGCACCCTACACGGGAACTGCCGGCTCGCCCGGTACGATCACCAGCAATGTGCTGCTGTTTCAGAATCCCTGGCCTTATGCGCAGAATCTGGCAGGCGTGACAACGGTGAACACCACTGGCACTCAGATTGACGGGGCCGTGGTGATGATCAACTCCACCACGCCGATGTGCTCGGGGGACTGCGTCTCCGGATTCGGCGACACCAGTCAGCGCAAGACGATTGCCCACGAGCTGGGTCACTTTCTGGGCCTGCCCCATGTGCAGGACGCCGCCAACATCATGTATCCGCAAGTCCAGGCTGGCGGCTCGCTGGACACCGTAGTGGTGGACGACGCGGCATTGCAAGCGCTTACGAGTGGCAATTAGCCCGACGTCACGGTATGTCAGCCCGATGCAGCCCGAAGAGATCGCCAGGCAGCTCGAAGCTACTGGCAGTTGTATCTGCCCCGGTTTTCTGGAGACGGCCTTGACCGCTGAACTTCGAGACGAGCTCGATCGCCTGCACGGCGCGGGCCGGTTTCTGCGCGCGGGTACTGGACAGGGTGTGGGCCTGGAGGTTCGCGATCAGATTCGGCGTGATGAGATCCACTGGCTCAATTTCGAAGACGCCACCCCTGTACAGCAGCGCCTTTGGGCTCGGCTCGGTGCGCTCAAAGATGCCTTCAATCGCACTCTTTATCTGGGACTCTCCGAGTTCGAAGGCCACTACGCGGCCTATCCCCGTGGTGGATTTTACAAGCGCCACCGTGATAGTTTTCAAACCGATGACGCCCGCGTGGTTTCGCTCATCCTTTATCTGAACCGCGACTGGCAGCCCGCCGATGGTGGCCAGCTGCGAATTTACGAGAGCGATTCCCACGTGGACATCGAACCGCGGGGTGGCACGCTGGTGGTTTTTCTGAGCCGCGAGCTCGAGCACGAAGTCCTGCTCAGTCAGGCCGCTCGTTACAGCTTTAGCGGCTGGTTCAAGACTCGAAAATAATCAGCGGATTAAAACGGCAGCGACATTTTTATGCCCAGAGTGGCGGGCGCCGAGCCATCAGCCTTTTTTCCAGCATAGTCGATGATGAAGTCATACCAGGCGTGCGTGAAGATTCCGTGGCGAAGGTCGTTGTGATTATTATTCGTCTCCCAGCAAAGCGCCATCCCCAGGGCGAAGAGCTCGGTCAGCCCTCCCACGCTGTGATAATAGCTCTGGCTGTTGGTCAGATGCGAGAGCGAAAAAAGCACTGACGAAACGGTGGCTCCGACGAATTTTGAGGAAAAGATCGACGAAAAGCCGGGAAACAGAAAGCCCCGAAACAGGCCTTCCTCGCCCAAACCTACGAAGCCGTAATAAAAAGCGCCGCCCAGCTTGTTGCGTGGTCCCAGCGAGGCCGTTGATTTGGCGGTCAGGGCTCGGGCCGTGCCATACCCCAGGATACCGAGGCCAACGGGATCGGCAATATTCAAGGGATTGATGAAGCCCAGATAGTTCGCGAAGACGGTTTGCTTGGCGGCTCCTTGTGGGCCGGCGTCGCGGTACGCATCGTACATATTATACTCCCAGAGCTTGAAGCCGATGTCTGACATGTACTTGCTGGGCATGACAAAAAGGCCAACCGTCGTAACGAACCACAGCAAGCCCTCGCCGACGTCGCCATTGGAAACCTGGCCCAGGCCCGGCACGAGGCTCAGCGTTCCCGCGACTCCCGGTGCCGTCGCAGAAGCGGGTCTGGCGCACCAGGTGAACGAAATGAAGGCCAGCAGCACGATGAATGACTTATGTCTGACGAATGGCTTGTTTCTGGCGAATGGCTTCTGTCCGATAAAGACCAGCCATTTGCGGACCACGCAACGTAGATTCATGTCATTGAGTGTAGCATTTTACAAAAAAGTGTCACTAATGTCCATGGCGGCATCCGGCGCTCGAATTTTGCGGGCTTGCTGTAGTCTAGGGCGTGGCTTGGTGGTATGTACGTAAAGCACTTGCTACCTTTCCACATGGAGGCTGGCCCCAAATGAAACAAATATGGATCACTCGTTCTGGCGCTCCGGCTGTTTTGCAAGTGCGCGAGGCCAATGATCCGGTTGCCGGGCCCGGCGAAGTTCGAGTGCGCGTCAAAGCGGCAGGAATTAATTTTGCCGACCTCATGGCTCGCCTCGGCCTCTATCCGGACGCTCCCAAAATTCCGTGCGTGGTCGGCTACGAGGTCTCGGGCACGATTGATCAACTGGGCACCGGCGTTAGCGATCTGAGTGTGGGCGAGCGCGTTTTTGCCATGCCCAAGTTCGGCGGTTACACTGACGTGCTGGTCTTGCCGCGCGCCCAGGTGCTCAAGATGCCAGCAAAGATGACGTTTGAAGATGCCGCGGCTATTCCCGTGGCATATCTGACGGCCCATCACATGATGTTTTTCACGGGTGTGCTTCGTCCCGGCGCGACCGTATTCATTCATTCCGCGGCGGGTGGCGTGGGGCTTGCCGCAATCCAGCTGGCTAAAACGCGTGGCTGCATAATACTGGGTACCGCTTCGAAGTCCAAACATGATTTTCTGCGCGCCCAGGGCGTCGCGCATCCGATTGATTCGAGTGGCGACTATGTGGCAGCAGTGCGTAGCATTGTCGGCGACCGCGGCGTGGATCTGATTCTTGACCCCGTGGGCGGCCGTTCATGGACCGATGGCTATGAGCTGCTTGGGCCTGGTGGGCGACTGGTGGCCTTCGGCCTTTCGGCTGCGGCCTCGGGCTCGCGGCGCAATATCCTGCAGGCGATTTCGACGGTGCTGAAAGTGAAAAAGTGGAGTCCGATGAAACTCATGGACGACAACAAGACCATCACGGGAGTGAACATGGGTCACCTTTTCAATCGGCTTGATTTGCTGCTGCCGCAATTCGCCGCCATCATCGAATTCTATGAGAAAGGTCTGATCAAACCGCACGTGGCGCGAACGTTTCGTTTCGACGAGGCGGCGGCCGCGCATCAGTATATTCATGACCGCAAGTCAGTCGGCAAGGTGCTGCTCATTCCATAAAAGTGGAGCAGTGGTCATGAGACCCGACCGGGGATTGTAAGACCCGAGTAGGGATAGTAAGGCCCGAGCAGGGATAATAAGATCCGAGCAGGGGCGGGTGTTGCTGCCGGTGGTGGACGTGACATAGCGTGGTGAGATTCTCGAGCGTGTTGGCGCCGCCCTTGGCAACCGGGGTGAGGTGGTGGTGCTCGAGCCAGCGCTGAGAGTTACAGCGGATGCCTTGAGAATCTTGCTGAGTGCATCTGCCACCGTCGCGGAGATTGAGCTGGTGGGTGGTGTGGGCCGGGGTTACTTTTCTTTGTATTCCTGGCGTAGGGATTTTAGGGGTAAGTGAGATTGGATTTTGTTGTGTTGAGCTTGGGATGACCTGACTTGAATTTACCTGTCTTGAGACAGGTTGTACCGCATTAGGTAGTACGTTAACAGGAGCTTTTGCTTTCTCAGCCTTGCCCGTGATTCTTGCCGCCCGGCGAACCGGGTCATGCTTTTCGAGGTAGGCGTCCACCGCAGCCCGCAGTGCGTCTTCCCGATCTGCCAGGCGTTTTGTCCGCTGCGACTCCAGGTCCTGCACCCGTTTAAGCTGCTGCATGAATTCGTGAGACACGCCAAGCCGAAGCGCAATGCGATCCCCAGAGACGTAGGTCGCTGACTCCGTGACTCCAGCTTTGGGATTTACCCGGGCGACCTCACGCTCCAGAACTTTGCTTGAAACCGTTTTTCCAAGTCCAAGCCAATGGTCTTGATTCGCGGGCGTGATAACCGAGCACATCTTGCG
>JBBRLF010000128.1:0-12523 GCA_038231515.1 candidate division WWE3 bacterium
CGCCTGAAGCCACGGTAGTGAGTAACATCCAAGGCGAGGTCGGCTCCCTTGAATCCTTGCTCAAGGACGCGCCCCAGAAGATCACCAAGGGCGAACCCAGTGCCGTCCATCAACGGCTACTCACCGCCTACGACACTTTTCTGGCTTTCCATGTGCTCAACCCCAAGATGCGCGAGCCCAGCGCCAACTTCGTCGCCACGTCGGCCCGCCTTTACAAGGAATACGGTCACACCGACGAGGCGTTGCGCCGACTGATGTTTTACTCGCGCTACTTTGCCGATCAAAAAGACGCCGTGGCCTCAACGCGCGACATCCTGGCCCTGCTGGCCCAGGCCGAACGCTGGGAAGAGCTGCGCGACTTTTCGGGCAAGCTCATCAAGGGCGGCGCCTACAAAGCTTCGGCAATCGCCAAAGAGCTGACCCACTCGCACGAATACGCTTCGCTGCGTATGCTGGAAACGCTCGAGAAGACCAAGGACTGGGAAAAGGCCGCAAAAGAATTTGCCGTGTTTGCCAAGCAGAATCCTGAAAGCTCGTTCGTATCGCAGGCCTTGATCAAGTCGGCCAACGCCGCGCTCGAAAATTCAAAAACCGGCAAGGATGTGGAAGCTGCCATCGTGCGCCTCGAAGAGGCCACGCACGCCCCGGACAACGCCGTGCGCCTGCAAGCCTGGCTTGGACTGGAAGGGTTTTATCGCAAGTCCTTTCAATGGGCTCGCATGAAAACTCTATATGAAGAAGCTCTCAAACTCAGCCCCGATGCCAAGACGCTGGCAGGGCTGAAGAGCAACCTGGCCGCGCTGAAAACCCTCGACACCTCGGAATTCGCCAAATCCGGTGAAGAGCTGATTACGCCGGATTCCGAGCTTGCCACCCTGACCACCGCACAGGGCAAATTCGAGAGCGTGGCCCGTGAGTTTCGCCAGATCCAGTTTATCAAGAGCAACAACAATCCTGCGCGCAATTTCAAACGCAAAGCCGACAGTCACGCCGAAGCCGCGTCGCTAGCGGACTCGATTGCCGAAAAGGCGCCCAAAAGCCTGCGCGCCGGTGCGGCCGTCTGGGCCAACGTGGTCAAAGCCGAGCTGCTTTTTGAGTTCGCCGATACGCTCGACGGCGCCGCCCTGCCCACCATTTTGACCAGCGCCACGGACGCCGATCGCAAATCCTATCGCGAAACCATCAGCAGCCAAACCCGCGAGTTGCGGGCCACGGCCCAAAAGTACGCCGTCGATTCTTCCAAGCTCATCGCCCAGGTTGATTACCCGATTGCCCTCGACGCCCGACTCAACGCCTTGCTGGAACGTTCCGGCGAGCGCCTGCGCCTGGCTCACCCGTCGTTTGCTCTGGTCTGGGAAAAACGTCCCGGCGCTGATCACAAAAGCGCTGACGCCGCCAACGACTCCGAAGTTCGCAAGCTGGGCATGAAGCTGCTTCGTGCCGAAGACCGCGAGGAGGCTCGCAAAATCGAAACCCACCTGAGCGAGGCTTATTTGAAAGCCGGCGAAAGCGGTTACGCCTACGCCATCGCCGCCGCGGTACGCGCTGAAAACGGCAAAGACGAATGGGCCACGCAAGCCGCACATGAGCAGTTTCTGATCGACCTCGGTCGCCTTCCAGCGGCACTGACCAGTGCAGCCCAGGGCGACTCGTTAACGCCCCTGCAACGTTGGAATCTGGCGCGCTGGCTCGCGGGTCGCCAGGCCGGGCTGAGTGACGATGAGAGGACGTGGCTCTCGAGTGCGCTCGTTTGCCTGCTGCGCCCCGTGGTTTCGAATGCGCCGGTGATGCAGGCCAAGGTCGAAAAATAGAGGCTGATCCTCTTCCAAAAATTCCTGGGCAACTTTTTAGAGTGGAGATCGGAGACAGGAGCCAGTAGCCACAGCGCAGATTATAGAATGACCATTCTGCCATCTGCGCTGTGGCTCCGAACTCTTCTCTCCGATCTCCACTCTATCCCCGCCGCCCCCGAAACCCTTTCCTTACTTCAAAATCTTGCGCACGCCCAGCTCAACGCCCTTCTCAATCTTTGAAACAAACTCCCAGTCGACGGTCCCGGGTACGTCACCAGCCGTGCGGTAATGCAGGTCATTGAAGCCGTGTTCCCAGTCCTGACTTATCATCGTTGAAGCATGAAACGATCTCCAAAACGCCCAGTGGTCACCGCGCTCGGAGTTTTCGCGCACAATACCCGGCTTGAGTCCGGTCTTGAACAGCTCCGGCGCGATTTGCAATGCCAAGGCCTTATCGCTTTCAAAGCCAGGCCGTCCCTCTGAGCGAACGTAGAGATGCACTCGATCTTTTTCATTGGCATCCCAGCCAATCATATTGAGCTCGATATGCCGGACGCTGAGCCCTTTGGCCAGACAATCCTGCGCATAAGCGCGGGCACCCAGAAAATAGGCTTCGCCAGCGTTGGTGAAAATCAGCTCAAGGGTGGCGGCGGGCTTGAAGTCACTCAGTGATTCGGCCAGTGCCAGCAGCGCCACGACGGCCGCACCATTGTTGTCGGCGCCGGGGGCCGGCCCCTTGGGAAATACCTCGAAGGGCTCCCGTCGATTGGTCATCGTATCGAAATGAGCGCTCACGACCAGCAGCTCTTTTGCGCCCTTGCGCTTGGCTGACGTCCCCCTTTTTCGCAGAATCAGATTCAGCAGCGGTTTGCCACGTAACGATTCGGCAAAACCGGAAAGGCTGTCGAGCGAGCGCTTGCCTCTGATAAAATCGACTGCCTTGGGTGGCAGGCTACTGAAGGGTTCGAACTGGCTGCGATAACCTGCCAGCGCAAAATCGACATCGGGAGTAAAGGGATACTCCTGCACTTCCCAACCTTTCAGAGTACGAGCTTGAGCGAGCAACCAGTCGTAGGCCCGCTTGTTCCCCGCCGATCCGGCGGTACGATTGCCGCCAGCGGCCAGAACCAAAGCCTCCAGCCGCGCGCGCAACACTGCGGCGCTGGGCCCCTTTGCAAGGGGTTTTGCCTGCGCACTGAGGGACAAGGTCAGGATCAGGCCCAAAATCAGCGGCAGTCCGCTCAGCAAAGGTCGTGGCATACCGGAATTATGCTGCAATATCGGCCTTTTCTCAAATAACCGACGCCTGGCCTGAGATCGCCTGCTTCGGCAAAAGTCGACAGCCACCAAACCATTGAAATCATTAATAAATAACTATAGTTGACTGTTTCAGATTGTTAAGTTATCTTAAGACTATAGAGATTTGTCAACAAAAGGCTGGGCAATCATGAACCTCACATTCTCAAAGCTCGCAATGCTTCTGGCCATCGGTCTCGCTGGCGTCAGCGTGGTCCACGCCGGCGAAATTGATTCCGACGGCAACAAGACCATCAGCACCGAAATTCGCCGCACCACTGACGCTAAAGGCATCGTGACGGAAAAACACATCGTGAAAAAGATTCGCGCCCGCACCGTGGTCGACTTCGAAGAAGCCAGCATCGAAGGCAAAGTAAAAAAACCGAATGCCGCATATCTCCTGCACGGTGCCGACCTCGAATTCAAACACCTCTATCGCACCAAACACAATCAACGTGAGCGCGTCCTGAGCTCATACGAATATTTACGGTGATGCCAATGCTGAGGCTGGAAGTGCTCGATAAAAGTGACCGGGTTATATCGGTCCATCAGCTGGGCGAAGGTTTGACGCTCTTGGGTCAGAGCCCCGGCGCCCATGTGCACCTGGCCGGTCGTGGCATAGGCGCGCTGCATGTGGCAATCAAGAACGGTGCGAAGCCGATTGTGATGGATCTGGGTGGCCCTACCCGTATGCTGGTAAACGGCAAGGAAGCGCTCGAACACGAAATAAATTTCTCGGACGCCAACAACGCCGCCATTCTGGATATCGGCTCGCGGCGCGTGCGCATCGCGCGCAACCCCCTGGGCCTGGCCGAAATTCGCACGCAAGCCTGGTCACCGGTTATCGATCGCCGGGCTTCGGCCAAGGTCGGCGCGCTTACGATTCGTACCCGCCTTTATGTCAAAGGCCGCCCCGAAGAAGTCGTCAACACGCAGAAATTTTTTCAGCTCAATGAAAACTATGGCGTTCCCGCGCCGTTCACCACGGTCTGGCACAAAGGCAAAGAGACTTTTGTGCAGCTGCCCGCGGAGTGGCTACGCCTTGGTGGCCGCCTCCAGCTGGGCCAGGACAAGATCGGGAAACTTGAAGACTGGTCTACCCCCACCAGGCTTGAACGCGATACGATCTACCGCGTTTTTGCCGGCCCCTATGTGCTCGAGATTCTTGTCACCTCGGGCAATCTGGTGATCGGTCTGCCCCGCGCCGATTTTTTTCCAAAAGAGCTGCGCAAACCTTTCGCCATCAGTACGGCGGCAGTGCTGCTCGTGTTCGCCCTCTGGATGGTGATCTTTGGCCGTCCTGAAACGAAGGTCGAGGAGCCCTACACCGTCTACGCTCGCATTCAAAACATCCCCGTCGAAAAATTGCCCGAACCCGAACAGACGGCCGCAAGCCAGCTGCCCCAGGCCGGCGGCGGTGCAGGCAGCGAAGCCAAACAAGTCAGCGCCCCCGTCGTGGGCACCGCGCCAGCCGCAACTCCCAGCAAGCTGGCCCAGGCGCTTACGGGCGGCTTGAAAAATCTCGTCGGCAACATGCTGTCGCAGGCTAAAGTAAACAACACGGTCGTGGCTGAAAGTGGCGTGGGCCAAGCAGCCGCAGCCGGCGCACCCGGGCCACAAGTAGGCAAGCTCGCAGCGGTCGGGGCAGGTACCTCGGGAATCGCAGGCGCGTCGAATCTGGGTAAACTTTCCATCGCCGGCTCGGGCAAAGGCTTCAGCGGCGGCACTGGCGTGGGCCTGGGCGCGGGTGCCGGCAACGGCGTGGGTAACGGCGTGGGCAACGGCATCGGCCGGGGCGGCTTTCGCCTGGTTGAAGAAGAAAGCATCGTCGACGGTGGCCTCGACAAGAGCGTCATCGCGGCGGTCATTGCCAACAACTTAAGTCAGATCAAATACTGCTACGAGCGCCAGCTCGTGGCCGAGCCCGACCTTTTCGGAAAAGTCGTGGCGACCTGGTTCATCAATGCGGCGGGAACGGTCGAAGCTGCGACCGTCAAACAGACCACGCTCAACTCCTCGCCAGTTGAGCAATGCATGTTGTCGAAAATTTCGGGCTGGAAATTTCCTCAACCAAAGAATGGGACGCGGGTAACTGTAACTTATCCGTTCTTGTTCAAATCCACGAAATGAGGATGGTATGGAACTAAAAAATGTAACGACCTATTGGCTGATTTTGCTGGGCATGGCCGCGCTTACCGCGGTCAGCGTGGGCGCCGCCGAGAAAGCGAAAGCCCCCGCCACCGCCCCGTCGGGCACTCCAGCACCGGGCGCCGAGCCGGGCGAAGTCGACATCTCAGATGTGCAGAATCAGTACTGGAAAGCTCACGACAAGGATTTCGAAGTCATCCAGAACAAGCAGTACACCAAAGCCGGCCGCGTCGAAGTCACACCGCTCTTCGGCATCTACCAGCGCGTCGACTTCCAGGACAACAAGACCATCGGCCTTTCGACCGCCTACCACTTTTCAGAAATGTGGGGCGCCGAGCTGATGGGCTATAAGATGCTGAGCAGCGACTCTCATGTGCTGACCCGCTTCAAAGAGGCCTCTGGATCCACGATCGACTTCAACCAGGAGCACTACTATATGGGCGTGTCGGCGCTCTTCACCCCCATCTACGGCAAGTTTTCGCTCTTCGGAAGCAAGATCAGTCACTTCGACATCTACCTCGCGCCGGGTATCGGCGTAACCAAAACCAATGCTCTGCATGCGACTCCAAGTCTTGGCGTCGGTCAGAAGTTTTGGATCACGCCAAAGTGGAACTTTCGCGTGGAATACCGCTGGATGCGCTACGACGACACGATCAGCGCGACCACCGGCTCGCAGGCCGTTAAAAACGGCGGCGTAGGCTCCTTCAGCGACACGATCACTAACCAGAATCTGATGTTTGGCATCAGTTACCTGTTCAATTGAACGGAGGCAGTTGTGAAACAATTCATGCGCGTAGCCCTGATCATGTTGGCCCTTTTGACAATTCCCCTGTCCGTGCGTGCCGAGGAAACGGGATACATGCAACGCATCGTCGCCAAGGCGACGAGCTGGTGGGAAATGGTGAAGGCGAAGGTCGCCTACGTCATGGAAGCCAAGCCCGCACAAGATCAGGTTGCGCGAACCACTACAGCCCCACTGCGGGCTAACGACAAAGCCTCAAAGCAACCGGCGGAAAAAGCGCCCGAGAAATCTGAGCCACAGAAATCAGCTGACAACAAGACTCCGGTCGTGGCCTCGACCGGATTGACGATGGGGGAAACGTCGCGATCTGCTTACGCACTCAAGCCTGACTTGGGTGCGGCCAGTGCACGGGTGGTCGTAACGCCAGTACAATTCCAGCCCGTACTGACATTGCGTCACAGCGAGCCGCGGATCGCCGTTTCCTCCATCCCCTCTTTCACGTTTCGCATAAAAAAATCTCTGACGTTGGCCCCTGCGCTTCCGCTGGCGGCACAGCTCAAGACCCGGGTGAAGTTCGCAGGCAAGCTCGACGCCGAGCCGGTCAACGCCGAGAAGCTTCATTTTAAACGCACCACCAACGTGCTGGCGTTCGATGCCACGCCACTCCAGAAAATCAATGCTCTGCCCCCCGACACCTTCATCTTGATTCGCGGCCTGTTCGCCTGGCTCCTTGACCGCCGCGACGAAGCCATGGGCGTACTGCATGGCTTGGGCCTGAAGTCTGAAAACGCGCTGACGCGCGAGAAGTCATTGGCCTTCGTAGGCTGGATTCTCGAAGATGCCGGCCAAAAAGGCCTGGCCAGCCTGGCGCATTGGCGCGCGCTTTCCCACTCTTCCGGACAGGGCGAAAACGGCTTCAATAATGCCATTGTCATGTCGCTCAGCCAGCTTTCGCACGAAACGGGTCTGGCCAAGTCGGCGCCCAGTGAAAATCTGCTCGAACGCACCGCACGCGGCACGGGTTTGAAGGTCGAAGCCCTCGCCTTCGTCAAACTGTTACAGGCCGAGCGGGCCTATGACCACAAGAACTTTGCCATGGCCCGAAAGCTTGCCAAGGAAGTCCCCGACAAAAACGTCTGGAAGGATCATGCCCGCTATCTGGCGGCCATGGCCGCTTTTGGAGCAAAAGATGATACGGCATCGGCTACTGTTGCCGGCCGTGAGCTGACCGAGCTATTTCGCACGGTGGACACGCCGGATGTCTTCGACGCCACTGCCGTAAGCCTGGGACGCATCCACTTCATCCTGGGTAACTACACCGCCGCCAGCAAATACCTTTCACAGGTTTCGCGCGACACCAATATCTTCATCGAAGCTGCCGTGGACAATGCCTGGTCACTGCTGCGTGCCGGCGATCGCAACCACGCCGTGGGCAATATGTTCACGCTGCACACGCCTTACTTCGACGGAGCCTACATGCCCGAAAGCTACTTTCTGCAAAGCCTGGGCTACCAGGAAATCTGCCAGTTCGGTGACGCGCTGACCTCGGTAAAGCAGTACAAGGTGCGCTACGTCGACGCCTACAAGAAGCTGATTGAGTTCAACGGCGCGGGCAAAACCCAGGCCGACGCCTACTATGACGAGGTCGTGGCTTATCTGGGCCACCACGATATTAAACTTGCGCCCATCGTGCTGCGCGAGCTGGGCCGGCATCCCGAATTTTTAAGACGCCAGAAAGAGCTCAATCGCATCTCACGCGAAGAGCAAGCCCTGGCTACGGCCTTTCCGGCCAATGCCGTGAGCCTCAAAGACTGGTTTAACACCGAAGTCACGAGTATCCGCGCGGTGGCCAAAAGCGATATCGGTAACTTCATGAAGGCACGAGCCGTTTCCATGGAAGACGAGCTCAAGTTTTTAACTGCCAACGTCTCGCTGCTGGAATACGAGATCTTCGCCGGTGCCGGCACCAACCTATCCTTGCAGGGCGCTCAGAACTTCGCCACCGACGACAAGGCCGTGCCAAAGCGCAAGTTCGAAGACGGTAAGGAATACTGGCCCTACGAAGACGAGATCTGGGAAGACGAGCTCAACAACTTCCGTTCAAAGATGGTTGATGGCTGCGCGAAGGTAAAGAAGGCCACCTAATGCACGCTATAGGTGGTTAGCGTCGGAGTGGCCAGATAAGTCATCGCGTTCCAAGCGTTCACGGCTCTGCCCGTCGTAGTCTTGCCATAAAGCGAAGTCAGTGACACCCCGCTATTCTTTATCGCGCTCACGATCTGATCTGCGGAGTCATTCGGATTGTAAGCGGCCACCAGAGCAGCGATACCGGCCACATAGGGCGAAGCCATCGAGGTACCTTCAATAACGTTGTAGTGAGTGGCGTCTGGCGTAGTCGTCGAGATCGAGAAAAGCAGAATTCCGACTCCATAGCCAGCGGTGCTGGTATCCGAGATCAGCCTGAAACCCACCGAGCAGGTGGTGCTGATGCAGGGGGTGATATCAAAGGTCTGGTGATATGCCCCCGTGCCGGTATTGTCGGCAGAAGTGAAGCTGCCCACCTGCGTACCGGACGAAAAGGGATTACCACCGGAGGAATCGTAGTTTACGTTGACGTAATTAGTAGCCGAGGTCAGCGCAAGTTCTGAATAGTAGGCTGCTGAGGCGACAGTTGCGCCGGCGATATTGAAACTTTTATAGATCACGTCGTCGGCGTTCAGGGCGAAGAGATGATTCAGGGACTGCGAAGCGTCGAAGTTCGCGGGGTTGGCGATCAGGTTGTACACGCTGCCGAAGTTCGCGGTGGTATAGCCCCAGCCGCCCGCCATCGTCCAGCCCGCTGTAAGATTGTCGGTGACTTTAGTGCTGGTACCTACCCAGGTACTTACGATGTTCGAGCCCGGCGCGCCGACGTCAACGCTGGTCGTTCCGTAGTTCGAAAAGAAGGACAGGCCATTGCTCTGGTTGAGCGCGGCCACGCAGATGATATTGCTTTGGGTATAGTTACAGGGGTACGAGGGAGTACCGACATCCACGTCGGTGCTGCTGTTACCAGCCGCCACGACCACAACCACGCCAGCCGCACGAGCCGTCGTAATCGCGTCTGAAAAGGTCTGATCGAAACCCGAGCCGCCCAGGCTCATATTAATCACCTTGGCGCCGTTGGTGACGGCAAACTTCACGCCGTTCGTGATATCGACCGTCGTACCGCTTCCGGTGGCGTTCAATACGCGCACGGCCATGATCTGCGCTGTCCAGCAGACGCCCACGCCACCCTTACCGTTATTGGCCTGGGCCGCGATAATGCCGGCGACATGCGTGCCATGACCGTTGAGGTCCATCGGGTCGGCGCTGCCGGCGGCACCAGTACCCACGAAATTTTTTCCATGCAAGGCCAGCCCCGTCCACATATTGCCGGCAAGGTCTTCGTGATTGTAATTCACGCCAGTATCGATCACGGCCACGATTACCGAGCTGCAATCCGTTGAGATTGCCCAGGCGCCCTCCATCGACATGTCATCGCCGCTGGTTCCGCCGTTGGGCTGGCTATGCGTGGCGTCTGGTGAGTCCGGGCCACCAGGCGAAACGATGGTCTGGCCCGTGTTCTTGAAAGCCCACTGTTGCGTGTACAAAGGATCGGAAGGCGGCGTGAAGACGTTGGTCGTATAAATATAGTTTGGCTGCACAAAGTCGACCCCGGGATCATTTTCATAAAACCGCAAAGCGGATTGCACCGACTCATTGGGTGCGAGCTTCACGTGCATGATGTGTTTGGCGCCCAGCTCGCCCAATTTCCGATGGCCGCGTCGCGCCAGCGCGTGACTGCGCGTCGTTTGCGTACTCGAGGTTTTAAAGTGTACGATAACTTCACCTTCGACATGCGGCGCCGACAGCGAAAAAGTCGCCAGGGCTTGAGTGGGCACTGAGCTCACCGCGAGCATTATTGCGAGAACCATCACGACTAGATTTTTCATTAGGGCACCAATATTGGAAATTCATTCGAAACCACGCTTGTCGCCGTCGCACCGGCCTTGGTAACCAAGGCTGAGAAGGCGATAATGCGGACGAAAACCGGGAAGGGCTTGTGAATCGTGAGACCCGTAATCGTTACCGTGGTCGGAGCCGTGAGGCCGGAGACGTAAGGCACGGTAATCGACGGTGTGGACACGAGTGCTAGGCCGCTGGTAGCCGAATAGTAAATGCGGTAACCGCCGCCGGCCCTATTCACCGCGGATTCGTTATTGGCCGCCCAGTTGAGGGTCAGATCGTAGGGAACCACGCTCGTCGTCGAGGTGGCAGCCGTGGCAGCGCCCCCGCCCCCGGAATCAGCTGAGGCCGAACTGGCATGCGGCGCACCGCTGACGCTACTCGCGCCAACTTCACAGCTGACGAGGGCAAACGCCGATAGGGCTATAAAAGCAGTGCTTAAATTCCTGCGCACAAAACAAATTCGCATACGTACCCCTGTGCATCAATCTATATATTATCAATTTAGTCAGATATTATTACAATGCAGAACTTCGCGTTCATTCTGACGACACAAGTAATTGAATTTAATGTGATTTATGGGGTGGCCCCAGCGGAAGAATTTGCCGGCCGGCTTAATATTGCCGTGGGTGTTTGGCGCGGTCCTGATCACGTTCCGGCCGCAGCCCCTTGCCCATGATGTCAAATCTGAGAGTAGCCTGAACCATATACCGGCGTTCTCGGTCCATGAAAGCCAGAGACTGATCTTCCACGCCGTAGGTGACTGCCGACAGATCGAAGAACAAAAAGCTTAGCTTCGCGCCAAAGGTCAGCGAGTCCTGATTCAAGCCACCTTGAATTGAGACGTACCCAATCTGCAGCTCGGCGCCTGCGTGCACGCGAAGTCTAGGATCCACATCCGACTCTGCAAGATGGCGCAGCTCGGCCGTAAGCTTAACGTTGTTGTGCGAGCGCACCCCGGGGCTGAACCGATGCACGACCGCCAGGCCCATCGCCAGATTATTGCGTATGGGTGGTGGGCGCTGGGCCAGCGAATCACTACCAAAAGAGGTGTCGCCGATATCCTGCCAGGCGCCACCTAGAATCAGATCGTTGCTGCGGTTCACCGGCAGCTCATACTGAAACCCCACGGTGGCGCCCCAGCCACTGGCCTTGGCGCTGTTGAGCTTGCTGAGATAAGTTTTATCCGCGGTTACCAGACTGGTGATCGGAATGGTCTGCTCGAACCCTTCGCGCGTGAGCCATTTGACACCCAGGCCAAAGCGAAAAAAATGGTGTTTGGCGAAGCCGCCAAACTCGTGACCGAACCCCGCAACCATCCCATTGTCGCGGATATAGCTGGCCGAAATTGCGGGCAACGCGAGGTTGCGCGAGACCACCCGGGTTTGCACGTCATAGTAGTAGGCCACGGCAAAGCCTGGAAAAAAAAGCGTCGGCATGACGCTGGCGTCGGCGTAGATATGCTGGCCGAAAAGCTTGGAGAGCGTCGGCCCGTCGATCTTCGAAGCCGCGGCTCTGATGTCGCTGAGCACTGCGATATCATCCGTGCTGATGTCGATTTTGGGATTAAGCAGCCGGAACTCATAAGCGGGATTCAGCGACAAACCCGCCGGATTGTAGAACAGCGAGTCGGCATCATCGGCCAGCGCGGTATAGGCGCCGCCCAGGCCCATCGCCCGCGTGCCGCGGTAATACTCTTTGAGCTCAGCGCGCGCGACCGTCGCCCCCCCCAGCAGGGCGGTTAAAAACAGGATGGTAATGCGGGCACTGCTAAATATTTTCAATTTAAAATGACCAGGTATTATCTATCGCGTCGATCAGGAACTGTCCTTGCAGCTGGTAAGAGGCGGTGCCCAGGCAGGCGTTATAGTCGGTATTGGTGGGACATTGGCCACCTGGAATCGACGAGCAGGTGGAATTGATGTTCGCAACCACATTGGTGACCGCCGCGCTAGCGTCGACAAACTGCAGCGAGTCCTTGATTTGAGTCACCGCCACCTGCACGTGGCACATGTCGGCGATGGTGCCTTTGCCCGTGATACTTGTTCCTTTTTTTCCATTTCCCTGGTTACCGCCGCCAAGCGGCGAAATCACCGAAGCGATCTGCTCGAGCTGAATGAAAACCATATAGGTATTCGCATCGGCCGAGCGCTGCGAGGCGGCCATATTGCCCACCGGCGTGGCGGTCTGGTACAGCTGGGCCGCCGCGGTGTCGAAGGCCTCGATATGTCCGTCACCCGATCCGCTGGAGTAGTCCGTCCTGACGAGCACGCTCCAGATATCACTGCCGCTGATGTCTTTGAGATTTCCAATGAGATTGGGAAAGTTAAGTCCACCTTTGCAGGCGAAGGCCGAGGCATAGACCATCAGCACGTCGTTGTTGTTGTATTGCGAATGCACCAGCGGGGTAAGGATGTCGATCGCGCTGCCGCAGTCACCCGCCGTCAGATCGTCGTTGGCCTGATCAAGAATGGCCTTACGCCCGTTGGCCGTGGATAAGTCTTTGTACGACGGTGAGCAGCGCACGATCCAAAAAACCATTGATAGGACGAGCAGA
>JBBRLF010000129.1:0-12516 GCA_038231515.1 candidate division WWE3 bacterium
ATACGGCTGGCACTAGCGGCGATGTCGATCGTTCTCCTTTTAAGCTTCGCGCTCATTCTACGGCAGATCTGGCGCACCAACGCGTCGGCGCAGCGTTTCGTTCCCACCAAACTGCTCGACATCCTGGGACGCAGCTCGCTGGCCGACGTAAAGCGCGGCGACGCCGTGGCAGCCGAGATGCACATCCTTTTCGCAGACATCAGGCGCTTCACGAAGCTCATCGAAAACTGGGCGCCCGTCGAAGCCTTTGCGTTCATGAATGAATACCTCGCGGCGATGGGAGCGCCTATCGCGCGGCATCGCGGCTTCATCACGGAATACCGCGGCGACGGCATCTTCGCGATTTTTCCTGGAAAAGCCGAAGACGCAGTCCATGCCGCCCTGGGAATGTTGGAGGCCTTGGCCCAGCTTAACCTGGGCCGCGCCGACCCCGTGGAAATCGGCGTGGGCGTCCACAGCGGTGACGTCATTCTTGGTACCTTCGGTGCCACCGACCGCATGAGCGCCGGCGTCATCGGTGCAGCGGTCGTGATGGCGGCCCGGCTCGAGGGGCTGACCAAACAGTACAAGGCACCGCTACTGATCAGTGAGGCAACAAGGCAACGCCTCTCGGCGCCCGAGCTACGGCTGCGGCAGATTGACGAGGTGCAGGTGGTCGGCTCCTCTGCTCCAAGCTTCATTTACGACGTGCCTCGCGCCGAGGTGGTGGCTGCTTACGTGGAAGCGATGAGCCTCTATCGCGCACGCCAGTTCACTGAGGCGCGCACCAGGTTCGAAGAAATCACGGGCGACCCCGTCGCGGCCGCGCTGGCGCTAAGATGTTCGCAGTATCAGCGCACTCCTCCGCCCGAGAACTGGAAAGGCGTCTTCGAGGCAAGCGAGAAGTAACGATGGGGCCGGTGTGTCCGATTTCTGACGGGTGCCCAGAGCGGCATAGTGTTCTCGCCAGCCATGACTCCATTGCCCTTGGTTACTTTGCGAGAAGACTACGTCGGTTAGGGATGGAATTTCAAGCCCTTGGAATAGCCCGGCGTATCGCCACAGGGCCACTTGCTGGCACCCTTTTTGTAATACTACCTCTGATGAACCTACTTTTGCTACTCACAGCTGCCACGGTCGCGCACGCTGCACTAACCTGCCCCGGCAAGATCGACGTCCTCAAAAGCGTCTATCGTTCCACCATCGAGAGCAACCAGCGCTTGCACAAGACGCATACGAGCGATCACCGTGAGCTCTTCAAATACGCCATGGCGAAAAAGCGATTTTCACGCAAGCGCCTGGAAGAAGCTTCGCTCGTAAAAATGACGTTTTACCACGAATCGGATTCTCGCGACCATGCGAACTGCGGTGCAGATCCCCTCGATGCGCCGGATTATTACTATATGGAATGCTCTACCAATAACGACCGGCTGGCGAAAAGCGAATCGACGATCGTCGTACGCTTGGACGAAAAGGCCGGTGTCGTAACCTTTTGCTCCGAAACCACCTTTATTCAACCTATTGCATTCGGTGACCGTAACTTCACCAGAATGGTGACGCGCACCTGCAATGCTTTTGATCTCGTTCAGAAGATCGAGGTGCCCGTTGACCCCTTCTACGAAAGACCCGAGCTTCAGATCGAACTCGTCATGCTCCGGCAGCTCATCGAGCTGCCCGAAAACACCGAATACCGAAAAGTCGGCCCCTACGATCCTCATGCCCATGATCTGGTCTACTGGAGCTACGCGAGCCCCGTGTCCGAAAAGGATTTCGTCTCACAGGCCCTCAATCAGCTGGACTGGAACTGCAAGGTCGCCAATGCCCGAAACTAGTCTTGCAGCTCTTCCATGACCCGAACTTCTTCAGCGCTGAACGACTGACAATCCAGACCCCGTAATTTTTCGAGCAACACCGGCGGCAGAGTCTTGAAGCGGGTCTGAAGAGTATAACACGACTGGCCTTCGAGCAAGGCCAGGTCCACGTCTGACAGCAGCTTGGCACTCCCCTGGAGCGCCATGGTTTTGTAAAGCACGGCAAAGCCAAACGGCCCGTTCAGATCGGCATCGCACTCGGGGCCTCGCGCGTCGCCGCAGCTCACGTGAAAATAGCCGTCAGCATGATGCGCTTCGTGTACGATCGTCGAGGCCCGCCTCAGCGGCGTGGTGTAGTATGGATGTTCATTCATCGCGCCAAACCCATCTGCAATCGTCAGCACTCCATCCCATACTTCGATATAGTTGTCGGGCGTGAATTGCGCGTTGATGTTTCCAAGACTTTTTACATAGTGAATGGTTTGAATTAAATTCAGCGCATGATTGAATAGACTTTTCATCGGAGTTTCTTCGGCCTGAATTTCGTCCAGAAAGCTGTCGGGAAATGAATGCGGCGCAACGCCCAGCAGCTGGTTTTCGGGTGGCAATTTCAATGGATAGGCGAGGACGGCCTGAAAGGCCTCGGTTACGCGGTCTTTAAGGCCCGCTGGTGCGCCAGACCAGGAATCGTCAAAAGGCAGCATCGACTCCAGCCGCGTCTTGCAGGCCGGCGTCAACGTGGTTTCGATGGGCGTGGGGCCCTGATCGACTCGTTCGCCAGGCACCGTGTAGTCACAGACCGGTTTTGCCTCGGTATAATAGTCATGCTCGCTGCAGCCGGCTAGCAGCAGCACGAACAAGAGAGGGGTCAACCCGTGTTTCATATTCCGCCAAATGGCAGCATTGGAATTTGCGGGCCTTCGCTGCTTACGGCCTCAGACTTTGACTTAGCCGAAAGACCAGGCAGCGCCAGCGGCGCCAGCTGCGAAAGCGCGATCTTCGCGACACCAGCGGTGCCGTCCAGCATTTGAATACTGATCTGCAAGCCTTCGTCGCTCAAGAAGGTCGACCCGGACTGGTAGCTGCCACCCGGCATGACGTAGGGCCGGGTACCGCCGTTATCAACCCGATGAATCATCACGCCGTCACTGGGAATCGCCCGATCCCAGCCCGCCTTCATTCGATACTCCACGGTGTAGAATCGATCGTCAGCGAGGCGAATTCCCACGACCAGCGGATTCGCTCCGTCAGGCTGATCGTAGCGATCCAAAGTCAGACTTAGGGGTGTCGCGGAAAGGTCAGAAAGATTCAACCAGGTCACGGCTGTTTTCGGCATCCAGCCTTTGAGAATCTTCGACGAAGCATCCAGGTCGGGGCCGGCCGTAAAGCCATTGGTGTTTTTGAAATCGTAAACCGCCATGGCGCTCATGATGTCCCAGGGATCAAAGTATTCACCTGGCGCGGACCAGCTTGAGTTTTTGCGGTCCGACGTATCAAACGAGTGTCCAAGGCCCAAAGTGTGGCCCATCTCGTGGGCACCGAAAGTCACGTTCCAGGCACCGAGGTCGAGCAGCACATTGCCTGCGTTTCCCGAGTCGATGCTCACATTGCGAAACACGATAACGCCTTCGTACCTGCCCAGCTCGGCGATGTCGCCCGCATGCTCATGGGCGGTGATGCAGTTTTGAATGCGAGCGTATCGAGTCAGCTTGGCATCTTCTTCCGGCGTCTGATCGACGGCAACCCAGGCAGGTACGTGCGTGAACTGCGGAATGTAGCTTCCATACGAGATGTCGCGGTAATATTCTTGCAGTCCTTCTTTACCATTCAGCAGCAGATCAAGATTTGCGGCCTCGGGTGGAATGGTGTCGACGCCCATGAGCTTGCAGTGAAGCGCGAGCCACTGGCCAGGCTCGACTTCGGCGCCGACGCAGCCGGAAGTCACTACACCTAGAGTCAGGAGAAATACCCCTATCATGCTGTAATTACTTAATTTTCCTGATTTCATGGGGGCGAAAATAGCATTCATGACTATTTTAGTCAAGATCGGTCCTGACACTGCCTAAAAGATACTGGCCCGCCCGACAGAGCACTACCCCTGGCTCTTTAGTGATCTCAAGAGAACACTACACCGCTTTCTGCTGAAGTTCCGCGCCGTTAAAGGCGGAATTCCGGGCTCGCAACCGGCCCCCGAGGGCATGGCCGTTGCAACTCTTCATCTTCAAGAGGGAGCAAGCAATATGACTAAAACGATTTCACTGGGGTTCATTATACTGGCAGCGATTAGCAGCACCACCACGTGCGCCCGCGCCGATACCTTTACGGCCTACGATACGATACGCATCGATGCGCTGCTTACCCTCAAGCACCTGCCCGGTGGAAAAACTGTTCCCGATGAGCGCCTTTGCCGGGGCCATAGCTATCTGGCCTCGATCGGGCGCTCGCTTGACGAGCTCAGCGGCAGCGGCGATACACGGGTTATCGCAAATCATCGGCGCCTGGTTGCCGAGTATCAGCAGCTGGAAAGTTTCTGCGCGCACGCTCCTGATCCCGTCACTCACCGCAAGACCAGCAGCGACGACGCGGTAAACTCCGCGCGAGCACTCTACGGGCTCAGCATCGAAGGAATAAAAATCAGCAAAACGCACACCGTAGTCGATGACGAGGCGCAGGTAAAGCACGTCGCTCCCGTCGATCCCAACGATGCGCCAACACCCGAATGCGGAGTGCAGTGGGGCGGCGGCACCGCTGCCCATTAGCACGCCTATTCATCTTGTTATGAAGATGCCAATGGACTTTATTGACTTTGCCCTTAGAAACGAAGCTATCAGAGGAGCATTCCATGAGAGCTTTAATTGTTTCGTTTGCGCTAGTGGGCCTGATTACATCGGTACTTTCCAGCTCAGTCTTCGCCAGCTCGAGCGACCTCATCGGCGGCAAGGGCAATCCGGCAATCAATCGTTTTCCCAAGGACCGCTCCGACAATGATATCTTTCTGCCCAATCAGGCTTACCTGAGCATTTACGCCGTCTCGTGGTACGTAAACGACCAGGATTCCTTTTGGTTCAACAAGTCCGTCGCAGGAACGCTCGAGGTGGACATCGGCAGGTGCAGATACCCCATAGTGCTGGGACAGTTCGACCTGAGCGGCGGACAAAAGGTGGGCGGCGTTTTTGACAAGCCCGTCCTTCCGATGGTCCCCTATGACGGTTCCGACATCACGATTGCAACCTTGTTTCAGGGCCACAAAACAGATACCGCGCTCGGACTCGTTCTCAAGGGCGCAGCCGAAGCTTCACTTTCGGTCGTCTCGACAGCGGCAACCGCGACCTCGGCCGGTGTGGCCAATGCGCTGCTGGGAGCGGTAGCGGGCAAGCTGGTTACCGGCGCGCAAAATGCGCTGCAGAAGACAGACAAGAACCAGCCTCTCTACAACTCTCAAGACACGATTCGAACCCTCGAGCTCAGGGGCAAGGAAACGTACTACCTTTTTCGTCGCGGCACCGATGGCCTGGACGACAGCAAATTTTCGGTAAAAGAAGGCACGTTTGAGCTCGACTATGCCGGCAAGCCCTTTAAAGACGGGGCGTGGCTGCTCATCGATGTGGTTCGCAGCACGGCCTATCTTGGCGGGTCGCGCCCTTGGACGACCGACTGGAAGCTGGGCCTCGCCAATCTTGAAAATCTTTGCGACGGCTGGAAAGACGGCTCCGTCACGCTCGAAAAAGTGAAGTCCGAGCTTACGCCAGCCATCAACAGCAACAAGCAATCGGTGGGCGACGCAATTCGTACGGTTCGCGCCAGCATCGCCAATGATCTGGGACTGATCGAAAAAGACCGGCAACATTTGATGAACGAGCTGACAGCCAAACTGCTATTGGCCAATAAAGCGGTGCTGACCAACACCCCCACGCTTTGGTGTCCCGATGAAGGTCCGGCTCAGGCGGCAGACCGAGACTTTGAGCCTTTTCCGCTGCGCTGACTTTCGATTGAGTTATTGCCGCGACTTCTGTAGTTTTAGTCATTGATGAAACCTCTTTCCGCAGAATTTCTAGCGCAGACCGCAGCCGCGTTTCCCGCCGATTTTCTAACGCACGAGCCACAGGACCTCGAGGCGTACGGTCGCGATTGGACCAAGGTGTTTGCACCCAACCCCGTCGCCATTGTTTTTCCGCGCACCACGGACGAGGTTTCACGCTTTCTAAAGCTCTGTTCAAAACACCGCGTCTGCGTGGTGCCGTCGGGTGGCCGCACCGGACTGGCCGGCGGCGCGGTCGCAGCCCAGGGCGAGGTTGTCCTGAGCCTGACTCGCATGAACACCATGGGGCCGGTCGACGTGCTGGCGCAAACAGTGCGCGTGCAAGCCGGTGCGGTAACCGAAACGGTGCATAAACATTGCGAGCAGCTTGGACTGACCTGGCCGGTGGACTTCGCGTCGAAGGGCTCAAGCCAGATTGGCGGCAATATCGCAACCAACGCCGGCGGCGTGAAGGTGATTCATTATGGCATGGCCCGCAACTGGGTGCTGGGCCTTCAAGTCGTCACCATGAGTGGCGAAGTGCTCGAGCTCAATGGCGCCCTTGAGAAAAACAATACAGGCGTGGATCTTCGCCAGCTCTTTATCGGCAGCGAAGGCACCTTGGGCGTCATCACCGAAGCCACCTTGAAGCTTGCCCGGGTTCCCGAAAAGCTCGATGTTTTCTTTTTTGCGGTGGCCGACACCAGCGCCGTACTGCGGCTTTTTCTCGAAGCGCGCCGGGCCCCCTTCACCCTGATGGCCTTCGAATGCCTTACCCACAACTGCCTCGAAGCAGTGCTGTGGAATTTGAAATTGAAGTCACCCTTCCAGGCTGCCGCGGGCAGCTATGTTTTAATGGAGGTGCAGCGCCCCGCTTCGAAAGACGCACAGGATGTGCTGGATGCGTGGCTGGCCGCACTTTTTGAAAAAGGCCTCGTGTCCGACGGCACCCTGGCGCAGTCGCCCCGCGAGGCGCGCGAGCTCTGGCAGCTCCGCGAAGGCATCAGCGAGAGTCTTTTTCGCAAAGCCTTTCTGCACAAAAATGATATCGCGCTTCCCCTCGCCCAACTCGAGTCCTTTATTCCAGCAATGTACGAGATGTTCACGCGCAAGTATCCGGGGCTGGAAATTTACCTGTTCGGGCATATTGGCGATGGCAATCTGCACGTCAACGCCCTGAAGCCGGACGACATGACCCGCGAAGCCTTTTTGGAACGCGCGCACCTGGCCGATAAAGATCTTTTCACACTGGTGCGAAGTCATTCGGGGAGCGTCTCGGCCGAGCATGGCATCGGGCTGCTCAAGAAAGACGCACTGGCCTATTCCCGCACGCCGGCCGAGCTCGCGATTTTTCGCGCGCTCAAACAGACTTTTGACCCGGAAAAGCTGCTGAATCCGGGCAAGATTTTTGATTAGTCCGAACCCTCAGTAAAGGATGCGTGTCTTGATCGAGGTCTTTAACGCTTCGATGCGCTTCTTGAGCTCCATCGAAGGAGTCTGGTTTGTGTCCAGCACCAGATAGCCGATATCGCCCTCGGTTGCCAGCGTCTGTGCACTGATATTCGCACCCAGGTCAGCCACAATTCGATTGATCTCGACCAGCACGCCCGGAACGTTTTGGTGCACGTTCAAGATGCGATGAGTATTTTGCGTTGGCGAAAGATCGATCGCAGGAAAGTTAACCGCTCCATAGGTCGAGCCGGTATTCACGAAACGCACCAAAGCCGTTGGCACCTCTTCGCCGATATTGGCTTGTGCTTCTTCGGTGGCACCGCCAATGTGCGGAGTCAAAATCACATTGGACAGGTTTTGCAGGCTGGTCAGGTAGTGATCCGTATTGTTCTCGGGCTCCTCGGGAAATACGTCAATCGCCGCGCCACCAAGATGGCCCGCCTTCAACGCCTCCACCAGCGCCGGAATTTCGACTACGGTGCCACGGCTTGCATTGATGAGGTGAGCGCCCTTTTTCATCATCTTGAGCTGCTCGGCGCCAATCATGCAATGAGTCTGCGGCGTGGCTGGAACGTGCAGGGTGATGAAATCACTTTCGCGCAGCACATTGGCCAGCGTGCTCGAAGCCTTGGCATTGCCCAGAGGCAGCTTTGAAAGCACGTCAAAAAATATGACCCGCATGCCAAAACCTTCTGCCAACGTGGAGAGCTGCGAACCAATATGGCCGTAGCCGATAATGCCCAGGGTTTTGCCGCGCACCTCGTGACAATCCTTGGAAAGTTTTTTCCAGGTTTTCTGATGCATCTCCATCGAGCGCTGAGCCAGCTGTCGCGAGAGCATGATGATTTCGGCGATGACCATTTCGGCCACGCTGCGGGTGTTGCCGAAGGGCGCATTGAAAACGGGCACGCCACGCGCTTTGGCACCGGCCAGCTCGATCTGATTGGTGCCGATGCAAAAAGCGCCGATCGCAAGCAGGCGATTTCCCTGCGCCAGTACCGCGTCACTGATATGGGTCTTGCTGCGAATTCCAAGCACGTGCACGTCTTTGATCTTCTGCTTGAGCTCGTCCTCGTTGAGGGCACCTGGCAACGATTCGACCTGAAACCCCTCGGCGGCAAAAAGATCTCGCGCCAGAGGATGAATGTTTTCCAGAAGCAGGACCTTAACTAAATCCTTAGGATAGGAGGTTTTGTGAGTGGATTGGGGTGAGTCGGTGTCGTTGGCCATATTCGTGAATATAGACCTTTCGAGGGCAGTACACAATTGGCTTTAGGGTGGATTGACACACGGCAGCCATGTCGTCAGGCGCGCAAAAGCTAACGCCTGGCCACGCCAACTCCTGATTTAGCCGCGAACTTTTTCAGGACGAAATCGGGTGCATAGCGGTTCTTGACGTAAAAGGCCTGCCGCCGCGCCGGTAGCCGCTTGAACTGATCGATACGGCCCACGCACTTGCGGGCGCCGCATTTGCAACGACAGGTCCACAAAGGATGTCCGAGAGACTTGATTCTATCGCCATCGACCATCGAGGTGGCATAGTCATAGGTGATTTCTTCGCCGCGCCGAATATTCCGGATAGCCGTGAGAGTGCACTTCCCGCGAAGATAAGCATTCGGCTTGCAAGAATGATTGAAGGTTCGGGATAGCTCATCGAGGTCGAGATACAGATCCTCGCCGATAAGCAGAGGGTCAGCACTGTTCTCCAAACCCCCATCAACTGCCCGAAACATTGCCTGGATCGTCATGCGCTTCCCGCGCATGATATGGATCCGCTGCCCCTTCTTGATGGGCTGGGTGGCGAACACTCCATGACCGGCAATGGCGGAACCCCTCATCTCCAATACGCGACGCTTAACGTTATTCACTCGCCCAGTGTATGCCGGCTTGCGGGAGTTTTGAAGTGTGATAATCAGCATTTATGAACAAACAGCAGAACACCTCGATTGGCGCGCGGCTTCCCTTTTTACGATGGTCCTTCATTCGACTCATCCTTGGAATGAAAAATCTCGAGTCGAAGTGGCAGGTCGGAGACGGTCGAGAAGAGGCCGCCGTACGCTTCGTGCTCGCGAACTCCAAGGCCGGTGACCTTGATGGCGCCATCCAGGCCATCGACGAGTTCGCGTACAAGCATAAATTTTTGATCAATGTCGGCGATGAAAAAGGTGAACTCCTTGATCACGTAATCGAGCGCGTGAAGCCCGCGCTGGTACTCGAACTTGGTGCCTATGTTGGCTATAGCGCGTTGCGAATCGCGCGAAAACTGCCGAAGGGCGGGCGCCTGGTGTCGGTGGAGTTCAGCGCGGCCAATGCCGCGATAGCTCGCCGTGTTCTGGCACATGCCGGAGTGTCCGATCTGGTAACCGTCGTAACCGGGTATCTCGGCGATGGCGGATCTACGCTCGAACGACTGAGCCGTGACTTTGGCTTCGCAGCCGGCAGGCTTGATGTGGTTTTCATCGATCACGCAAAAGAGGCCTACCTTCCCGATCTGCAGCATATCCTGGCCAAAAATTGGTTGCGCGCGGGCAGCGTGGTCGTGGCCGATAACGTGCGTTTCCCAGGGGCGCCCGAGTACCAAGCCTATATTCAGAGCCAGGAAGGCACACACTGGAAGACCAAAGCCCACGAGACCCATGTGGAATATCAGACGATGCTTAAGGACGTGGTACTCGAATCGACCTTTCTGGGCTGAGCACTGAAGCTCTACGGCTATTACGAGAAGTAAACCTGCTAAATTTCCCTTACTTTTATCCGGAAAATCGTAATACAACCTCGGCATGATCATGAAGCAGGCCGTGCGAACCCGAGCCCAGTCGACGACTCTGATTTTGGCCCTCGGCCTGCTCAACGCGCTCACGCCCTTTACGATCGATCTTTACCTGCCGGCCTTTCCCGACATCGCCCGCGATCTTGGCGTCGACGTGCAGCGCATGTCGCTTTCGGTTTCGATCTACTTCATCGGCTTCGCCGTGGGCCAGGTGCTCTATGGTCCACTGCTCGACCGCTTTGGGCGCAAGCCTCCGATCTACTTCGGACTCGCGCTATACATGGCCGCGAGTCTGGGGTGCAGGAACGCCGGAAGTTTTAACGGCCTGCTGGCTTTTCGCCTACTCTCGGCGCTAGGTGGAAGCGCGGCTTCGGTGGGCGCCACCGCCATGGTACGCGACTATTTTCCGGCCAAAGACGCGGCCAAAGTTTTCTCGATGCTGATGCTTGTCTTGAGCGCCTCACCGCTGTTTGCGCCAAGCGTGGGCAGCATCATCGTGGGACTGGTGGGTTGGCGCGCGATCTTCCTGCTTCTCACGGCGCTGGCTTTAGGCAATCTTGCCCTGGTGGCTTGGGTATTACCCAAGGGCTATGAGCCCGACCCAAGCGTAAGCCTGCGACTCAAGCCGATGCTCCGCGAGTTCCGATCGGTACTACAAGTACGGGGCTTCTGGGTTCCCACGGTGGCCGGCTCGTTCTCGTTTGCCGGGCTATTTGTTTTCGTGGCTGGGTCGCCTGCGATCTTCATGGAAGGCTTCGGCGTCAGCACACACGCGTTTGGGATGATCTTCGCGCTGCTTGCGGGCGGAATGATTGTTGGCGGGCAGCTCAATCACCTTTTCGTTCGACGTTCCACGCCAGAGAGAATCTTGCGCTCGGCACTGGCCGTGCAGGTCGTAGTGTCCGCGCTGTTTCTCGCGGCGGCACTCGTTGGCGGGCTGGCACTCGTCACGACGATCGTGTTTCTTTTTCTGCTGCTACTGTTTGCCGGAATCGGCTATCCGAACGCCGCCGCTCTTGCGCTCGAGCCCTTCTCTAAAAATCTAGGTAGTGCTTCGGCCATGCTTGGCTTCATCCAGCTGGGCGTGGGTGCGGTCGTTGCGACCGCACTCGGCGTTTTTCACAGCAAGGGCTTGCTTTCGACGGCCGCGGCCATGGCGGGCTCAGCGTTGATTGGCTGGGTTGTTCTGAAGCTGGCCGGGCGCACACGGGGCAACTAACGATCCACCACATTCATTCGAGCTTCGATATCTCTTCTCTCGTCCTCGGATAAAAGCCCTCTCATCACCTCGCCCTCCAGCTTGTCATGAAGCGCGGCATGCACCGGTCTGGATATCGTCTTGACGGCAAGTGGCGCCGGACGATCTGAAAAAAAGTGACCCTGCAGGTCGATGCCAGCCAAATAGAGTACGAGTTTTGTTCGCTCCAGGCTGTTCGCGTTCGACGGAATCACGGAATCAAAAATAAACAGCGCAAGCGCGTGCCTCACCGGAATTTCCTGGTTAGCAGTATCGTCATTGTTCGCCACCGCGCGACCTGGCACTGCCTTTGCTCCGAGAAGCTTCGGAAGTATCTGGGCCAGATGTTGGGCATGCTCAAGGATTTGCTCCAGCACCACGATCATCGAAATTCCGATCACGCCCTGGCCAACGGGGCTGGCGCCGGCTTTTCGCAACGGCTCCGGAAGTTTCTTTGGAATGCCACGCATGATGGAATGAAAGTATTTGTTCGGAAACCAATAGGTGAGTCCGACGCTAACGCCAAACGTAAGCGCACCGGCCAATGCTCCATGCTCCCCGCCAGCATGAAGCGCCTGGCCCGCGATGCCACCAAGCGCGATTCCGTCGATGACTCGCTTCCTGGTGCCGGAGTAGAGCCAGTTTCTACCGGTGGCGGTGGCCGCGACATTTGCGATCTCATTGAAAAGCGGCAGCCATTTCGAGAATGCGAGCGGTAGGAGCTGAATTGCTCCCGAAGTCGCGGTGAGAACAACACCGTTCACCGCCCCTAAGGCCAATCCGCTAACCCGGCTTGCCCATTTGATCCAACCGCGCGGCGGCGGATCAGCCTTGGCAAGAAGCTCAGGGCAAGAAGGACCCGACTCGGCAAGTACTGCCGATGAGCTGACCTTTCCATCACCGCAATACGCGGTGGTAGTTATCAAGAGGAATAAGAGCAGTAGTTTAGAGCGAAAGGGCACATTCGGTCATTCGGACGCTGGGTTCAAAAGCTTAACAAGAACGCCGTTGCCGAGCCGGCCGGTCCTTGGTCACTTGAGTTCCGAGAGCCTATAGTCCACGTCCGCGGTGCTGACTTGCGAAGACTCTACTTCATCTTTGAGCTGTGGCATGCTCCAACAGTGTGCGTCGCGAGACGCCCACACAGCTCACCTCTTGTAAGTCTTCCAGCGAGACTCGTTCGGCGTCGGTATCGATGTCGGAAACACTGCAGTATTACACGATGGATTAGCCCCAGTTACAGGCCGAT
>JBBRLF010000130.1:0-12454 GCA_038231515.1 candidate division WWE3 bacterium
GCCAGGCCGGCACCGCACACGTTCAGCAAGCCAGACGTATCGTCGGGCCGTTGCGGATCGATGATCGCGAAAGCTTCGGGCAGCTCGGCCCCCACTTTATGATGGTCGATCACGACCATGTCGGCACCGAGGCGCTTTGCCACCTGCGCGGGCTCGACCGCGGTGATGCCGCAATCCACCGTAATCAGACAGCGCGCGCCTTCGCCAATCAGGGTTTCCACGGCCGCCGAATGTACGCCGTACCCCTCGGTAAAGCGGTTGGGCTGGTAGCCCCGGACTTCGACGCCCAGGCTTTTAAAAAAATCAACCAGCAGTGAGGCGCCGCAGGTGCCGTCGACGTC
Organism: candidate division WWE3 bacterium; assembly: GCA_038231515.1. Lineage (GTDB taxonomy): Bacteria > Bdellovibrionota > UBA1018 > UBA1018 > UBA923 > JACQAX01. Next base: position 342 of record JBBRLF010000130.1, read on the forward strand.
ATAGTCGCCATAGACCGCGATCTTTTCGCCCGCCAGTACGGCACGGGCGATACGCTCGGTGGCCTTGCGCATATCGAGAATCAGGAACGGATCGGGCAGCTGCGACAGCTCCGGCTTCAAAAACCGATCGATGAGCTGCACCGAGCGAAAACCCCGGCCCCAAAGCACACGCGCGACCACCGAATGACATTGCAGATAGTTCTGAATTTCCTGAGCGGAATTCAGTAGGCTATCTGTTTCCTGTGCGTCGATTCCCCACGTGCGTCTCATTCACATCCCAAACCTTCAAGTCGCCGACTTGCCACCCAGCACTGCGCCACGCGACGCATTGCCACTGCGGCGTTTCTCACGATTTTCTTGCAGGTGCGTCAGCCAGATCAGCGTCGGCGAAGCGATGAAGATCGACGAGTAGGTTCCCACGACAATGCCGATGCACATCGTAAAGGCGAACTCATGAATCACGCCGCCACCATAAACCATCAGCGCGATAACCACGATCAGAGTAGCTGCCGAAGTGAGCAGCGTACGGCTGAGTGTTTCGTTGATCGAACGGTTGATGTTGTCTTCGAGCGACCGGTTCGGGTACGCCTTGAGCGTTTCGCGAATTCGGTCGTAGACGATGATCGTGTCGTTGTTGGAGTAACCAATAATCGTCAGAATCGCCGCCACAATCTGCAACGTGAACTCTTTCTGTAAGAGCACGAAAACGCCGATCGTGATGAAGCTGTCATGAATCAACGCCAGGACCGCACCCGGGCTATAGCGCGCGTCGAACCGAATCCAGACGTAGATCAGGATGCACAGCATCGTGTAGAACATCGAAAGAAAGCCGCTCTTACGCAGCTCGCTGCCGGCCTGAGGGCCGACCACATCGAGGCGCTGCACTTCGAAATCGCTGCGTGGCATTTTTGCCGTGAGAGTCGTTTCGATCTTTTTACCGATCAGCTGCAGACCCGCTTCGTCGCCGCGAAATTTGACCAGATACTGGTCAGCGGCACCTTCGCCAAGCTGCTGAATCACGAGATTCTGAAACCCGGCTTTTTCGAGCGTCTCGCGCAGGGTGTCCATAGGTATAACCTTGGCGAACTTCAGCTGCACCTCAGCGCCGCCGCTGAAGTCGATACCGTAGTTCGGGCCCTTGATCAGGAACAATGCCGTGCTGGCGATAATGAAGAGTACCGACAGCAGCATCCACAGCTTGCGACGACCTACGAAATTGATATTTGTGTTTTTTGGAATGATTTCAAACATTAGATGCTCAGCTCCCTGACGTCGAATTTGTCCATGTACAAGTCAAACAGCAGCCGGCAGACGAAAATTGCCGTAAACAGCGTCGTGATGATGCCGATCAGCAGCGTTACCGCGAAACCCTTAACCGGGCCCGTGCCGTAGTTGAACAGCACGATCGCGGCAGCTGCGTTAGTCACGTTGGCATCGAGAATGGTTCGAAAGGCTTTACTGAAACCGGCGTCAACCGCCAGCTTCGGATCCTTTCCGGTACGCAGCTCCTCGCGAATACGCTCATAGATAACCACGTTGCTATCCACGGCTATACCCACCGTCAGCGCGATACCCGCGATGCCCGGAAGCGTAAGCGTGGCTTCCATGCCGACGAGTATCGCCAGCACGAAAAGCACGTTGAGTACCAGTGAGATATCGGCAAACACACCGCTCAAACGATAGTAAACCATCATGAACAGAAACACCGCGAGGCATCCCACCATGCTGGCCACTTTACCCTTTTGAATGGAGTCAGCGCCCAGTGATGGACCCACCACGCGTTGCTCGAGAAATTCGAGCTGCGCCGGCAGGGCGCCGGCACGAAGCACGATGGCCAGATCCTTGGCTTCTTTTAACATCGAGTTGTAGTCGCCCGTGCCCAAAGTGATCTGAGCCACGCCGCTTGGAATGCGCTGAATGATGTTCGGCGCCGAATGCACGATGCCGTCCAGCACGATAGCCAGCTGCTTGTGCACGTTTTCGCCGGTCACCTTGTCGAACTTGTCCGCGCCTACCGAGTTGAAACGCAGGCCAACCTGAGGCTTGTTGTCCTGAGGGTCGATCTGCACATAGGCGTCTTTTAAATCGTCGCCCGTGATGTCGGCCTTGTTCTTCAAGAGATACGCGATGCGACCCAGCTTGCCTTCGCTGTTGGCGCGACGACCTTCGCGTTCAAACGCGATTTCGGTGTTTGCCGGAATTTTGCCCTTGGCCAGCTCGTTAATCTTGTGCACGAAGTCCGAGAAGCGTTCGCCTTCGTGATAGGCCAGGCCGTTCTTGGCTTCGATTTCCGAAACGAGCGCCGCGACTTCGTCGGTGCTCTTGTCTTCGGTGTCGACGATCTTGAACTCAAGCTTCGCCGTACGGCCAATCAGCTCTTTTGCGCGTTCGACATCTTTAATGCCGGGCAACTCGACCGATAGGCGATCAAGACCCTGGCTGGTAATGACCGGCTCGGCCACGCCGAACTCGTCAATACGGTTACGAATGACTTCGATACTCTGACTGATCGTTTTTTCACGAACCGTGTCTTTGTAAAGCTTGCTGATGCCAAACACGTAGCCATTGGTTTTTTCGTCGGTGATGCGAAAGGTGTCGTAGTCCTTCTTGATCATCGAGTAGACCTTGGTCTTGGCTTCCGGGCTGGTGCACTCGAGCACGATCTTGGGATCGTCGGTCGGAGCGCCATTTTCGGTTTTAACCACTTTGGCCGGTCCGCAACCCACGGTCTTCTTCTTCAGATCGTCATTCAGGTTGTCCGCCAGGCGATCTGCGACATCGGAGAAAACTTTTTTAAAGTCCACACCCAGCACCATGTAAACGCCGCCCTGCAAGTCGAGACCAAGATTGATCTTCTGCTTGAAAAAGAAACGGGTTTTCTGAACATCAAGGTTCAGCGCTGTCGGAGTGACATAAATCACGGCGCCAACCGTGACGATGAGAAGCAGAACAAGCTTCCCCCACCAACTACGAGACATTTAAGCTCCTTTACTGAACAGCACGGCCCTTTTAACGGCTTGCTGCTCCGGCCTCAGCGCCCTTCGACGGCTTGAGATCTGGATTGATAGTGGCCACCTGACTCTTAAGCATCTTGATCCGCACGCCATCTGCGATTTCCACGGTCAGCACTTTATCAGTGATACCCGTGACTTTACCGAAAATGCCAGCATTGGTGATGATCTCATCGCCATGCTTGATCGTTTCAACCGAGGCCTGGTGTTCTTTCATCTTCTGCTGTTGAGGGCGGATGATCAAGAAATAGATGACGCCAAACATCAGAACAAAGGGAACGAGCATGCCTAGTGGACCCTGCTGCGGTGGTGCCCCTTGTGGTGCGCCTGCTTGCGTTGGAACCTGAGTAGTCGCGGTCGTACTTCCGCCGCCCGGTGCTGGTGGCGTCGATTGAGCAAATGCTTGATTCATAAAACGAAACCTCTTTTAGCCTGAGTAAAATAGTTGGAAATGAAGTGATTCAATTCTTATAGAGGGCCACTGCGGCTTCGTCAAACCGATTTTCGGCGATTGCGGCACGCAGACGGCCCATTAGTGCCAGATAGAAGCTGATATTATGGATGGTGTTGAGTACCGCACTCAGGATTTCGCCTGCAACAAAAAGGTGTCTCAGATAAGCCCGGGTAAAGTTGCGGCAGGTGTAGCACTCGCAGATGGGGTCGAGCGGCAGACGGTCTTCGGCATACTGAGCGTTCTTGATATTAACCTTGCCCTCGCTCGTAAAGAGCTGCCCATTGCGGGCATTGCGACTCGGCATGACGCAGTCAAACATGTCGATTCCATGCGCCGAGGCGACAATCAGATCTTGCGGACGACCCACGCCCATTAAATAACGCGGCTTGTCTTTCGGCATCGATGGCGCAAACTGACGCACCATTTCATGAGTCAGCGCAATCGGCTCGCCAATGGCCAAACCACCAATGGCATAACCATCGAATCCCATCGCCACCAGCCTTTCCATGCATTCCTGACGCAGGTCCAGAAACATTCCGCCCTGAATAATGCCAAAAAGCTTCTGATGCGGTTTGAGTTTGAAGTCCCGGCAGCGCCGGGCCCAACGCAACGTTCGCTCCATGCTCTGGGCGATCAGCGCTTTGTCTTCGGTAAACGGTGGGCACTCGTCAAACGCCATCACCACGTCACTGCCCAACGACGCCTGAATTTCCATCGACAGCTCGGGGGTGAAGAAATGTTTGGAGCCATCCAGATGGCTGGAAAACTCGACGCCGTCTTCCTTCACCTTGCGTAGACCGCTCAGGCTGAAAACCTGAAAGCCGCCGCTATCCGTAAGAATCGGGCCATCCCACTTCATGAACTCGTGCAGCCCGCCCATTCGTTCAATGAGCTTGTGCCCGGGCCGCATGTACAGGTGATAGGTGTTGCCCAGAATCATCTGCGCGCCGGCTTCTTTCAGATCGCGCGGCGTGAGCGACTTCACCGTGGCCTGCGTGCCGACGGGCATGAACTGGGGACCGTCGACGGGGCCGTGCGCGGTTTGCAGCGAGAAGAGGCGTGGCGTGAAGGGGCCGATCAGGCCGTCGCGGGGATTTTTGAAGATTTCGTCTGCCATTTCACGATGCATAACAGATTCGGAATCCATATGAAAGATGGGGTGGGATCGGGTTGGGGACTTCGGGTGTCTGGTTTCGGACACGCGGGCGGTCAGTGCGGGCGTCGGACACCAGACACCCGCCGTCCAAAACCCGAACTCTTCAAGGCACGATCTGATGCGGCCGCTCCCCAGGCAAATTCAACGACGGCAAAAACACCCATTTGCCCGACGCCTTGAGCTCGGCAACCTGCTTCAACGCCGTGGCTTCGCTCGCGGTATCGTGATTGAGCTTCGCCAGGCGCGCAAGTCCCAGCCATGCCTGCGTCGAGTTGGGCAGGGCCTTGACCAGCTCACTGTAAGCACGCACCGCGGTCGGAAAATCCTTACGCAGCTCGGCCAGATGCGCGAAATCAAACTTATAGCGGGGCGCCTCGGGGGCGTTATCAACGAGTCGCTGAAATATGTTCGCTGCGCCCGCCAGATCACCCTTGAACATGCGCGCGCGGCCCAGCACGTCCCAGGCATCGCCATTGGTGATATCGAACTCCAGCACTCCGTCCGAATATTTGATCGACTGGTCGTAGTCGCCGTCGTCGAGGTAAATCTCCGACAGCTTTACCGTGGCCTGAAAAAAACGACCGCCCGTAACCTCATGCACGTGCTTGAGATAGCCAATCGCCGTGCGAAAGTCGCCCAGGTATTCCTTATAGTAGAGCCCGAGGTGAAAGTTCACGTGCGGATAGTTGGGATCATACGAATAGGCTTCTTTCAGCAGCTCAAGCCCCTTGGAATACTGCCGCAGCTGGGCATAGCCAATACTCAGGTGAACCATGCAAGGCAGGTAGGTGCGTGCCAGCTGATGGCAACGCACCAGCATAGGCATGGCCGTGGCAATGTCGCCACGATTGAGCTTTGAAATCCCCAGCACGTTCAGCGCTCGCGGGCTGTTGGGATTTTTTGCGTAGATATCCTCCCACAGCGAAATATCCGTCTGCCATACCTCGTTGCGCGCATAGCTGCCCACGCCCAGCAGCAAGGCAAGCAGCGACATTAGGGCAATGGCAACCTTGGGCCGGCCCAGCGCGGCCAGCCCCGAAAAAAGCAGCCAGCTCGAAAGCAGCGACAGAAACATATAGGGAATGTAGGCCCGATGCTCGTTAACGGCTTCAACAAGCGGAAAAACGCTCGAAGCGGGCAGCACAGTGACATACATCCACGCCACCGCGAACAGAATAAAACGGCGACGCTTGCCAAAAACCCAGGCCACGCTGAAAGCCGCCACGTGAAAGGCCAGCGCGGCCAGCACGCGCGGATCCAGCAGCGTGTCCGAAAACTCAAAGCTCAGGTTGTCGGCGTTGAGCGACACCGGCCAGTAGAAGAGCGACCAGTAGTGAAACCACGAGCGCCACTGCGTGATGAAATAATCGAACGTCGGAATGTTTCCGCGAGACGTGTCGGCCACCGCCGGCTGGATTTTCGCCCGTAGCACCAGAAAAAGCAGCGCGGCCCCGACGTAGGGCGCGACAAGTTTAGTCCAGTGCCACACATTCTGCCCCAGCCGCGACAAAAAAGTTTCATCACCCTTGCGCCCGTAAATCCACTCGTACAGCACCAGCATCGCCGGCAGCGTGATGCCCTCTTCCTTGCTCAGCATCGAGGCCAGGTAGCAGGTTACAGAGAACGCCAGAAAAAAGAACCGCCGGGGCTGGCCGCTGCGCGCGCGAAAGCCAAGGTAGAGGTAGAAGGCAACCAGATAAAAAAGGCCGGCCTGCAGCGATGAGATCGCGGTGATGTAGTCGACGATCTCGGTATTCGCGCGATGTACCACGAAGATCAGCGCGCCGAAAAATGCCGCCAGCGTGCGGCCCCCCGCCACCCCGACCAGCACGCCAGACCTGGGCAGCAGCTGCAGCGCGAGCAGAAAAATAAAAGTAGCCACCAGGCAGTGCTCAATTAGTTTTATGAGGTGGAATCCCCAAGTTTCCTGATGACTGATCGCAAAGGCCAGCGCGCAGGCCGTGGTGCTCATCGGACGATAGCCGCTGTTTTCGGGGCGATACGAAAACGTGGTCGCGTCGACGAAGTAGTGGGGAATATTACTTAGCGAACGAATGTACATATTCGACTGCACGGTGTGCGTGTCGTCGAACTGAAACGCGATCGTGAAGCTGTTGCTATAGGCCAGGAATGCGGAAATCCAGAGGGTGATAACCGCCAAACCCCGCCACTGTCGGGAGCTTAGGCTCATGCCTTGATTGTAGTCGGCGGCCGAGCGCCGTACCATTCCCAAATTTGCCGAAAAATATCCTCCTGATTGAACTGACGGCCAAGCTGGCGCGCCCCTTCTCCAAGACGTATACACAGCTCCGGACTGCGGTAAAAAGTTTCCAGCGCCGTGGCCAGGGCGTCGGCGTCGCGCGGAGGCACGAGTACGCCGGTTTCGTCCGGCCGCACGATCGAAGGCGTGCCACCGGAGCTGGTTCCCAGAACAGGCAGCCCCAGAATGGCGGCATCGAGCATGGCCAGCGACATGCATTCTTCGTAAGAGGGCAGCACATAAAAATCGCCGGCGGCCATTACGGGCTCGCACGGACTGACAAAACCCAGCAGATGGAGCCGCCGCCCCAGCTCGGCAGGCATTGCCGCATGCCGGGCGTGGATATCCTCGGACAGGGCCTGCGCTTCGGCGTTGTTTGGAGACGCGTCGCCCACCAGCGCCAGGTGCGCATTCGGATGTTTCACCGCCGCTTGCGCGAAGGCATTGAACAGCTCGCCCACGCCCTTGAGCGGTTCGATGCGCGACACGCACACGCCCAGAATGTCGGTAGCCGTCACGCCCAGCTTCGTGCGGACCTCCGCCCGCCACTGCGCCGCTGGCGCCTGAGTAAGGCGCTTGACGTCGCGGCCATAGGCGACGACGCGAATGCGCTCGCGCGCCACGGGCAGCAGCGTGGCCAGATGCGCGCGTGCCGTTTCGCTCGAGGTCCAGACCTCGTCGATACCGCGAAAAATCGCCCGGTGCAGCGGATCAGTTTTACGATGGTTGATCCAGATATGATAATGCAGCACCGTCTTGATGAGCCGATGTGGGCGGCGCAACAACACGGGAAGATGGTAGCGCGGCTCGCCGCCGGCATGCATGTGCAGCACCACCTCGCCGGCACTCAGGTGACGGCGCCATTGACCGATGATTCTGGCCCAGAATCGCAGACCAGGTTTGTCTTTAGCGCCGATGGTCCAGACCGGAATCCCCCGTTCGCGTGCCAGCTCTTCGAGCCGGCTGCCTGTGCGGCAAAACAGCTCGACGTCTTTGCCTTGCTGATACTGCCAGGTTACCAGATCAAGCACGTAGGCTTCGAGGCCCGAGAAACTATCCGAGGTGCAGGAGTGAATGACTTTCATCGTTTCGCTCGGGCTACTCGGGTTTCCAGACCGGGCGTTCCAGCTCGGCTTTGGCCGGCGCCTGGGCCGAGCCCGGCGGCGGCAGCCGCAGTCCCAGGTCAATTTTGAGATGCCCCTCGTGCACCTGCCAGAAAACCCAAAGCTTCAGATGCCGCACCACTCGTGAAAAAGACTCAAGCAGAGTCAGCACGAAGCCCTCTTTGCCGTTCCAAAGTCCGCGATAACGAATGCCGTTCTTGAAAAAGGTCGTAAAGAAAGTGCCGGCCGCATGAAACAACGTCGTGCGCTGGCCCTGCGCGAAGCGGTCGAGCGCCTCCAGCGTGGTGTAGTGGTTGAGCTTCACCAGAAAGCGGTCAATGCCCAAACTTGGCCAGTGCGCGATGGCGGCATCGGTAATCATGCCCACCGGCCCGTCGAAGCGCGGAAACTCATGAACCTCGCCTTCAAAGCGCACGCCAGCGCGTTTGAAAAATCGCCACTGAAAAGACGGATTGCCTGGACCGTGATTCAAATGGCGTCCCAGAAAAAACTCGTCGCGCTTAATCGAATAGCAGTTGGGATGTCGGGCCGCGCTTTCGGCTGCGATCTTTTTCAACTGCAAACCCAGCTCGGTCGACGCCTCTTCGTCGGCATCGAGAAAGAAAATCCATTCCCCGGTGCAGTTCTCGAGTCCCACATTGCGCTGGCGCGCGAACCCCTGCCAGGCATGGCTAACCACTTTTTCGGTAAACCGACGCGCGATTGCGACCGTGCTGTCGGTTGAGCCCGCGTCGATGACGACAATCTCGTCGGCGAAGGCCAGCGACTTCAGACAACGTTCGAGCGTGCGCTCTTCATTGCGGGCGATAACGCATGCCGATAACTTCGCCGGAGACTTGGATGGCATGCCTTATCCTAGTCTAACCCGGCTGCCGCTTCAATCTTCCGTTTTAACAGCAGGGGTTGCCACAGCTTTTGGCTCTGGTGGCGCTTCTTCCTTTACCTTGATGGGCTCGGTCTGGGCAGGCTTGGCTTTGTCCGCCTCGTGGTCAGCCGCCCGATTGGTCTGAAGCTTGAAGTTCAGCTTGATCGGAGCACCCGCCTCGAGCGTGATTGTTTTTTCAAGCGTCGCAAAGCCATCGAGCTCAAATTTGATTCGCACCGGACCGGCGGCGCCCTGAAAGGTAAACGGCGTATTCCCTTTAAGTGCGTCGTTGACATAGACCAGCGCACCCGTGGGCTCAGACGTAAGACTCACGCTGCCAGGCGCGGTCGATACGGGTGCAGTTGCTTCGGGTGCGGCGGCTGCCACCGTGGTTGCGGGCGTACCAATTGGCTTGAGCACCACCATATGATCCCAAGCCGGCACCTCGACTGCTTGCGCGGCGTAACCCGAATGCGTCACCACGACATAAAAGCTCTCTTTGTCGCTTTCGATGTCTTTGAATTTCACCGTGCGTTTATCGCCGTCGCTATCGGTCACTGTGACACGGTCGGCTTCAAACGGTGTCGTACCCACACAAGACTTGCTGTTCGAAAAATGCTCGCTCTGAGCCCGCCCCTTGATGCAAACCTCGGCATCGGCGGGATCTGACTTCACCGTCAGTACCCGGCCGTGCCCGCCGCAGCCAAAAGCAAGGAAGGCGGAAGTCAAAATGATGAGCGAGTTGAGATGGCGCATGGGATGGGCTCCTAGTGACCATCCATTATAAAGAAGCCCGCGCGCATCGCAATCGGCAGCTTGTTCCCAAGCGGCAGTTACAAAAATGGATTTTCGCGAGCTTCTACGGCAATGGTGGTCGCCGGGCCATGCCCTGGAAATACCTGGGTCTGCTCGTCAAGCGTAAGCAGGCGGTCTTTGATACTGCGAATCAGCTGCCCATGGTCGGCGCCCCACAGATCAGTGCGGCCAATGGATTGCTGAAAAAGCGTGTCGCCGCTGAACACCACCGGCTCTGGCGCAAGTTCGCCCCCCTCAAACCTCAAACACACGCCCCCGGGCGAATGCCCCGGAGTGTGAATCACCGAAAACTTATGGTCGCCGAACTCCAAAACTTCTTCGTGCTCCAGAAACTGATCCACGGGCGGAGGCGGCGCATAGCTGATCCCAAACATCTGCCCCTGCATGGCCAGATTCTTGTAAAGATCCTCATCAGCCTTGTGCAGACAGATCCTGGTCTGGGGACGCCACTTTTTCAGCTCGCCCACCGCACCGATATGATCCAGGTGCGCATGAGTGTGTACCGAATATTTCACGGTCGCCCCCTGCTGCTCGACCCACTTTCGGATGCGCTCAAACTCATCGCCCGCATCGATGACAATCGCCTCTTTGGTCTTGGCGCACACCAGTACCGAGCAGTTGCATTGAAAAGGCCCGACAACCAAAGTGTGTTTCTGAATCATTTGCGTCCTCGAATAAACATGGCGTCACCATAGCTGAAAAAACGGTACTCCGCCGCAATGGCCGTCCGGTAAGTCTCGCGCATCTGGTCCACGCCCAGCGCGGCCGCCACCAGCACCAGCAGCGTCGAACGCGGCAGGTGAAAGTTCGTAATCAGGTCGTCCACCAGACGAAACCGGTAACCGGGATGGATATAAGCGCGCGTCGTGAAGGTTCCAGCCGACTCCGGCGCGCCACACTCAATCCCGCGCTCGGCGCAAATCCCAGCCCAGCTTTCGAGCGTACGTACCACCGTGGTACCAACAGCCACCAGCCGTCGGCCCTCTTTGCGGGCTTCGGCAAATACTGTTAGAAACTCCGGCGAAATCTCAAAGGTCTCTTCGTGCATGACGTGCTCTTCGATGCGTTCAGCCTTGATTGGCCGAAACGTGCCCAGCCCCACATGCAACGTAACAGCCGCCCGCTTCACGCCTTTGGCCTCAAGCCGCGCAAGCAGCTCGGCGGTAAAATGAAATCCGGCCGTAGGCGCCGCAGCCGAGCCACTCTTCGCTGCATAAACAGTCTGATAGGTCTTCTTGTCATCGGCGTTATCATCACGCTCGATGTAAGGTGGCAGCGGCACATGCCCGTGACGTTCCAGCCACGTCTCAAGCGCAATGCGATCAAGCGCGATGCCGCCAAAACGCAGCCGAACCTCGCCCTCGGTAGCGATTCGTTCCTCATGGGTTGAGATGATGGTCGCGACCACACCGGGCTCAAAAATAATTTCCAGCCCGGGTTTGACCTTGGCCGACAGGTGCATGATGGCAGACCAGTCGGTATCGTTTAAACGCCGCAACAGCAGCGCCTCAACCGCACCGCCCTCTTTGGACCCCGGTGCCGCTGGCCGATGACCCAGCAGGCGCACGGGCAGCACCTTGGCGTTGTTCATCACCAGAAAATCGTCGGCACCAAGCTCGGTCGCGATGTCGCTGAAGCGAGCATGCGCGAGTTCGTGCGAGCCGCGCCAATCCCCCAGCCGGCCCGGGGCACGGCATAGAAGAAGCTTTGAAGAGTCGCGCTTTTCGAGCGGCCGCTGCGCAATGCGCTCTGCCGGCAGCTCGAAGTCAAATTCCTGGATGTTCATTGGGAATCTTTATACCAGAAAAACCCTGAAAATGTTGCCAGATGATAACACGCAGGCACTTCCAGTGGCCAGACTAGAGGCCCAGGACTTGATGCCGTCTTTGATGGTGTTGGCTGCAAAGTGTAATGAGATTTTCGAGAGTGTTGTCGCCGCCTTTGGCTACCTGGCTGAGGTGGTGGTGCTCAAGCCAGCGCCTGGCGTCGCAGCGGTTGCCCTGGGCGTCGCGGTGAGTGCACTGACCCCGGTCACGCAGATTAAGCTGGTGGGTGGTGTGCGCCGGGGTGGGCTTTCTCGCGTGAGCCGGGTTGAGACCTTTCTTTGTAGAGTGGTTAGAAATTTTCTGACTGGACGGATTCGAGGTTGTCTTGGGGATCGAGTCAGATTTTACATGTCTTGCGACAGGTTGCACTGCAGCTTTAGAAGGCTTAGCCGTAACCTGTTCTGCCGTTGCCTGTTCTGCCGTTGCCTGTTCTGCCGTTGCCTGTTCTGCCGTTGCCTGTTCTGCCGTTGCCTGTTCTGCCGTTGCCGTACCACGCTCAGCCTTCTTAGCTGTGATCCTTTCAGCTCGCCGAACCGGATCATGCTTTTCGAGATAAGCCTCCACAGCAGCAGAAAGCGCAGCTTCTTTATCTGCCGCACGC
>JBBRLF010000131.1:0-12394 GCA_038231515.1 candidate division WWE3 bacterium
GGAATCTGTGGCGGCGGATTAATCGGGATCAACTTCGAAGTCATTGTGCTTTTGGGCTCGATTTCTTTTAGCTCCGTCATCATCCCGTTTTTGATCCCTTTTGTGATCCCTTTTTCTATTGTCGTGATCATCGGCGTGCTTTTTCACCTGTTTGGTTGCGTTTGCCGGGGGGGGCCCCGATGTACTGACGTCGTTTTGCATGCCTGCCGCCAGAAGCAGTGGGTTTGTTGCGGCGAGAACCAAGAAAACCCCTTTGAATTCCATCACCAGGAAAGTAGCATCGATCGTAATGTTCCTCAAGGGCGCCATTAGGCTGAAAAAAGGGCATCCCCGGTTCCTGAAAACAGGCAGTCCGTGGGTGTTTTCCAACGAAATTGTTCACATTGACACCAAGCTTACGCCGGGCTCGTGGGTCGCGCTCGAGGGCGGTGACGGGCATTCGCTGGGATACGGTTACTTCAACCCCCATTCCCTGATTGCATACCGGGTTTTTGAACGGGTACCTTTTCGCAGCGAAGAGCAGTCCCGTGCACTTTTTTTCAAGCGTTTGGACGCGGCATGGCAGACGCGAACCCGCGCCTATGGCGAACGCATCCATTCCGGTGAGATGGGTCGCACTTCTTTTCGGCTTTGTTTTGGCGAAAGCGATGGCTTGCCGGGCCTGATTATTGACCTGTACGAGGCAGGAAAAGGCGGGATTGCTGTGGTGCAGTGTCATTCTGCTGGAGCAGATGGCTTTGTTTTTTGGGCACAGCAGTGGCTTCAGGAACGCATGAATATCGCGTGCGGTGTTTTGCGCAACGACCTGGATGTGCGCCGTCGCGAAAATGTGGCTTTGTCGGTAAGCGAGTGGGGCAATCCCACGAACGACAACTACGCCATCGAAGGCGGCATCAAGTTTTTCGTCGATATCCGCAAAGGCCAGAAAACGGGTTACTTCTACGACCATCGCGATAACCGTGCCGAACTCGCCCGCCGCGCCGCAAATACCGAGGGCGATATTCTCGACTGTTTTTCGTACGTGGGCGGCTGGGGTTTGCAGGCGCTCAAGCGCAATGCCAAAGCCAAGCTCTATGCGGTCGATGTTTCGGGCGCAGCTTTGGCGGGACTACGGCGAAACGCCGAGGAAAATGGCCTGGGCGCCCGCGTGCAAACCGTCGAAGCCGATTTTTTCAAAGACAAGGCTGCGCTGGGTGATCGCCGGTTCGGCGTGGTCATCTCAGATCCGCCTTCGCTGACCTCGTCGGCAAAACAGGCGGCCGAGGGTCGGCGCGCGCATGAAGCCTGCTTCGCAAATGCTTTGGGATATCTGGCGCCCGGTGGCGTGGCCGCGCTAGCGAGCTGCAGCTATCATCTGAAGTGGGATGAGTTTGTCGAGTGTGCCGCACGGGCAGGGCTGTCACGTGGCCGGCAGCTCAAGATCACGTTTGTGGGCTCGCAGGGCGCCGACCATCCGATTCTCGCAAGCTTGCCCGATACTCGGTATCTGAAAGCCATGATCGTCGAGGAGATGCAATAGTGGCACGGTTGATGATTCTTTCGCTGCTTCTTTCGAGTCTGGTGTTTCCCAATGCCGCGCGCGCGCGGCTGATCGAAACGATTCCGTCTCATTACGTAAAAGTGTCCGTCGATGCCGGCGGGTCTTCGGCCCCCGGCCAGTTAGGTCGTACCCTGGTCTATATTGACGGGCCGATACTGCTTTGGCGCGGCACCTGGATTGATCCGGACGAGCTTGAAGACGTGCCTTCACCGCGCAGCCCCGTTCCAGAGCTGCTGGTGCCGGTACGTGTTGTGATTCCCGGCGCCTATAAATTCATCGATCTTGAGTCGAAGAATAGCGTGCTGGGCGAAATAGAAGCCGAGACGTACACGCCCAACGCGCGCATTTACCGGGTGCTTTTGCCCATTGCCGCCATGACCCAGAACCATAGGTTTGAGGTGGTGTTCCACGCCGGCCTGAAAGCGCCACTTAGCATCATTACCAAGTTCGAGCCACCCGAAGGGCTGGTCGTTCGCAACAAGGAATGTGTGCGGCAAGGCGTAGCGCTTGATGCGGCGGTAGAAACTTTTCAAGAAGGCGTCGAGCCTAATATCATTTATCTCTTTTGTCAGACCGAAGGCAGCTCGGTGCATACCGGTGTGTATGCGCCGGTGGATCGTACCTGGTCCAAGTATGGCTACGGAGCCCGTAAAGTTTTCGCCGATCGCGGGCTTTATTTTCGCTTGCCTCGTCCCGACCGAGGCGTGATGGTTCCTGAAACGATCACCGAGTTTGAGCTGCATTCCAGCACTGGAAAAAAACTCAAATACGAGCTTCGTTACGACCCGCCGTTTCGTCCGCGTATTTTTTCGCTCAACTTCGGTCTCGCGCCCAGCTATCACCATTACTCCGAAACCCAGCGTGGCTTCACGATCGATGAGCTGGGATTTTTTGGAAAGCTCGCGGTTCAGATCAAGGCGTGGCCCGAAGGCTTGGACTTTTACACCGATATTGGCGGCACGATTCAGGATATTTACCATTCGCCAAGCGTGCAGGGTGCTAACGACCGTCCGCTGGCTGCCTTGCAATATTGGGCGATCAACTCACGCCTGGGTTATGTCGAACCAGCCACGCCACTGGAGTCGGAATGGTCCTTTATGACGGGCTGGTACTGGTGGCGCTTTTATGTCGTCAATGACAACTACGGCCTGGTCAACAAGCTGGCCGGCCCCCAGCTCTTCGTGCAGTATAAACACCAGCGCCTGCGGCAGACGCCCTGGTGGCTCAACGGCCGTTGGGTTTTTCTGGCCGATCGCGGTTTTCCGAGCGAGTTCAAGAATCGCGAGTTCAGCATCGGCGGCGGCCTCGACATTCTTTGGGTCGGCAAGCGTCGGCCGTTGTCATTGAATCTCGATCTTTCGCAGCTGCAATTCTACCAAGCCGATCGCAACATGACGCTTACCAATTTAATACTGTCGGTCGACTACAAGTTTTTCTAATCCGTCCCCATCACTGCTCAACCGGCTCCTCATCGGCATGACTGTCAGTTTCCAGCTCTACAAAATGCGCCGGCACCCTGGTTTTAGAGCAGCGAGGACATTCCTCTTCCAGTGCCAGCTCGTATTTCATGAGGTCATATTTTTCACCAATGACCTCGTCGAGCTGATTTTTCAAACTGTCGATTTCGATCTCCAGCTCTTTGACGGTCAGGTGATTGTCGACCTGCCAGCAGTTATTCACCTTGGCGCGAGCCAAGGGCGATAGCGCCTTGTAGCAGGACTCATTGCGGTAGATGCGGTAACAGACGTCTCGTTTGGGTTCCAGCTCAAGCTTGCATTCGCCGTCCTTGCAAAACTCCGGATGCAACGCCGGACGGTTGCAAAACTCTTCTGCCGTGTCGGTGCATATTTCACAGGAGCCCTGCTCCTTGGCGGGCTTGTGCGCCTGACGCAGCTTGCGAATCTCGCTGAAAGTACCGTCGATATCCTTACGCAGTTCGGATTCTTTAAGCGCGTTTTGCTTGAGCCCGAGCTTATTGGAAACATAGCGGGCCAGCAGCTGACGCGTGACGCCGTTTTCAACCCCACTGGCGCTTGTGTTTACAAAAATGAAGAGCACGATGAAGTAGCGCATGGTGTGACTTGCAACTCTCATGGATTGGCTGGCCGTGAAACTTAGTGGGCGGTTTTCGAGTCCGAAGCGGGAATACGATCGGTCGAGGCGTCGCCGGTGTCGGCGTCGGGAGCCTTCTCAGGCTGTTTTACGGCCACCGCCGAATGGTCGCAGTTGGTGCAGGCTTTGGTGCCCGACTCGATGTCACCATTCAGCGCTAGGTTCTCGTAGAGTTCGGCATGTTCGGTGCGCAGTGCAATCTGGCTGTCGAGCAGGCGTTCCTTGCGGTCTCGCAGTTCAGCCAGGCGGTCTTGAATGCTTTGAACCGCATATTCGTTTTGGACCAGGAAGCAGCGATCGACCTTTGCGCGTTGTACGGCGGTAAGTGCATTATGGTAGCAGCTCTGGTTCTGATAGATGCGCAGGCAAACATTGACGGCAGGCTCTTCGGTGACTTCGCAGCTGCCGCTTTTGCAGGCCTCGACGTTCGTGAGCTCGGGATTTTCGTTGCAGCTTTCTTTGGCGATAGTGCCGCAGTCATTGCAAAGACCCTGGCCTTTGATGGCTCGTTTTGACTGCCGCAGCTGGCGGGCCGTGGCACTGGCTTTCAGCATCTCGCTATCGATCTTCGCAAGCGCCTGTTTGTTCGAGCGCAGCTGGATGTCGACGAGCCGGTACCGGTCTGCATCGGTGGACTCATCGGCCAGGGCCGGCGACAGACTCAGGATCGTTGCCAAAGGGAGAAAAGTTTTAAGAATTAGTTTCTTCATGCCTTACAGATCGGCATCAAATCGCACGGAGAAAACGGGAAAATTTTGCCGGCATTTCTGCCTCAGTTCGCGGACGTCTTCTGGCTCGGCGCGCCGCCTGAAAGTTGAGTCGAATCAAGGACCGGATTTTGCGAAATGCCGCTTTTGAGCCCCCTGGCGTCAGCATCGACTTTCTCACTCAGGCCACCGTGGGTTTTGTCGGCAAAATTTAACCTTTGCAGCGACCAGACCAGAGCATCGGGATTCTGATTGCGGCACTCCACGGTAATCGCACTCAGGGGCAGCAAGATGGGTCGCGCATGGGGACCTTCTTCAATCGAGGCGTCGAAATGAATTCGCGGCTCGTAGATGCGAGAGTCCGGCCGGACATCCTTATAGATCTTGATATCGATCTTGTGGGTCAGCTCATCGGTTCGAGTAAGCAGGCGATAGCCCGGCGCAACGACGAGGTTGGCGTTGGCAGCGGTAATGAGCTGTGAGGAGTCGCCGTTTACGATCTCGCACATATAAATCTCGTCAGCTGACGCCACGTTTGGCGCGAAGGCCAGGGCCAGGGCGATCATGGTCAGGAACATAGGGGGACCTCTGATTTCTCTCTAGGCTTAGGTAAAGCAAGGGGAGTGCCCGGTGGGCTATCGTGATTTCAGGTACTTGAGGTGGGGATGCTGGCCAAGAGTTGGTCGGCTGCCTAGTTCGTAGCCGAGATAGCATCGTGTGGGTGCCGCATGGTAAAATAACGTGATGGGGACTGGCGGGCTGGCCTGGATGTTCATGGTTGCGATGGTGTCTGGAATATCGTGTGGTCTTGTGCGGGCCTCTGATCACGGTCTGGAAGAGGGCCAGATCAACAATCGCGGCTCGGCCCCGCTGTACTGTTTTAAAGACCTGCCACCAGAGGGCACTGCGCTTTGCTATCTGAAGATTCTACCGGGCGAGAGCTGCTTTGCCGATGCCGTGGGCTGGGGCGTGGGAAAGCCCGTCTACAAGGTTCCAAACTATACGCAAAATGACTGCACCGCGACCGATGCCGACACTGCTCCGGTGTGTGTACCCAGCGATAAATACAATGCGTTGCTGATGGTCATGGCTCACATCAAAGCCACTGTTGAAGGAAAGCCTAAAAAGTACAGCGCAATGAGCTGGGATTACTTCCACGACCTGATGCAAGGTGGAAAACACGGGGATCCACTGCTGCTGGTGGAGTGCGACAAGGACTGGAAGTCGTTAACGGCGCTTTATTGCCCGGCCCAGTAGTTGGCTAGAAGCCGCGATCAGGCATGCGGCCCAGGGCTTTTTCCCAAACCGGCATGCTTTCCATGCACAGGTAGGTGTAAACCGAAGGCGCCCGTTCTTTGATGATGCGGTTGAGAAATTGAAACATCTCGGTACGCTGCGAACGCAGATAACGAACTTTGCCATCCGTGCCCGGCGCGGTTTCGTCCATGAACAGCGTCGTCTCGGGCCGGCGTTTAAGTGCGATTGGCTTGAGCTGCGGCTGATAACGAAGTCCGCCAATGCTGACCCAGCGAATCTGCTTGTGATCGACGTTGGCCAGCAGCTCGGTGGCCGCCGCCTCGTACATGCCTTGCCAGCCCTCGGTGTAAATCATCGGATCAAAATGAAACGCAACGCCGAAGCCTTCACTGGCCATCAAAGCCGCGGCATTCATGCGTTCTTCGAAGCGCGCGGTGCCGTGCTCTTCACTGTTGATGATCTCGCGCGTATTCATGCTCCAGCCCACCACCACATGGTCGCGTTTTTTCAGCTCAAGCAGGTGTTCGACGTTCTTGGACTTGGTTTTCAGCTCCAGCCGCACATTTTCAAACTTCGCCATGCGGTCGGCCAGGCGCACTGAAAATCCGGTCAGTGGATCCAGCGCCAGGCTGTCTGAAAGTTCACCGGTGCCTACGCGTAGCTGCGCGACCGGCGGGCGTTCGCAAAGTTTTTCGACCTGAGTGAAGATGTCCTCTTCATTCACGTAGAATGTTGTCATGGGCTGATTCAGATACGTCTGCAGATAGCAGTAGGTGCAGTCAAACGGACAGTTCGAAACCATATTCACGATATGGTACTGGCAGCACAACATATTGGTGGTGCCAGGGCACTGTTTGATGAAAGTTCCGGGCTGGGTGGTCAGGTGCAGAATACGTTTACCCAGAGCCACCGGATTGTTGGCCGGAGCCGCCGTGCGAGGCGCTTCGAACGCCAGCTTGTTGGCTACTTGAGTGGCATCGACGATATCAGGCGAATCAAAGCCTGCCGGCAGCAGTCCATAAGTACCCAGGTTTTTCAAAATGCGCCAGGTGGCCGGGTAGTCCATGATTTCGGGCGATGAGATTGTGATTCGTTCGAAGGGCTTCATTGATAAATCTCCAGAAGCTGTTTCAGTTTCTCAGTCGTCTCAGGATCCGCCACCCAGTATTTGAACGACTCAAAGTCGCTCATCTTGCGTGGCGTGTGGGTAATCTTCAGCAAATCACTTTCAAACGCCGGGTCGCCGTAAACCGAGCTGCGAGGCGGAAGCATTAGATTTCGCAGCATTTCGATGCGTTTCTGCGAAAGCGTGGCCAGTTCGGGCTGCGCCGTACGAAACAGGGCCATGCGAAACTCTTCGGCGTTCTTGAACGGGTTGGCCAGCACACTAAGCGCGGCTTTCTCGCTGATCTTCTTCGCCAAAATCATGGCGAAGTTCAGGGCCTCTTTGGTCTGCTGGGCCGAGAGATTCCATTTCTGAATGGCGGTCAAAAAGGCGGTGCGTACGGGCGGCGCCATCGACTCCAGCATTTCAAAAGTAGCCAGGTCCCAGCGTTTCTCGGCCAGGTGGCGCTGCTCGGCCTCGTTAAGAAAACCGTAGCGTCCGCGCTGCGCCAGAATGCCCAGATGGGGTTCGAGGCCACAGGCTTCGAGCGCCTCTTTCCAATACCTGGGCAGGCCCTGCTCGGCGGCCTGATAATTCAGACGATCGGTAAGCACTTGCAAGGCGACCGCCCACTCGACGTCGTGAGCGGGAAGCGCCGTAAAAATCGTTTTGAGATAAAGCCCGTGTGCGGCCAGCTCGTGGCCATCGGTGTCGAGCACGAGTACGCGTACTTTTTGAGTCGAAGGAGTTGCGGAATCAATATCGCTGCCGCGTGGATGCCACGCCCAGAGCTTGCCCTCGACCTTCGCCGCCCATAGAAACAGGTCGGCGGCCGCCTCGAGCTCTGGCAGACGCACTGCTGCCCTCAGCCACCGCCATTCTTTTCTGGGAAAGTAGAGTGCTGCGAGGTCAAGCGTCTGTAGATTCAAGCGAACTTACTTTTTGCTTGGAGCCGCAGTCTCGTGGGCTTTTTCAGCTGCAGCAGGAGCTGCGTTGTTAGCCGAGGGAGCCGGAGGCGTCGAGCCAGTCGTGGCAGCTGACGCTGATGGAGTGCTTGGCGCCTGCGTACCTGGTGCAGCCGAGTTTGGAATCGCCGCTTTTGCGGGAACCTGGCCTGCGAACACCGAATTGTGCTTGTTGCCCTTCGTGATCGTCAGAAAGATCGAGGTGATCATGAAGATCGCGGCACAAGCCGAGGTAAACTTGGTGAAAAAATTCGCGCCGCCCGAGCTGCCGAAAACTGTCTGGCTTGAGCCGCCGCCGCCCATCATTCCGATGCCGCCGTCTTTGCCCGATTGCACGAGCACGACGAGAACGAGAAGAATGCAGGTAAAGACGTGAAGAACGAGTAGAAATGTTGCCATGGTTAGCTCATATCTTGAACGTCAAACACTTGCAAGGATACGCGCAAAGCCCTCTGGTTTAAGGCTCGCGCCCCCAACCAGCACTCCGTCGACGTTGGGCTGCTGCATAAGACCCGAAACATTCTCGGGAGTTACGCTGCCGCCGTAAAGGATCGAAATCTTCTGAGCCACGTCCATTCCGAGCTGATCCCAAATGACCTGTCGGATATAACGGTGGGCTTCTTCAGCCTCGGCATTCGTGGCCGTTTTGCCCGTTCCAATGGCCCAAACCGGCTCATAGGCCAGGCACCACATCAGCTTGGTGGGCCAGGCGTCGCCTGGTTTGGCGAGCAGCTCTTTGAGCACTTCCAAAAATGGCAGCAGCTGTCGATGCAGAACCGCCTGCGTTTGGCCGGCTTCGCGTTCTTGCAGCCGCTCACCAATGCAGTACATGACGTTCAAGCCCGCATTTGCCGCCCGCTTGAAACGGCTGGCCGCCGTCTGGTCGGTTTCAGCGAAAAACTGGCGCCGTTCGGAGTGGCCAACCAGCGCCCAAGGAATTCCCATGGCTAATAGCGCGGTGGGTGAAATCTCGGCCGTGAAAGCGCCTTTGTCTTCCCAGTGCACATTTTGAGCGCCCAGCTCCACATCGCAAGCCGTGGCCGCGCGCTGCACTTCGGCGCCCAGGTCATAGGCCGGCGGAAAGATGACGCGAAACACGCTTGGCTTGCGGGCATGACCTTGCAGGCTCTTGCCAAGCGCACCGAAGTATTCGACGGCTTCATTTGGCGTGAGGTTCATTTTCCAGTTGCCGGCCAGAATTCTGGCGCGCGGGGTGGTCATGAAGACGCGCCCTTGTTGAACGTATCGAGAATCTGAATTCCAGGTAGTCCGTTGCCTTCGAGGAATTCGAGACTTGCGCCGCCACCAGTAGACAGGTGGTCCATCTGCTCGGCCAGGCCGAACTGGTTTATGGCTGAAACAGAGTCACCGCCGCCCACCACTTTAAGTCCGGCTTTATTATCGGCCATGGCCTGTGCCACTGCCATCGTGCCTTTGGCGTACTCCGGCTTTTCGAACATGCCCACGGGACCGTTCCAGAAGATCGTCTTTGCCGTGCGAATTTCTGCGGTAAAGAGCTCAATGGTCTTGGGTCCGATATCGAAGCCCTCGAGGTCGTCAACCGGCAGCAGCAGCTTCACCTCGTGCTTCATCGCCTTCTGGATGAGCTGTTTGCAGTATTCGATTTCTTCCGGCTTGGGCTTTTTAGCAGCCGGGGGCAGCGTATAGTTTCCGGCTGCGACTCTGAAAGTATTGCCCATCGCGCCGCCAATAAGCACGGTGTCGACTTGCAGATAGAGATTTTCGATCGTCTTGATTTTGTCGCCAACCTTGGAGCCGCCTAGAATTGCGACGTAGGGATGTTCTGGATGATCGAGCAGGCGACCCAGAAATTTAAGCTCTTTGTTGATCAAAAAACCGCAGCCGCGCGCCGACATCAGCGCAGGTACACCATAGGTCGAGGCATGTTTGCGATGAGCGGTTCCGAAAGCATCGGTAACGTAAACTTCCGCCAGTGAGGCCAGCTCGCGCGCGAATTCCGGATCGTTTTTTTCCTCTTCGGGATGAAAACGCAGGTTTTCGAGCAAAATGACCTGCGTCGATTTCAGGTGCTTGGTAATCATCTGAATGCCGTCGCCGACGCAGTCATCAGTGAGCAGTACGTCAGTGCCCAGCAGCTCGCTCAGATGCTTGGCGACAGGCTCGAGCGAAAACTTCATATCGCGGCCTTCAGGCCGGCCCAGATGCGACGCCAGAATCAGCTTCGCCCCTTTTTCCATGGCGTACTTGATCGTGGGCAGGGCCTCGCGAATTCGCGTGTCATCGGCAACGGCCCCGTCTTTCAGCGGCACATTGAAGTCCAGGCGCATGAATACGCGTTTTTCTTTAAGCGGCAAGTCCTCGATCGTCTTAATCATGATTGGTTATACCAGTGCCTTGCCCATGTAGATGGCGAGATCGTTCATGCGGGCGCTGAAACCCGACTCATTGTCATACCAGGCTACGACCTTCGCCAGATTTCCATCGAGGACCGAGGTCAGCTCGGCATCAACGGTGCTGGAAGCTTCGTTGCCGTTGAAGTCATGAGAGACGAGCGGTTCGACGCTGTAACCCAGGATTCCTTTAAGTGGACCCTTGGCGGCAGCTTCGAGTTTCGCGTTGATCTCTGCGGGCGTGGCGTTCTTTGCCAGCTGCACGGTAAGATCGACGAGCGACACGTTTGGCGTGGGCACGCGCACGGCGTAGCCGTCGAGCTTGCCCTTGAGATGCGGCATTACGAGGCCAATGGCTTTGGCGGCGCCGGTCGTGGTCGGAATCATCGAAAGTGCGGCGGCGCGTGCGCGACGCAGGTCTTTGTGGGGCAGATCGAGCACGTTCTGGTCGTTGGTGTACGAGTGGATTGTCGTCATCAAGCCGCGGACGACACCGAAGTTGTCGTCGAGCACTTTAATAACGGGTGCCAGGCAGTTCGTGGTGCAAGAGGCATTTGACACGATCGTGTGCAGCTTGGGATCGTATTTGCCTTCGTTGATGCCCATGCAGATCGTGAGGTCGGCATCTTTGCTCGGAGCCGAGATGATGACTTTCTTTGCGCCTGCAGCCAGGTGCAGGGAGGCTTTTTCTTTGTCGGTGAAGAGGCCGGTGCATTCCATGACAATATCCACGCCCAGTTCTTTCCAAGGAAGCTTGGCTGGATCGCGTTCGGCGGTCAGGCGTACATTCTGAAGGCCGGCGTGCAGCATATTGCCTTCAAGGCGAACTTCGTGATCGAGAGTGCCGTGTACGGAGTCGTACTTGAAAAGATGCGCCTGAACGTTGGGTGGGGTCAGATCGTTGACCGCGACGATCTGGATTTGTTTGTTATCGAGAGCGGCGCGTAAAACCCGGCGGCCAATGCGTCCAAATCCATTAATTGCAACACGAACCATCTGGAGGCTCCTTTTCGTTAATTTAGGTAACTGAACGTAAGTTGTTGCTTCTTCTATAGTCCAAACTGCGAACCCTTCCAAGTTCAATCCCACTGCGGTAGCGTGTAGGGGCATGAGCCAGTTTTTTTCCCCGCTGGTCGGGTTTATTGGGCAGTGGGGCTCAGTATTTTGGTCAACTTTACGCGAAACGTCACCTTTTCTGGTGCTGGGGCTGCTGCTCGCGGGCATTCTGCACGTGCTGGTTCCGCCCCGCATTGTACTCTGGGCGCTGGGGCATCGTGGCTGGCGTGGGGCCATCCGAGGGTCGCTCGTCGGCCTGCCATTGCCCCTGTGCTCGTGTGGCGTTATCCCGACCGCGCTTACTCTGCGACGGCAGGGTGCCTCGTTATCGGCCATGACCTCGTTTACGATTGCCACTCCCGAAACCAGCGTTGACGCGCTGGCAATCACCGCCGCGCTATTACCCGCGATTTTTCTGGGCGTCCGGCCGTTTGCGGCGCTTTTGCTCGCCGTATTGGTGGGCACGGTTGTTGAGTTTTTTTCCACCAGTACGAACGAAGAGCTGCGCGTAAACGTGCTGAAGCTTTCGCGCGTTATGGATCGGGACGATAAAGAGGCGTGTGCTGAAGACAGCTGTGGCGATACGGCTGAAATCTGCAAAGTCTGCGGCCTCATGGTGATCGACGCCAAAGACCATGAGCATCGCACGTTTGCCCGGGTGCGCGCGGTTTTTGGCTATGCTTTTGGCACTTTTTTCAGGGATATCGCCACCTGGGTAATGATCGGACTGATGCTGGCGGCGCTGCTACAAGTGCTGATGCCCGCCGGCGGCATCAGCACCACCTGGTTTGGCCACTACCCGAGTATTCAGGTACTTTTCGCGATTATCGCCGGAATTCCGCTCTATTCCTGTGCCACGGCCACCACGCCACTTGCGGCGGTGCTGCTGGCCAAGGGGCTTAATCCCGGCGCCGCCCTGGCCTTTTTATTGGCGGGCCCGGCGACCAACTTCAGTAGCATCTTTGCCCTGCGGCGTGAGCTCGGAGCCCGAATCACCGCGGTTTACTATATCACGCTCATTGTCTGCTGCTGGGGTATGGGGGTTGCTTTTAATTTCATCTGGCCTGCGATCCAAAAATATCCCCAGCTCACGCAAATCGCCAATAGCAGCGCAATAAACTGGATTCACGGAATTCCAGACTGGCTGGAAATCGGCGGAGCCTGGCTTATCGTTATGCTGACCCTTCATCTTTGGGGCAGGTCGGCGCTACACCGAATGGTGCATGGGCATGACCACCACGACCACGATGCCCACGCCGGGCACGCACATTAGCAAATAC
>JBBRLF010000132.1:0-12304 GCA_038231515.1 candidate division WWE3 bacterium
ATCATCATAATGACCACCACCACGATCACAATCTGCGCAGCGCTTACGTGCACGTACTGGCTGACGCGGTGACCTCGGTGCTCGCCATAGGTGCCCTGGTCGTGGGCAAGATCTATACGATTTACTGGCTTGACGCTTTGGTCGGCATGGTGGGTTCAATCGTAATTCTGAACTGGGGTTTCACACTGGCTCGAAATACGGCCTGGGAGCTGCTCGACGGCCACGCCAAATCGATTGACCGCGAGAAGCTGAAAGATCTGATCGAAACGAACGATCTTATCGTGGCTGACCTGCATGTGTGGCGTATAGCGCCGAAAGCCATGGCCTGCGAAATCATCGTGATGACGAAAACCCGTCGCGGTTCGGATTATTACCGGAAGCTGATTCCGAAGCATTATAATGTGCGCCACTTGATCGTCGAAGAACGCGATCATCCCGCGCGGTAGTTCGCGAGTCGGCAAAGTCTTCCTCGCTACCCGGGGCGGCTTCTGTGGTCTAATGATAAGGATGCTGGTCCAGGCTGTTTTGAGCATTCTCATTCTTTCAGGTTCGGCGGCGCCCGTGCAGCGGCCTGGCGCAGGCCCCATCGGCAGTGGCTCGGAATCCTATACGCCCTCAAAATGCGAATGGCTCGCCGTTGAGCTCAATTCAAACTATCGCGTGGGCAATCTCAAGAGCGGCTACACGGCGCAGTTTTTCTGCCGCAAACCCAGCACCATTTTTCTCTCTTACAAATATCTCGCCGAGACTGACAAAGAGGCGGCAACCCTGGCGGCCGATGGCATTCGAGATGCGATTTCTGAGGTGATGAAAGAGCGTAGCTGGAAATGGGTGAAGGTTGATGACGAGATCGTAAAGGCCGAGGTGCCCGCCGAAGCGCCGGCGGCCGCAGTAAGCAAGCCTCGTAAAGGGCCATCGAAACCGAAGAAGTTACCGGATGGCGAATACGATGAGCCAGGCGAAGTAAAAGAGCCGGCCGAGGGCGACGAGGAATCCACTGACGAGACCAAACCCACGGATGAAGAAGCGGCAGATCCCGAATCATACCATTCACCATTGAAATTAAAGACTTCGCCCAATTCCAACGGAATATCCGACGATAATACACCGCAATAACTTACTGAAAAAGTAAGTTACTTCTGACAAGAAGCTGACATTACTTTTCATGCGCCCTGCCATAGTAGTTTGCATATGAATAAAATCTTACTCATGTGCAGTCTGGCCTTTTGTTTGGCTCCTGGTCATGGCTTTGCAGCGGTCACCTTACTCGATAAGGATGACTGGAAGATCTCAATGGGCGGTTTTGTTGAATTGGACACGATAGTCGACAGCACGCGTAGCTTTACCGAAGTTCAAGGTAACGCAGCGGTTTCGCGCGACGGCGTTGCCGGACAGACCGGCCGGACGCAGCTGTCGATTCGCAACACGCGGCTCGCATTTACCGTGGAGCCACCTGAATTTGAAGGCTGGAAAACCAAAGGCCACTTCGAATTCGATCTCCTTGGCTTTGATCCGGCTCCCGGCACCCCAACGGGTGCGGCAAACAGCGAAGCGGGATTTTTCAACAATCCCACTTTCAGAGTGCGCCATACTTACCTGAGTCTCGAACGCAATGGCTGGCAAATTCTGGGCGGTCAGTACTGGAATATGCTGGGTTGGCAGCCGTATTACTTCATGCCAACGGTACAGGTAGCACCCATCACCGGAATGCTTTATGGCCGCACCGGCCAAATTCGCATCGTAAAAACGGTATCAATGGAAAACAGCAACACATTGCAGGCTGCGCTGGCCGTGATGCGCCCGCCGCAACGTGACGCCTCACTGCCGGGCCTTGAAGGTGGTGTGCGGCTGGCTTTGGGCGGCCGTACTGCTGGTTTTGCGGGCGGGTCCACGACGCCACAGAAGACTCAGCCCATGAGCTTCGGGCTTAGCGGCGCGGTACGCGAGTTTGTCACCCCGCAATCGCCTTTGGCTCCAACCGGCGACCTTACACATGTTGCCGGTTATGCGGCCGTGGCTGATGCGTTGATTCCGGTTATTGCTTCTGGCGATGGCAAAGACCCGGCTAACACGTTGGTTTTTGGTGGTGAGTTCACCGCTGGCCAAGGTTATGGCGATCAGCTCGTTGGTTTCACGGGTGGCTTGGGCAGTCCGCTCAACTCGATTGCCGCGGCACCAGAAAAAAACGTAAACCTCGACGCCGGCATCGGGGGCTTTGACTCGTCGGGTAACTTTCAACTCGTCGATATCCGTACGTTTAACGCCTATTTTCAATATCATCTGCCCGGAACCTGCCGCAGCTGGTTCAGCGGCGGTTATGGGCGGCTGTACTCGGACAACATCAATACGTTGGTCGGAGCGAACAACAAGACCTCGGCCGGAAACTTTCCCTACGACAAGGTTCAGGTCTATTTCGCCAACTGGATGCATGATGTGACCAAACAAGTTCGTGTCGGCTTTGAGTACGCGTTCAGCCGCACCGAGTATGGTGATGCTTACGTTGCGCACAATAACAGATATCAGCTCTCGGCTTTTTTCATCTTCTAAGGAGTATCCATGAAGACTTTGATCCTGTTTCTTGCAATGACGGGCGCGGCCCAGGCCGCAAATCTTATCAACGGCGCGGGCGCCACCTTTCCGTTTCCACTCTATTCGAAATGGTTTTCGGAATATCAAAAAGTGGATGCGAACGTGCAGATCAACTACCAGTCGATCGGCAGCGGCGGTGGGATCCGCCAGTTTATGGAGAAGACCGTGGATTTCGGTGCCTCGGACGCGCCAATGTCTGATGAGCAGCTTGCAAAATCGTCCGTTCCGATCGCTCACATCCCGACAGTCCTGGGCGCCGTGGTGCTCACTTACAATATTCCCGGCGTCGAAAAGGGCCTTAGGCTCAGCGGCGACGTGGTTGGCGACATCTTCCTGGGAAAAATCACGAAGTGGGACGATAAGCGCATCAAGAGCCTGAATCCGACGGCCAAGCTTTCGGGTGACGTACTGGTCGTGCATCGCTCGGATGGCAGCGGCACCAGCGGCATCTTCACCGACTACCTTTCAAAGGTCAGCCCGGAGTGGAAATCCAAAGTGGGGGCCGGCACTGCGGTCAACTGGCCAGCGGGTCTGGGCGGCAAGGGCAACGAAGGCGTTTCGGGCCTCGTAAAGCAGACTCCCGGCAGCCTGGGCTACGTCGAGCTGATCTACGCGAAGAACAACAACATGGCTTATGCGACCTTGAAGAACAAGGCCGGCAAGTTCATCGAAGCCAGCACCGCCAGCGTTACCGCCGCGGCGGCTGCTGCCTTGAAAAACATGCCCGCTGACTTTCGCGTTTCGATCACGGACGCCGAAGGCAAAGAGGCTTACCCGATCAGCGGCTTCACCTACCTGCTTGTCTGGAGCAAGATGCCCAAAGAAAAGGGCGGCGAGATCGTGAAATTTCTGAAGTGGGCCGTCAAGGACGGACAAAAATTCGCGGAACCGCTGTCCTATGCTCCTTTACCAAAGGCGTTGGTATCCAAGGTATCTGAAAAAATAAACGCGATCACTCTCGAGTAAGCGGATTGGCAGGCAGTTGCAGTCAATAGTGGTTCACCAATCATCCAAAGCCCCCACGGTAACGGCCCCATTGCAACGCAATGGGCGCCACAAGGAGGTTCACGCGGGCGACCGCATTTTTGCGTGGGCTTTGAGGGTGCCGGCCATCGGGCTGGTTTTAATGTTGCTTGCCATCGCTTACTTCCTGTATCGCGCGGCCAGTCCCGCCATTCACAAGCTGGGCTGGAGTTTTATTTTCTCATCGGTATGGGATCCGGTTCAAGACAACTTCGGTGCGCTGCCCGTGGTGTACGGAACCATAATCTCGTCATTTATCGCTATCATCATCGCGACGCCGTTGAGTATCGGAGTTGCCTTGTTTCTGACTGAAATCGCGCCGCGCCGTACCGGACGCGTCGTTGGCTTTCTGGTCGAAATGCTGGCGGCGATTCCCAGCGTCGTCTACGGGCTTTGGGGCATCTTCGTGCTCGCACCCTGGCTGCGCACTTCGGTTGAGCCGGTTTTGAAAAACACCTTGGGGTTCCTGCCGTTTTTTCAGGGCCCGGCTTATGGAGTGGGTATGATGGCCGCCGGGATTATCCTGGCCATCATGATTACGCCGACGATTTCGAGCATCTCACGCGAAATTTTCAGCGCCATTCCTCAGCCGCAACGCGAAGCCGCCCTGGGCATCGGGGCCACGCGCTGGGAGATGATGCGTCTCGCGGTGTTGCGCAGCTCAAAACGCGGAATCGCCGGTGCCGTGATTTTGGGAATGGGCCGTGCACTGGGCGAGACCATGGCTGTAACCATGGTGATCGGTAACCGGCATGAAATTTCAGCCTCATTATTCGCGCCTTCGGCAACCATGGCTAGCATCATCGCCAACGAGTATTCAGAAGCCACCACCGACATGCATATAGCCGCCTTGGTCGAGGTTGGACTGCTGCTGTTTGGGGTAACATTCATCATCAACAGCCTGGCGCGGCTTTTTATTACCAGAAGCGGGAGCCGCTGATGCAGAGAAGATTTTCGGACTATATCTTCAGAAGCTACCGGAAACGCAAATCGGTGAATGCCGCGATGGTGGTTGCGCTCGTCACGGCCGCGATAGTCGCGCTGATTCCTCTTTTCAGCGTATTTGGCTATGTGCTGTCGCAGGGCCTTCCCGCATTGAATGTTTCATTTTTCACCGAGCTGCCAAAACCGGTGGGCGAGGCGGGCGGTGGCATGGCCAACGCGCTGCTGGGCACCGTGACGCTGGTTATGTTGGGCTCGTTGCTGGGTGTGCCCTGGGGAATCGCCACGGGTCTTTATCTCTCCGAGTATGGCCGGGGCAAGCTTGCAACCGCCGTACGTTTCAGCGCCGACATGCTGGCAAGTATTCCCTCGATCATCATCGGACTATTCATCTACGCGCTGGTTGTCGTAACGATGAAAAGGTTTTCGGCTTTGGCCGGTGGTCTGGCGTTGGGCATTCTCATCATCCCCACGGTTGCGCGCAGCTCGGAAGAACTTTTAAAGCTCGTGCCAGAACATATTCGCGAGGCGGGTCTGGCCTTGGGACTGCCGCGCTGGAAGGTAACTCTCTGGATCGTGTTGCGTGGCATACGCGGGCCGATTACCACTGGCGTGATGCTGTCGATTGCCCGGGTGTCGGGCGAGACGGCGCCGCTGCTTTTTACCGCCTTCAACAACAGATTCTGGCAGCGCGGCCTTGATCAGCCGATCTCGTCGCTGCCGGTGCAGATCTACACCTACGCGATCTCGCCCTACGACGAGTGGCACCGCCAGGCCTGGGCCGGCGCCTTAATGCTGGTGATGCTGGTATTCTCGATGAATCTACTGACCCGCCTCGTGTTAAGCAGCACGGAAAGGAAGCGATGAGCACCATTCTAGAGGTCCGTGAGCTCAATGCCTGGTTCGGAGAAACCCAAGCGGTTAAAGGCATTGATCTGGCGTTTGAAAGCAATACGGTTACCGCGATCATCGGGCCGTCGGGCTGTGGCAAGTCCACCTTCATTCGCTGTCTGAATCGTCTGCACGAAGAGGTTCCCGAGGCCACGGCCGAAGGCCACGTGCTTTTGAATGGTGACGACATCTACGGCAAGGGCATCGATCCCGTCGCGATTCGCAGAAAGATCGGCATGGTTTTTCAGAAACCCAATCCCTTTCCATCTTTGTCGGTTTTCGACAACGTGGCGATCGGATTGAGGCTGGCCGGAATGCGACGCGGTACGATGTTGAAAGAAATTGTCGAAAAAAGCCTGCACTTGTCCGCCCTGTGGGACGAGGTTAAAGACAAGCTTAACGCACCGGGAACCAGCTTGTCGGGCGGACAACAACAAAGACTCTGTATTGCGCGTGCCCTGGCGGTTGAGCCCTCCGTAATGCTGATGGACGAGCCTACCAGCGCGCTGGACCCGATTTCGACGGCAAAAATTGAAGAGCTCGTGACAGAGCTGAAAAAAACCGTAACGATCGTTATCGTGACGCATAATATGCAGCAGGCGGCTCGAATTTCGGATTCCACCGCGTTTTTTCTGCTCGGTGATATGGTCGAGCATGGTGAGACTTCAAAAATTTTCACCACGCCAAAAGATTCGAGAACCGAACGCTACATTACCGGGAGGTTTGGTTGATGGAACGCCATTTCGACGCATCGCTACGGGAGTTGAAAGAGCAGCTGGTCAGCATGGCCGGCCTGGTCGAGCTTGCCATCGAGGCCGCGACCGAAGCCTTGCAGAAGCGCGACCGTGAGAAAATCGCCCTCGTGCACGATATTGAGAGACGCGTGAATGCCGCCCATATTGCGGTGGATAACTCGTGCGTGAAACTGCTGGCGATGCAGCAACCGCTGGCCGCTGATCTGAGGTTGATCGTCGCGACGATCAAGATCAATACCGATTTGGAGCGCATGGGCGATCAGGCCGTAAATATCGCGCACAATACTGAACGTTATATTCAGGGTGAGCCGCTCAAACCCCTCGTCGACCTGCCTCGAATGTTCGAAGAGGCGCGGGTGATGGTACGCGAGACGCTCGACTCCTTTGTGCGCACCGACGCCGCGCTTGCGCGTGAGGTGCTGAGGCGCGATGACATTGTGGATGGCTTGAAAAACAAAATATTTCGGGACGTGCTTGATCACATCAAAGCCAAGCCTGAACACATCGAGCAGGGTTTGAATCTTATTCTGATCGCGAGAAACCTGGAACGCATTGGCGATCATGCCACCAATATCGCCGAAGACGTGATTTTCGCGATCACCGGTGAAGATATTCGCCACAGCGCACGCGTCGAAACGATCAAGAAGGCGTTGACATGAGTATTGCAAATCCTTCGAAAATTCTAGTCGTCGAAGATGAAAGAGACGTTAAAGATCTGATGCTTTTGCATCTCAAGCGCGAGGGCCACACCGCCACCGGAGTGGAAAATGGTGAAGAGGCGCTGAAGCTGCTGAGCGAAAACAAGTACGATCTGGCGATTCTGGACTGGATGTTGCCGGGTATGTCGGGGCTGGACATCTGCAAGAAAATCGCGGGCAAGGTGCCGGTACTGATGGTAACGGCTCGCGCCGATACCTCTGACATCGTGCTGGGCCTCGAAATGGGCGCTGACGACTATATCACCAAGCCCTTCGAGATTCCCGTGTTCGTGGCGCGAGTGCGGGCCTTGATTCGTCGCGCCAATGTGGCCACCGAATCTCCGGCCGAGCGGTATAACGTAGGTGGTTTGCGCGTCAATCTTGATGAACATAAAGTCTGGTGCAAGGAAGAGGAAACCAAGCTCACCTTGTCGGAGTTCAAGCTCCTTGTGGCGCTGCTCGACAATCGGGGGCGGGTTCTATCGCGAGATAAGCTCATCGACTGTGTGCAAGGTGAAGGAATCGTGGTCAGCGACCGGACGGTCGACACCCACGTTTTCGGGCTTCGTAAAAAACTGGGTGACTGTGCTGAGATCGTGGAAACAATCCGAGGCGTAGGCTATCGTATCAAGGCATGATACGGGCGCATTTTCCCTGGAGGTTGTTTTCACGAATCGTTCTTGTCCAGGCGGTACTCGTACTGGTTGCCCTGACTGCGTCCGCGGTCGCCGCGCGTTATTTTTTTAAACGCCAGTTTATCGCGCAGGTCGAGAGCCAGCTTCATGAAACCTTGAAGGTGCTGGCGCACGATATTCCTAAAGTACCGGATTATCGCTGGTGCCATGCGCACTCGACGGTGGATGCGTCTGAAAATACCCTGCGACTCACGATTATTTCCGAAAATGGGGTAGTGCTTTGCGACACGCGCCATGATTCCAGCTCCATGGAAAATCATGGGCAACGGCCCGAGGTGGTAGAGGCGAGTCAGTCCGGCTTCGGAAAAAGCATTCGTCTGAGCGCCACGCTTGGAGAGTCCATGCTGTACGGAGCGGTTCTTTTAAAAAAGGAACATCTTATTTTGCGAGGGGCCATGCCGCTGGCGCAGCTGTCGCGAGCACTGCGAATCTTCGATACCTCCCTGGCTATCTTTCTGATAGTGATTGCCGCGTTTATTGGTGGCTTGGCCGTATGGGCGGCACGTACCCTGGTTTTTCCCATCGGCCGGCTGCTGTTGAAGGCCCGTAGCGTTCTCAATATCCATGAGCGCATCGGCGATGAAGGCTCGCCCGGCGATGAGCCCTTCGGCGAGCTGAGCGATCTTGAAGCTTCACTGGAC
Organism: candidate division WWE3 bacterium; assembly: GCA_038231515.1. Taxonomy (GTDB): domain Bacteria; phylum Bdellovibrionota; class UBA1018; order UBA1018; family UBA923; genus JACQAX01. The sequence goes on from JBBRLF010000132.1 coordinate 8,235, forward strand.
AACATTCGGCGCGACCTGGAAGCCAAGGCGGAAAGACTGAATCTACAGCGCGAAGAGCAGGCCACGCTGATGAGCGCGATTTCAGATTCCATTCTGGCCGTCGATCTGGAAGGTGCACCACTCTTTTACAACAGCCGGTTCATGGTGATGTTCGGCCGCGAGCAGGACCGTGACCGGAATTTCAGACTCTGGGAAATGTTTCGTGATCCAGAAATTCTGGGCGCCTTTCGGGGGGCGCTCAAGGATGGTCTGTCGAGTCTGGTAAACGCGATTCCTTTTGAACAGGAGAGTGGCAGAAAGTTTTTTTCCATCTCGATCTCGTCCCTGCGGCGCACCTCGGGTGAAATCTATGGGGCCGTGGGAATTTTTCATGATGTTACCGAGCTCAAGCTGGCCGAACAGATACGCATTGATTTCGTAGCCAATGTGTCGCACGAGCTGCGCACGCCGCTGACAGCGATCAAGGGTTATGCCGATACGCTGGGGCAGGACATTGACCAGGGTCGTCCGCCCGAAAAAGAATTTATCGAGATCATCATGCGCAATACCTCGCGCCTCATGAGCTTGATCAACGACCTGCTCGATCTGTCGTCGCTGGAGTCCAATGCCGAGGATCTGCAAAAAGCGCTGCTCTATACCGACGAGTTCACGAACCGCGTGCTCAATCAAATGAAAGGCGTATTCGAAAAGAAGGGGCATAGCGTCACCATAGAAGCCCATTCCCCCACTGTGCTGGCCGACCCCCGTCGCCTGGAGCAGGTGCTGGTCAACCTGCTCGACAATGCCGGCAAGTATACGCCGGCTGGCGGCAAGATTGCAGTGCGCTGGGAGCCGGGCACGACAAAGACCGAGGTTTTGCTGAAAGTTGTCGACAGCGGGCCGGGAATTCCGTTGAAGCACCATGCCCGGCTGTTTGAACGATTTTATCGGGTGGATAAGGCGCGCTCGCGCGAGCTGGGGGGCACCGGCCTGGGACTTGCCATCGTGAAGCACATCATGCAACGTCACAGTGGCACGGTTTGGGTCGAAAGTGCGCTGGGGCAGGGGTCGACGTTTGTTTGTAAATTTCCGGGCGGCGAGTAACGGGTAACGGGTAACGGGTAATTAGAGGCACGAGTTCAATGAGAATCGCCATTATCGATCTAGGCACGAACTCCGTTCGCTTCGACGTCCATCAGCTGGGGCCAGGCCGGCTCGTTCGCACGCTTCATCGTGACAAGATCATGGTTCGACTGGGCCAAGGCGTTTTTACGCATGGCCAGCTTGACCCCGATGCCATCGAACGCACGGTGCACGCTTTTCATTCCTTCAAGAAGATCGCGGAAGAGCTGCGTGTGAATCGAATTCTGGCATTGGCCACTAGTGCCCTGCGCGAGGCTGGCGACAGCGCCAAGCTCGTGGCCAAGGTGCGGTCTTCGACAAAAATCGACGTGCGCGTGATTACCGGGCCCGAAGAAGCTCATCTGATCGCGCTTGGAATTCTTTCCAATGAAAAAATTCCAAAAGGCAAAACCGCGTTGATTGACATTGGTGGTGGCAGCACTGAAATCACGATTACCCAGAATCGCAAGATTCTGCATTCCGAAAGTTTTCCGTTGGGTACGGCCCGATTGCAACAGGTGTTTTTGAAGAAGAGCCCACCTTCGAGCGACAGTGTGGAACAGCTGCGCGCCTATGTTCGCAAGTTCCTTGCCGTCAAAATGTATGAGCAGAAGTGGCCGCGCGTGACCGGCGCGATAGGCTCCAGCGGTACGATTCGCGCGTTGACCAAGATTGTCCGTAAGAATTCGGGCAAGAAAATACTGAAGCTTAAAGATCTGAGTGTACTGGTCAAGCGCATGAAACGCATGAATACGACGCAGCTTCTGGGCATTCAGGGAATGGAGTCGAAGCGCGTTGACATGATTTTAGCCGGAGCCGTTCTGCTCGAGGAATGCATGCTCGCGCTGCGCATCGAGCAGGTCGCTGAAACCGAGTTCTCTTTGCGTGACGGAATTTTGGAAGAGCAGATTGAGCTGGCGAAGAAGCACCTGACCTCGCGCATTGGTTTGCATCTGGAAGATCTGTTCGCAAAGGCGGAATCTTTCGGTGGAAACCGCAAGCATCTGCAGGCGGTGGTTTTGATGACGGAGTCGCTTTTTCGCAGCCTGAGCAAGCTGCACAAGCTCGATCGCGACTGGCGGCTATATCTTGATGCGGCTGCAATACTTCGCAATGTTGGCGAAGCCGTTTCAATCGTCGGCAATCAGCAGCACTCTTACTACATCGTGAAGAACGCGAAGTTCGCCTTCATTGAGGATTGGGAATCAGAGTTTGTGGCGTCGCTGTGCCTTCACCATGAGCGTCATAAGATCAATCTCGAGGACCTGCCCTTTGAGAATATGAAGCTGCGGCGACAGGCCTTTCTCAAGTGCCTGGCCATGCTTTGGGTGGTCGATGCCCTCGACGCTGATCCGCGAGTGGCGACCGTGATTCGGCGGGTAAGTGTGACCAAGTCCACGGTTCACATAGCTTTTTCGGGTGGAACGACTACCGATCTCGAGGTTTTTAGGGTCGAGCAGCGCAAGGCGTTCTTCAAGTCAGTGTTCAAACGCACACTTGAAGTGACCCGGGTTTAATTCCCGACTAAATTGGTTTTACCTCTAGACATTAATATGTTATGCCTCCCGTATCATGTTTTTGACTCGAATCTTTAGCCACTGCATCGCTTTAGCGCTCTTAAGTTCTCTCGCTTTTGGTGAAAGCGAAAAGCACCTATATCTTGTGGCCAGACCCATTACGGTCGAAGCCCGGTTGGGTACCACCGCCAAGGTGGCCTATCATGTCTTGCCGGCAGTCGACTCAGTCGTAAAGGTGGGGTTGCTCTACGCCAGTGCGGGACAACCGCTTGCCGCACTGGCGCTTGGCGTCTTCGAGGGTTCCAAGTCGATACTCAGCACGCGACTCTATAGCTCGCTTGATTTAAAAGCCCGCGCCTGGTACGGCCGGCGGGCACCGCTGAAAATGCTCAAAGAGACTCCGGGCGTTGAGCGTTTGATCATGTTGAGCGCAGCAGAATTCAGATACCAGGGCATTGCCCCCAATCAAGTCGTTGCCCGCAGCTTCATCTTTCTGGAATCAAGCGAGCGGCTCGATTTGAAACAGGCTTGGACCGAAGAGTTGGGCGAACTTGTCGAGGTCACCGATATCGAAGCAACCCATGTGCGAATGAGACTGACCATTGACGGTGACCATGATCCTTTAACCTGGGATACATCATTACACGATATCTTTGAGCACGCGTCGATGCCTGAAGCGGTGTCGCATTCGTGGGTTGTGGCACTCGCCGCCCACGATGCGGTGCAGTCGCTTTCAAAACGCCATTTGACTAAAGCCCATGAAGAGGTTGTTGGGGTGAATGCGACGTTGATTTTTTCCAACGGCGTCGAGCAAGAGCTGGGTACCGTCATGCAGGCCGGCAACCTGCGTAAATTACTGGGTCAAGGGCTGAGGATTCGCGCGAAAACGATGTGGCGCTCATTTTGGGGCATGCCCGCCGGCCCTAAGGGCGATTTTCCGTTCTCAAGCATAAAATGCCAGAAGCTGCTTACGAATCCGTGAGCCGACTCCCGTTCATAGCTCCTGAACGAGCCAGGCCAGCTTGACATTACCGTCGGCTTCCTCGATTTCGGCCCAGCCGCCCTTTTTTAACTCGGCCTTGGCGCCGGTTAGAGTTTTGAGGCACACCGGCAGCCAATCGCCGTGCGAGCAGGCCACTGTTAACAGAGGCGCGTCTTCACGCCACCAGCGAATGAAATCTTTGACCTTCTGTTCGACATTCCCGTCTTCGTCCAGCGAGGCCATGATTCGTATCTTGCTCTCATCATCTTGAACCAGGGGAGCGACAGTTTCAATGCAGCGGCGCTTGGGGCTGCTTACAACGAGCACCTCTTCGTCGGGATAGAGCTTGCGGAACCGCCGCTCGATGCGCGCCGCCTGTTTGCTGCCCTTGGGGCTTACGCCGTTGTCGACTTCGTGGCCCAGAGCCTTGTTGCGATGGCCGTGGCGAACGAGAATCAGGGTCTTATTCA